>WJKB01000037.1 GCA_014729345.1 Candidatus Woesearchaeota archaeon
CAACCCGAACCTCCTGTATAGAATCGAAATCAAATTCTGAAAATGCCTGTCTCATGAGCCTGGCACATTCTTTTTTCGGATACCTGTATGCACCAGTGCTGATAGCAGGAAAGGATATTGATTTCAGTCTGTGATTTTCCGCAACCCTCAACGAATTCACAAGACAGTCTTTCAGGAGGCCGGACCGGTTTTTGTCCTTGCGGTACACCGGACCTACTGTATGGATGACATATCCTGCTTTCAGACCATATCCCTTTGTAATGACTGCTTTTCCGGTCGGAATACCGTCAGGATATGATTCTTCCCTGATTTTTCTGCATTCTTTAAGGAGTGCAGGCCCTGCTTTGCTGTGAATTGCACCGTCAACTCCACCACCTCCCAGAAGAGTGGAGTTTGCAGCATTGACAATGGCATCTGTATCCTGCTCAGTAATATCTCCCTTAATGACTTTCAACTGCATCCCTGATCTTCTCCAGATGTTCTGACACGAGCTGCCTGAACCAGTATGTGAATTTTTTCGGATTATCCCTGACTTCATTGAGCAGAATGTCTTCAGCAAGATATCTGTAATCCATGACCTCTTTTGGGTCTGGCTCAGGTTTCTGGTCAGAAAAACCTATGAAGACATGGTCGTATTCGTGCTCTGTAAGACCGTTGTCAAATTTTTTTTTATAGATAAAAGTGAATGATTCTTTGATAGGACAGCTGATCCCAAGCTCCTGCTCAAGCCTTCTCTTTGCTGCATCATCTGTCTTCTCTCCGGGAGCAGGATGGGAGCAGCAGGCATTTGTCCATAATCCCGGTGAGTGGTATTTTGAAAGGGCTCTCCTCTGCAGTAGCCAATCGCCTTCTGAATTGAAGATGAGTACAGAAAAAGCCCTGTGCAGTTCCCCGGCTTTGTGCGCTGCTATCTTCTCTTCTTTACCCAGTGGATTGTCCTGAGAATCAACAAGAATGACTTTCTTCATAATTTTAAGTCCGCTCCTCTGCCATATAAATCTTTTGCTGCATCTTCTTGTTTAAAGGGAGAAAAGAACAAGCAGGAGAATGAACAAAGAATAAAATGCAGATAGAATAAGATACTTGTATGAATTTCTATTTGAAAAAACAAAAGAAAAAGACTGCTGTCTACTCTTCTATTGTGATTGCCTGCTCAGGACACTGGACCTCACAGGCCCTGCATCCGATGCATTCATCAGGTTTAGCAACAACAACCTTTTCGTCTTCCTCTTCAAAGACCTGCATTGGACATACATCTATGCATGTCTTTGTGACTTTGCACTTATCATAATCAATGACTGGTTTTGGCATGTTTATTCACTCTTTTCCTTGGTTTTTTTCTTTTTTGAACTCTTTTTGCTCTCTGATTTCTTTTTCTTGGTCTCTGTTTCCTTTTCCTCTTCTTCTTTGCTTTCTTCCTTCTCTTGCTTTACTTCGTTCTTGTCTGCTTTTTGCTCATCTTTGGTCTCTTCCTTTGCTGCTTCTTTCTTTGTTTCCTGCTTTTCTTCAGTCTCTTGCTTTCCAGATTCCTCTTTCTCTAATCTCTCAAGTTCCTTTTCTTTCTCTAGTCTCTCTCTTTCTGCTCTTGCTTTTTGTCTTTTTCCGAGCGGAGATACCCTCTCTTCCTTAAGAGCCCTGATTTCACAAATCTTGATAGGATAAATCTCATTGAGCTTTGATTTGAGATTCATCTGCATCTTGTACATGATTATCTCATTGAACAACGCCTCAAAGGTGTTCTTCTTAACAAAGCTTATTATCTCTTTTCTGAGAGTCTGCCGCAAAGCATGCTTGACTGAGCCCTTTGTGGTGCTCCTCGTGATGACCAGCGGCTTTATCCTGACCTCTTTACCATCTGCTGTCTTGAGCAGCAACGAATCCTCAAGCTTGTCCTGCCGTCTCCTGACAAACCTCTTGATGGATGAATAACCCATCTCATAGGCCTTTGGGATCGTAAGGATCTTATTGTCTTCAACAGCATTCACCTCAAATTTAAGGGTGATGTTCTGTTTTCTTACATCTCCTGTCAGGTGCATGAGATTAGCAGTGGTTGTCCTGCCCAGTGCATGCTGAGGATCATAAAGGAGTGTCTCTCCGATAACCTGTTCATTGAATATCTTTGGTGCTAAAACCGGATACCAGCGTTTCTTTTCCTTTCCTTTCTTATCACTAACTGCTTTAGCCATGGTTATCAAGAATTTGCATTATATTTATAAAACTTTTTGTTTTGTTTTAGAGGGTTGCTAGATGTCAAGATTCACCACTTCCTTGGCATGTTCCTGGATGAATTTCCTTCTGGGCTTGACTTCCTGGCCCATGAGTTTTGCAAACATTGTATCTGCTTCAACAGCGTCCTCGATAGTAACTCTCTTCAAAATCCTGTTTTCCGGCTCCATGGTTGTTTCCCAGAGCTGTGTGGGATTCATCTCTCCGAGACCTTTATAACGCTGGATATGCACTCCACGGTCTCCCCATTCCTTGATAAGGCGTTCTTTTTCACGCTCATTCTGCGCATATTCCTTTTTCCTGCCCCTCTGCACAAGGTAAAGCGGGGGCTGGGCAATATACACATGCCCCTTGAGTATTAGGTCTTCCATATATCTGTAAAAAAATGTCAGCAGGAGTATTGCTATGTGCGCGCCGTCAACATCACTGTCACACATAATTATAATCTTATGGTATCTGAGCTTATCTATGTTGAACTCTTCGCCAATGCTCGTGCCTAATGCCGTGATGATTGCTGAGATTTCTTTATTTTCCAGGATCTTGTTGAGCCTTGCCTTTTCAACATTCAGGATCTTTCCTCTCAAAGGAAGGATGGCCTGGAACCGTCTGTCCCTTCCCTGCTTTGCTGAGCCGCCTGCTGAATCTCCCTCCACGATGAATATCTCGCATTCCTCAGGTTTCTGGCTGGAGCAGTCTGCAAGCTTTCCGGGAAGAGTCGCGCCCTCCAATAAGGATTTTCTTCTCACAAGGTCACGGGCCTTTCTTGCTGCCTGCCTTGCCTTTGCTGCCTTGACTGCCTTATTTATGATCTCTTTTGCAACGCCCGGATTTTCGTCCAAAAAAGTGGAAAGGCCTTCTGAGACCAGTGAATCCACTATTCCCTTGACCTCGGAATTTCCTAGCTTTGTCTTTGTCTGGCCCTCGAACTGCGGCTCCGGCACCTTCAGGGCAATGACAGCAGTAATCCCTTCCCTGACATCATCACTTGAAAGCCTGAAGTCACTGACATTATTCTTGGCTGCATAGTTATTTATTGTACGGGTTAGCGCGCTCTTGAAACCAGAAAGATGCGTGCCCCCTTCGATCGTGTTAATGTTGTTGACAAAAGTAAATATGCGCTCACCAAAGCTTGCGTTGTACTGCATCGCTACTTCCACGATGGTATTGGATTTCTCTTTTTCGAAGTAGATAGG
>WJKB01000038.1 GCA_014729345.1 Candidatus Woesearchaeota archaeon
AATTTAAATACATTTATATACTTATTCCATGTATAATGGTAAACATATAACAATTCCGTAATATTTGTGGGGTGAAAACGTGAAAGAACGCTACCTTGACGAGCAGGAACATGCGATAGTGAGAGAACTGATAAAAAATCCGAGGATTTCTGACAACCAGATATCAAAGAATACCTCTGTTCCTGTCATGACAGTGAACAGGAAAAGGAAAACGCTTGAAAGAGAGAGCCTGCTGAGGTATTACTGCTCTTTCAATGCAGAGGAGTCAGGCTCAGGAGTATTCAAGGCAAAACAGCTGTATATGCTGAAATTCAGGATAGGGATAACAAAAAAAGAATACTTGGAGGCTCTTGAGTATGACAAGAAGCATATAGTCTTTAACGCAAGCTGCATCTCGCTGTCATACCTTGGAGAGAAGTCAGGAAGGCTCATGCTCATGCTGATACTTGTGGCCAGGAGCGACTCTGAACTTGTTGAAGAGTTCAACGGCAGGTTCATCCCAATGGTCAAGGCAAGGCTCGGAGAGGATGCCATAGAGGATGTGATAGTGGCAAAGATCACCCAGACACTGAGAAGGCACCACAACTACCTGCCTCATGTGAACATGAAGGACGGAAAGATAAAGGATGACTGGCCTGACAGCTATATCTTCGTGGACAGGGTCAAAGGCAAGATGTAGAGAGGGTACATGCTGGAAGAATGCTATGATCGGTGCCAGATGGCTGCAGCACAGGGTGCGTCCAAAAAGCATGTCAGTCTCTGCCTCGATTATCATCTGCAGGATCCCAGGTCTTGAAGCTTCATCTCCAATCCTGTCCCTGTACTGGTAAACAAGGCTGTAACAGCGTCAATTGTCACACAGCCTGTCTCAAGGGTTTGGGCTGTCTCCTGAAACCCAGATCAGGTGCAAAAAGGCATTACATTACCAGAGGTTTGCGATTTTCATGCTCCTTCGCAAAGTTTATATACATCAAGGCACTGTTTCCCGGGATCTGATCGGCAATAATTTCAGAGGTGATAGCATGGCCGAAAAAAAGAAGAAAGAGAAAGTCAAGTGCGGGCATGATTTCGCAACCTCATGCAAAGGAGGGGCGATATACGGCCTGGGATGGATCGGAGCGCTGATCTATTACATATCTACAGCAACAGGCTTCTGGATGGGAGTGCTTGGAGTGCTGAAGTCATTTGTATGGCCGGCATTCCTGGTCTACGGAGCCCTGAAGTTCCTGGGGATGTAATAGCAGTCAAACAGGGAATGCGCTCATACAAAGTGATTCATATCTTTTTCAATATTCATACTTTTGGAGAACAGCGCCTGTGAATAGGATTCCGGACAAAGCCAATCCAATACAAAGATTTATAAACCCTCGGTACATGTATGGATGTGCAGCATAGGCTGTTTTAGAGGTGTTCTGAAATTCAATATGATAGAGTTCAAAGAAAAACCAGACTCCAAGAAGGAACTTCTAAATAGACTGCACCCTCTGGTCAAGAAATGGTTCTTCAGGAAGTTTAAGGATTTCTCTCTCCCCCAGCTGTATGGTGTTTCAGAGATACATTCAAGGAACAACATACTTGTATCTGCCCCTACAGGAGCCACAAAGACCCTTACTGCATTTCTCGCGATCCTGAACGAGCTTGTGGATTCTGCTGAGAAAGGGATACTAGAAGACAAGATATACTGCGTATATATATCCCCGCTAAAGGCTCTGAACGAGGACATAAGGGTCAACCTCATACAGCCCCTGAAAGAGATGGAAAAGATCTTAGGAAAAGAGCTTGGCATAAGAGTTGCAGTAAGGACAGGAGACACGACGCCGCAGGAAAAGACCAAGATGCTCAAGAATCCTCCGCATATCCTCATAACAACACCTGAATCACTTGCCATAGTGCTCTCCAGCATAAAGTTCAAGGAGCATCTGACGAATGTGGAATGGATGGTCGTGGATGAGGTGCATGCATTGGCAGACAACAAGCGGGGAGTGCATCTCAGCCTTAGCATGGAGAGGCTTTCGCAGCTTTCAGGCCACATGACAAGGGTGGGGCTTTCAGCCACGATCGCGCCCATAGAGGAGATAGCGAAATTTCTGGCAGGGGCCAGAAGGAACTGCAGGATAATCGACGTGCAGTTCATGAAGAAGATGGACCTAAAGGTGCTGTCCCCTGTGCCTGATCTGATAGACACGACCCATAACGTGATGCACCACAAGATGTACGAACTGATGGACAGGCTTATACAGGAACACAAGACCACTCTTATCTTCACGAACACCAGGGCTGCGACAGAAAGGGTAGTGCATCACCTGAAAGAGAAGTTCCCGAAGAACTACACAGAAAACCTTGATGAGGAGACCGAGATAGAAAAGACTCCTGGGATAAGCACGATCGGAGCGCATCACGGCTCCCTGTCAAAGGAGCACAGGCACCAGATAGAGTCAGACCTGAGAGAAGGCAGGCTCAAGTGCGTGGTCTGCTCAACCTCGCTCGAGCTGGGAATCGACATAGGCTATATAGACCTGGTCATATGCCTGGGATCGCCAAAGTCAGTGGCAAGGGCGCTCCAGAGGATAGGGAGGAGCGGGCATCAGATGCATGAGAAAACAAAGGGAAGGATACTGGTGCTTGACAGGGATGACCTGGTGGAGAACTCTGTCCTTCTGAAGTCAGCTATAGAGAGGAAGATAGACAGGATCCACATCCCGACGAATGCCCTTGATGTCCTGGCGCAGCAGCTGTTCGGGATGGCGCTGGAGCAGACATGGGAGGTGGATGAGCTTTACAAGATAGTGAAAAAAAGCTACTGCTATTCCACGCTTCATAGGAAGGACTTTGACGACATTATAGACTATCTTGCAGGCGAGTATGTTGATCTTGAAGACAGGTACATCTATGCCAAGATATGGCACAAGAACGGCAAGATAGGAAGAAAAGGCAGGATGGCAAGGGTCATCTACATGACAAATATAGGCACGATCCCTGACGAGTCTTTCATACTGGTCAAGATAGGGGACCAGATCGTGGGAAAGATCGACGAGGCTTTCATGGAAAAGCTGAAGCCAGGAGACATATTCCTCCTTGGTGGAGCTACATACCAGTTCAGGTTCAGCAGGGGAATGGTTGCGCAGGTGAAAGCCACCTCCAACAGGCCACCTACAGTGCCCAGGTGGTTCTCTGAGATGCTGCCCCTGAGCTTTGACCTGGCCATGGAGATAGGCAAGTTCAGGAGACTGATGGAAGAGAAGTTCTGCCACAAGAAGAAAAAAGCAGATATACTGAAGTTCATAAACGAGTACCTTTATGTTGACAAGAACAGCGCAGAAGCGATCTACAAGTATTTCAGGGAACAGTATGACTATACAGAGATACCCAATGACAAGAAGATACTTGTGGAGCATTATGATGAGGACGGAGACAAGAAAGTGGTCTTCCACACACTGTACGGAAGAAGGGTGAATGACTGCCTGAGCAGGGCGGTAGCGTTTGCCATCGCAAGGACCCAGCACAGGAATGTGGATGTGGGCATCAGTGACAACGGGTTCTATATTTCAAGCGAGAAGAGGGTGAACGTTATGTCCGCTTTCCGGATGCTCAAGGCAGAAAAGCTTGAGATGGTCATGCACATGGCCATAGACAAGAGCGAGGTCCTTAAGAGAAGGTTCAGGCACTGTGCAGGCAGGGCTCTCATGATACTCAGGAACTACAAGGGCAGGAGAAAGAGGGTGGGAAGACAGCAGGTAAGCTCCATGATACTGATGTCTGCTGTCAAAAGGATAGACCCGCACTTCTCGATACTCAAGGAAGCCAGGAGGGAGGTCCTGGAAGACCTCATGGACATAGAGAACACCAGGAAGGTGCTGAAGGACATACAGTCAAAGAAGGTAAAGGTAAAGGAGATACATACCACCGTGCCCACGCCTTTTGCCTTCAACCTGGTGCTTCAGGGGCATCTGGATGTCATGAGGATAGAGGACAAGATGGAGTTCCTGAAAAGGATGCATAAGAACGTTCTGGTTAAGATCAGTCTGAAGAGATAGCAGGGTCTTTCAGGATGACATGCTCAAGGATCCTGATGTATCTGTCAAACATAGATACTGCCTCCTGGGCCAGTTTTCATCTGATCATGATATATTTTCGCTGGTTTTCATGGCTTGAATGCAACTATGTTGCACCATGCCCTGTTGCTGTTCTCGTGGACAGTGACGTCCACGAACCCATGCCTGTGCAGGGTCTCTTCTATGACTGTAGGTCCTGGATAGTATTCAAAAAGGCCCCTTATGGCATTGGAATATTCAGCCATGTCAGCCTGCCTCACCTGTGCAGAAACTGCAGGATTATGGCTGAAGACAGTGTTGTTATGTGCCCTTATGGTATCATAATATCTCATTATCGAACGCATATAGCACCTATCCTCTTCCATCGCAGGATCGACCAGAGGCACCTTGAGCTCTACAGATGAGGGGGAGTCTATATCCCTGAAGCCCTTTTTTGCCAGGTAATGCGCAAATGTTCGGGCGTCCCTCTCGCATGGCTCACCATCGTATCTAAGTTTCCTGGGAATCATAAGCCGTATCTTTCCCTGCCTTGTAACATGCATTCTTACAGGTAATTCCAGGTTCTGGGATCTTTGCAGGTATTCCTGTTTTCCTATGATAGGCATCTGGATAGGCGGCTTTGCAGGATCGAGGATCGCGAAATCAACTGTCTCTTCTATCCCAGATGACCTTCTGGATGAACCTGACTCATATTC
>WJKB01000004.1 GCA_014729345.1 Candidatus Woesearchaeota archaeon
GAAAAGCAAAAGCATGCAGGCGCACAAGCTGAAGAGCCTGAAGAGAAGGAACAGGAGATCCTGAACAGGCAGTACAGTGATCCTTTCACGACAGAGTACAGGATAATAATGAACAATAGGATGGGATTTGAGCAGTATTAGACCAGACTGTACCTATAGCACATGTGCGATCTTTAAAAGAAGCATTACTGGCAGATAATGAATAAAATTTATAAACCTACAGTTGTATAGTAATTCCATGATACCGAAGCTCAAGGATTATGCCAAATATGTGGGCAAGGAAACTATTGAGGATATAAGGGACCAGTCATACAAGCTTGCTGTCTCTGACGTCCACCTCACGCACATAAACTCAACATCTTCAGGAGGAGGTGTTGCAGAAATACTAAATACCCATGTCATACTGATGAACGAGCTGGGGATAGAGACAGGTTGGAGGCTTCTAAAAGGTACGCATTCGTTCTTCACAGTCACAAAACAGTTCCTCAACGCCCTGCAGGGCACTCCCATGGAGCTTACAAAAGAGAAGCATGAAGTGTACCTGGAAGAGATCGAGAGGAACAGCCTGATGAACCATCTAAAGCACCATGACATGATCGTGGTGCATGACCCCCAGCCATTGGCAATAGTCCAGCAGTATTACAAGAAACAGCCGTGGATATGGAGATGCCATGTTGACATGTCAACCCCCCACCCCCAGACATGGAAATACCTCAAGGAATATATAAAGAAGTATGATAGGGTCATAGTCTCGATGAACAAGTACAAGAGAAAAAGGCTTGGGATGCCTCAGGTTGTGATCCCTCCTGCCATAGATCCCCTTTCGCTTAAGAATAAGCCTATGTCAGATGCAAAGTGCAGGAAGATTATGTCACAGAACGGCCTTGACCCTGAAGTTCCGATGATATGCCAGGTGAGTAGGTTTGACAAGTGCAAGAACCCAATAGGAGCGGTCAACATCTTCAGGAGAGTGAAGAAAAAGGTAAAGGACTGCCGCCTTGTGCTGATAGGAGATGCTTCTGTGGATGACCCTGAAAGCTCTGAGATGTACAACGAGCTGACAGAATATGTAAAGGATGATAAGGATGTACATATAATCTCAAAAAAATCTGATGAGCTGGTAAATGCTCTCCAGAGAAAGTCAGACGTAATCCTCCAGAACTCCAGGAAAGAGGGCTTTGGCCTTACCGTAACAGAGGCGCTCTGGAAAGAGACAGCTGTGGTGGCCACAAATGTCGGAGGTATCCCTCTGCAGGTCAAGAACCGAAAGACAGGGTTCCTGGTCAGCAGCGAAAGGCAGGCAGCAAAAAGGTGCGTCGAACTCCTTAAAGACAGGAAACTTGCTGCGAAGCTGGGAAAGCACGGAAAAGAGCTGGTAAGAAAAGAGTTCCTGATAACCACGCACCTCCAGAGCTATCTGGAGCTGTGCAATGACGTCATGTTCAACAGGAAAAGATGATCAGTTTTCCTGGATCTTGCGTATTATCTCTCTGACACCTTTTGTGGAAGGGCCCTTTGTGATGTAATTTGAAAGCTTCTTGATGCTCCTGTCAGCGTTGGCGACAGCAACCTTGAAGCCAGGGTTCAGGAACATCTCCATGTCGTTCTCTGCATCTCCGATAACAAAAGTCTTGTCGATATCGATATTGAGGTGCTTCAGGGCAAGCCGCACACCCATGCCCTTGTCAGTCCCATGCGGAAGGACCATGAGTTCATCCACGTTCCTGAAGAAAGAAAGGTGATCAGCAAGGTCCTGCAGCTTTTCCTTGACCTTCTGCTCATACTTCACAGGCACGCTGGCGATTATCTTTCCTATGGATGCGCCAGGAAGGTCCATATCCCTGATGATCTTCTTGGCCTTCTTCATGTAAGAGGTGTTTGTGGTGATCGTCTTCCGGGTCTTGGGAAAATAGATGACTGCGCCGTTCTCTGCAATCACGCAGTCCCAGACATCAAACTCTGTGCACAGCCTCTTTACATACCTGATGACCCTGCCTGTGGCCAGTATCTTTGTGCAGTCTATCTTTTTGAACTCCTCAAGAAGCTCAATGTCATAATCGCCAGGGTCAAACACATGCTTTGGAGCAGGATCCACTATGGTCCTGTCCATGTCTGTTATGATTGCCTTGAAATCAGAAGCCTTGAGGTAATCTATCCTCCGGAACTCGTCCTTATCTGTTATCAGGGAGTTGTACAGCACCATATGCTTCCCTATGGCCCTCTCTATCTTGAACTGCCTGTCAACTATCTCCAGGGACTTCTCAGACATCCGCTTGTTCAGCTCGCTGTCCTTGAGTATGCGGATGATCCTATCAGAGGTAGTTGAAATGTCGCCAACATCCACAAGGTAGCCGTTCTCGCCGTCTGCCACCTGGAGAGGTATGCCCCCTGCCCTTGTCCCCACAACAGGTTTTCCGCAGGCCATGCCTTCTGTGACCACCAGCCCGAAACCCTCGTTCTTGGAGCAGAGGGTGACCACATCAGCACAGTTATAGAGCTCAGGCAGGTCATGGTAATTTACAGTGCCTGTCCAGATGATGTTTTTCTTCATGCCAAGCTCCTTTATGACATCAAGGACCTTTTTCTTGAGCTCCTGCCTGTCTTTTGAAAGCTTGCTGCTCATGGAATCCCCTCCTACAAAGACCAGCTTTGTGTCAGGCACCTTCTTCACTATGCTGGGAAGCGCCCTGATGAGCTGCTCATGCCCCAGTTTTGGCCCTACCCTGTTCACACAGAGTATGACAGGAGATTCAGGAGGTATGCCGTACTTTTCCTTGACAGCGACCTTGTCGATCTTCAGAGGCCTGAAAAGCTTGGTGTTGGAAACAGGATAGATCAGCTGAGTCTTTTCCTTTGGAAGCCCCATATCTACTGCATTCTTTATGTATTCAGGCGATGAGAACACTACCTTGTCATACTCTTTCAGGTGCTTGATAAGAAACTTTCCCAGCGGCCTTGACATGGAAGACCTGAAAGGGATGTGCCAGGTAAGTATGCAGGGCATACCCCTTGGTACGTACCTGTACCCGAAAAGAAGCTGGAAATCATGTATATGGACTATGTCAGCAGGCTTCTGCTCAAGAAGGTTCCGCAGCTGCTCTCCAAAATACTGGTTCACCTTGTTGTATTCCTCATAACCAGGTATCTGGTCATGGGGAATCCTGAACTTGCCTGAATCATAAAGGCATTCGGTATAGACAGCTTCCTTGAACCTGCTGTAGCCCTGCATGATGTCCTGGTTGATAGGCTCCTGAGGCACCCTGTGAACCTCTATGCCCTTGATCTCATCCCTGTGGACCTCTCCAGAAGGCCTGAGGTGCACCTCAACAACCTCATTACCCCTGTTTGCAAGCTCTTTAGCAAGGTTAAGAAGATAGGTGGGGACGCCCCCTATATGAGGGTAGAAGGACTGGCTGGCAAAATAGATCCTCATTTTGCTTTGCCCCCTGCTGGAAAGATGATTAGAGTAAAAGGATCAGCTTCGTCGTCTTCATCCTCTCTTACTTGTACGATACATACCCCCTCTAAGAATTCAAGTAAGGCTGGGTATGGTATTTAAACTTTTCGATAACAAGGGCATTTCAGGCGAAAAACAGTAAAAAAAAGGCTATTTAAGGCTTTTTAGCCTTGAAATCCAGATAATTCGCCTTTCTTATATCATGCTTCTGGAGTTGAGAATCAAGCATCACCACGTGCTCAGCATCAAGCTCCCTCTGTCTGTTCAGACTGGACCTGCATGCAGGGTCGCGTTTTCCCGGATGAAAAAGGATCTCATGAAAATCTCCGTCCTCAAGGGTCTCAAGCCACTCTTTGATCCTGCTGAAGTCCTTAACAGTCCCGAAAAAGACTTTGTCAGGGGTGGAAAGTATGCCTTCAGCCAAAAAAGCAGGGCCTGTATTCCTGCAAGGAACATGCAGGTTCCTGCATTCAGCTGCCACTGACCTGAAGGAATCTTTGAAAGATGGATACTTATGGATGTCAAGATAGTCAGGCTTCCTGTGGAATATCTTCTGGAAAGCTGCAACCTGTTCCTGTATCTCTTTTTCATAGTTTTTGTGGTCCCTGAACTCAAGATGCAGGCCTATGCTGATATCTCCGGATATCCGAAGGGCTTTCAGCCTTTCTAACTGCTGTCCCTGCTCTTCTGTAAGCCTGTTTACCATCACAGTAGTGTTTGTAAGATAACCTTTCTCAAGAAGGTCAAGGATAACCTTGTTGAAGACAGGAGAATAGCCGAAATCATCTGCTGTGATAATTAGATATTTCATCCAAAAACATCACGCAGCTATACTATTTAAATCTTTATGCTGAGGCTTATCAGTTCCTGATCCTGAGTCACACTTTTTGCAGCTTTTGGGTCGCTATCAGGTCTTCGAAAGTCTCTCTTCTCCTTATAAGCCTGGACTTTCCACCCCCAACCATGACTTCTGCCGGCCTGGGACGCATTATGTACTGGCTGCTCATGGCAAAGCCGTAAGCTCCTGCATTGCAGACAGCAAGGACATCACCTTCCTTTATCCTTGGGATCTCCCTGTCCACAGGCCCGTCCTCATCCCTGGTGAAAAGATCTCCTGACTCGCAGATATTGCCTGCAACAAGAACCTTTTCTTTCTCTCCCTCCATGTTGGTGGTGTTGAGGATATGATGATAAGCCCCGTACATCGTGGGCCTTATCAGGTGGTTGAAACCTGTGTCAGTGCCCACAAACTTATGCTTTGGGTTTGTCTTTATGTTTGTGACTGCAGCAAGAAGAAAGCCTGCCTGTGATGATACATATTTGCCTGGCTCAAACCTGAACTCTATCTCAGAGCCGTAATCCCTGGCAAAAACCCTCATCAAGGTGCTTACATCTTCTCCGAAACCTTTGATGTCTATCTCCTGCTGGTCAGGCCTGTAAGGCACGCCTATCCCCCCTCCAAAGTCAACAAACTCCAGCTCTTCAAACTCTTTGGCTGTCTTTGTGACCATATTCATCGCCTTGATATAGGTTGCTGTGTCAAGTATGCCTGAGCCTATATGGGAATGGATGCCTGCTATCTTCAGCCCGTGCCTGGCGGCCCTATGCTTTATCTCATCCACCTGGTCATAGTAGATGCCGAACTTTGAGTCAGGCCCTCCTGTGATAAGGTGCCCGTGCTCTCCAGCACCAACATCAGGGTTTATCCTCACAGCTATCTTTGTGTTGGGAAAAAGCTTCCCGTACTTGTCTATCTGTGATAGGGAGCCTATGGTGCAGAGAACCCTGTGAGCCATGGCTTCCTTGAAGTCCTGCTCGCTTGAATTGTTGCCTGTATAGAGTATTTCCTCAGGATTCACCCCTGCAAGGAGGGCCAGCTTTACCTCTCCGGGACTGACCGCGTCTATGCCCATGCCTTCTGAGTTCAGGACCTTGATAACCTCAATATTGGGGTTTGCCTTGCACGCGAAAAGAAGCTTTACCCTGGGATAGCTCAGTGCCTGGAAAAGCTTCCTTACCTGCTCCCTAAGCTTGTCTTCCTCATAGACATAGAGAGGGCTGCCGTGCTCCTCCAACAGATCCTCAGCAGGCAATCCTCCCAGATAAAGCTTGTTGTTTTTGGTCTGCATATTAATACCTACCTGTAACCTTTTATCATCTTATCACTGCGCACTCAACTTCTGCTTTGCAACTAGTTCTCCTATCTGGACAGCGTTGAGTGCAGCTCCTTTGAGTATCTGGTCACCGGAAACAAAGAACTCTACACCATTCTCTCCGAATACAATGTTCTGCCTTATCCTGCCCACCTCTACATCAAAATTCTCAGAGGCGGTGAGAGGCATGGGGTAGATATTGTTTCCAGGATCATCCTTGACCTGAACACCTTCAGTTTTCTCCAGGAGCTCCCTGAACTCATCAGGATCGATAGGTTTCTCGGTCTCTGCAATTATAGCTTCTGAATGAGCCCTCATCGTGGGGATCCTGACTGCTGTGCAGCTTATAGGGATGTCAGGAGCGCTGAATATCTTTCTTGTCTCCCAGGTCACCTTCATCTCTTCTTTTGTGTAAAGGTTATCCTGGAAAGTGTCTATATGAGGTATGAGGTTGAAGGCTATGGGCCACTGGAACACCTCATTCGTTATCTCTTTCCCCTCCAGGTACTCCCTTGTGGACGCCTCAAGCTCAGCCATGCCTCTGTTGCCAGCCCCGCTTGTAGCCTGGTAAGTGCTGATGATGACCTTCTTAAGCCCCCATCTCTTATGGAGCGTAAAAAGGGGTATCGCTGCGATAGCAGTGGTGCAGTTGGGATTTGCGATAAGGTCTGAATTTGCTATGGCACCAGGATTTATCTCAGGTATAACAAGAGGTACATCATCTTCATACCTGAATGCAGACGAGTTGTCGATGACTATGCAGCCAGAACCCTTTGCCTTGGGCCAGTTCTCTTTTGACCATGAGCTTCCTATGCAGAAGAAAGCTATGTCAAGTTCTGAGTAGTCGCATCTGTCAGCGTTCTCTATGACAAGCGTGCCCCACCTGGTCTCCAGCTCCTTGCCTGCAGACCTTTCTGAAGCATATACCCTTAGGGTCTCGATGGGGAAATCCCTCTTGTCAAGCACATTAAGCACTTCCCTTCCGACCATGCCTGTTGCCCCCAATACACCCACTTTGAGTTTTTTCATCATATCATCCCTCTCTGTCTCATGAAACCTTCGACCTTTTTCCTGTTCTCAGGCCTAAGCTCGCACATGGGCAGCCTGTAGACCTCCTTTATCTTTCCCTGCATCGCCAGCATAGCCTTTATAGGGATAGGATTTGTCTCGACAAAAGCCATGCTGAAGAAAGGCTGGAGCTCGCTGTCAAGCTTCTCAGCCTCCTGCATCCTGCCTTCAAGCGCAGCCTGGACCATAGCAGACATCTTTTCCGGCAGCATGTTGCTGACCACTGACACCACTCCTTTGCCTCCTCCCTTTATGAGGTCAAGGGTGATGCCGTCATCACCACTCAGCACGCTGAAATCAGCAGGGGCATTGGCAATAACATCCTTCATCTGCTCCAGGTCTCCGGATGCTTCCTTTACTGCAGCTATGTTGCTGCAGTCCTTTATAAGCCTGATAAGGGTAGGAGTCTCAAGGTTGACACCTGTCCTGCCTTTTATGTTATAGACGACTATGGGTATCTTAACAGAATCGGCAACTGCTTTGAAGTGCCTGTAAAGCCCTTCCTGTGTTGGCTTGTTGTAATAAGGATTCACTACAAGGGCAGCATCCACTCCGAGCTTCTCAGCATTCTGTGTCGCGCTTATGGTCTTTGCTGTGCTGTTTGTGCCTGTGCCTGCGATCACCTTGACCTTTCCTGCAGCCATCTCTACAGAAGCC
>WJKB01000039.1 GCA_014729345.1 Candidatus Woesearchaeota archaeon
GTACTTGTGAAACCTTCTGCTGCGGACCCTGACAAGGACAAGGTTACCTATACGTTCAGCAAGCCTCTGGATGAGAACGGAAGATGGAAGACAAAGGTCGGAGATGAAGGTACGCACAAGGTCACTGTGACAGCAAGCGACGGCAAGCTCAAGGACCAGAAGTCGCTTTTCATCAAGGTACTTTCAAAGAACAAACCGCCTGTCCTCAAGGTCAGTGGTGTATCAGTCTTTGAGGGGGAGACAGTCGAGCTTAAGCCGATTGTATCAGACCCTGACAATGACAAGATCACCATAACCTACAAGGGCTGGATGAAAAGCTCCACAAAAAAGACAGACTACAACGATGCAGGCAGGCATAACGTGACTGTTACCGCGTCTGATGGAAAATACGAGACAGAAAAGACTGTTGTCGTGACTGTCAGGGATAGCAACAGGCCGCCTGAGTTCGTGGACGTGGTCTGATCCTTTATTTTTTTGTTTTTTTTTGGTTTAATGACACTTATTCAAGATTGCGTGCTTTTTCATATTTACAAACAGAAACATGGGGGGATATACATTGAAAAGAACAATACTTGCAGTTATGGTTGCAGCTATGGTCATTCTCACAGGCTGCGCACCTGCTGTTGAGCAGGAGCCAGAAAACATCATCGTACCTGCAGGCGGAAGGTCCTATACTATAGGCAATGAGGGCTGCATAGAGAACTGCCAGCAGAGTTGCCTTGCTGCGCTGACCGGTCTTGGCATGGAATGCGACCTGAAGGCAAGGTCAATATGTGATGACAGCAGGTCTGGATGCTTCATGAGATGCACAGACCTTATATCTGACCAGGATGCATGCTGGATCTACTGCGGCATGGGCTCGTACAGGGCGTGCACCAGGAACATAGGGTTTGCATGCACAGGTGAATGGCAGCAGAAGACTGAGTATAGGAGCTGTGTCATAAGCTGCCAGGTAGCAAACTGCTGATCTGATCCTGAACCTTTCTTTTTTTCTTTAAGCTTTCTTTTCTGACTACAAGATTTTTCTGACTACAAGAAATCGCCGAGTCCTGTCTGCTTCTGCTCTTTGCCACCACTGACAGGATATCTCTCTTCAGACACAGGCTGAGCCAGCTTCACAGAAGTGTCCTGGCCAGGTGCCTGCAGAACAGGCTTTGAAGCAGCTGCAGTCTTTGGAGTTTTTGCAGCAATTTCAGCAGACTTTCCTATGACAGGCACCCCGTATTCCCCATCATAGCCTGGCTTCACCTCTATCTTGCCTTCCCTGTTGGCTATGATGGCCTCTGCTACAGGAGTATCTACCACTGCCTTGAGCCTTTCAAGCGGGGTCTCAAGAAGTATCTTCATCTCGTTTCCGTAAACCTTCAGCATCTTGTTGTAGACCTTCCACACAGCTTTTGTGGCGATAGCCTTTCCCTCAAATATTGATATGATCTCTGAAAGAGGTATAAGGCTCTTGAAATCAACAGCATTCTCTGGCCTAAACCCTTCCGGCCTGTCTGCCAGCTCCTCTACCCTGTTAAGCACACCTACTGTCAGAGGATTTCCGCACTTTGGGCACGTCCTGTTGAGCCTGTTGGATTCCTTCGGGTCCAGGCAGACATTGCAGTTCCTATGCCCGTCAAAATGGTACTTGCCGTAGTTGGGATCCACCTCAACAGTCGCAACCATCCCTTTCCTTGTCCTCAGCGCCTTGATAAGAGAATCATAGGTCATGTCGATGTCCAGGATATTGCATTCCCTTCCTATCCTCCAGGGCCAGAAAGAATGCAAGTCAGAATTGCTTATTAGCGTGTACCTGTCTAATGCAGAAAGCCTCCAGTTCATCGGAGGATCTGAGCTCAATCCTGTCTCAAGCGCATAGATATTCTTTGTCTGGTCCTTGAAGCAGTCTTCCATAGAATCAAATCCTGATTTGCTTCCGAAGACACTGAACCATGGTGTCCATATATGCGCTGGGATGACCTCAACCTTATCAGATATCTTCTTCATCTCATATGTAAACTCATCGCAGGGTATCTTGAAGATAGGCCTTCCATCATAATCGATTCTGCCTTTTGATTTCAGGTACTCTGTTATCTGGTCCACCACGCCAAAATCCGGAGCAAGCATGATGATATGCACCCTTCTGCCCTTGCCTGCATCAGTGTATATAAGTGATATCTCGTTCTGCAGCACAAAACCGAAGCCTGATCTTGTCTTGAGTATACCTGATCCGTCCTCTGTAAGCTGCTCTTTAAGCTCCTTGTTCCAGTCCGGCTGCGAGAAATCGCCTGTACCCAGCAGATTAAGCCCCTTCACCCTTGCCCATTTCTCAAGATTTTCAAGGTTCAGTTGCTTGGAAGTAGCTCTGGAGAACCTGCTGTGTATGTGTAAGTCTGCTGTCACCCTCATGGCAAAAATGAAAAAAAGGATTATATAAAAAATCTTTGGTTTAGCTTGTCAGCCTTTGTTGTCTATACAGCACCTGCTTGTTGCGCTTTGCAGTCACCGGCTACCCCCTCACCGTAACATTTTTATATCAGTACTGTGTAATAGTAATAAAATGAGATTTATTGGGGGGATGTTTTTGGGCGCAGTCGTACTTCTGCAGGTGATGCTTGCAGGATGCGAGCCTGTCGATGAGATCATATACGTAGATAATCCTGTACCTCCTGTAGCAGGCAGGGCTGTGAAAGAGGCAGAGACCCAGCCAGAGCCTCAAGAGCATGAGATAACCGATACCCAGGACACCACTTCTATCACAGGCGGGACAACCACTACAGGAGGCACCATATACGAGAAAGACAAGAAGCCTATCAATGTGTCAGGATCACAGATGCACACAGTTGTGATGGACGACCTCAAGTTCGATCCAGAAGAGCTGACCATCAAGGTCCATGACACTGTCAGGTGGGTGAATGACGAAGACCCTGACCAGCGGCCTGTGCATAGGCACAGGCTTTCTGCGCACTACAACGAGTTCAGGTCATTGGACATCATGCCTGGAGAGAGCTTTGAGCACACATTTACAAAACCTGGGGAATATACATATATAGATGTCATATATCCTTCAAGGATGAGGGGAAAGATAATCGTAGAATGATGTCAGGTAAGAAAGATTTAAATATGACCGGTTCTTATCCAAATAACATGAAAATAGCAATAGCTTTGATCATGGTCGTGGCGCTGCTGACGCTGGCTGGATGCGGAGAGGACAGTTCTGATACAGGCAATGAGAATGCTACCCAGGCAGACGAGACCCTTCCTGATAACACAGAGCAGGAAGAGGATGAGGTTGTGGTAGAATCAGAGGACGATGAAGAGCCTGATGAAGAACAGGACAGCAGCCAGGATACCAACCAGACAGGTACAGATGAGGGTGAGATGCAGTACAACCAGACTGATATCTCGCTCCAGCCTGAGGATGACAGCATGATAGTAGTGCAGATAAAGGACTTCAGGTTCGTGCCAAAAGAGCTGACCATAAGGCCAGGTATGACAATCAAGTGGGTTAATGCTGAGCCCGCTGACTCAAAGCATTACTACAAGATCAGGCCCAGGAGAAGCTATGACAAGACCCCTAACTGGGCAAGCGACCTTCTATACGCCGGAGATGCTTACAATTATACGTTTGAAGAAAAGGGAGAGTTTGAGTATGTTGATGCAGTGTTCGTGGGAAAACAGGGCACTGAAGGAAGGATCATAGTGAAATAAGATGGTGATGGACCTTATCGTAAAGATACTTATACAGATTCTTATAATTGTAATCTCTGCAATCCCGCTCTGGCTTGCAGTCAAGATGCTGGGAGGAAAAGCCACGATCCTTAAGGTAATAATAGTAAACTTGCTGGTGGCGCTGGCAGCGTTCGTGATTGGGCTTATCATAAAGGTAGGATGGGTCGGCTCAGTCCTTACAGCAGTAGCTCTTCTGTTCATCTACAGCTTCATGTTCAGGATCGGATGGGTCAGGAGCGCGCTAGCATGGCTGCTGCAGGTGATCATCGCTGTCATACTCATAGCAATATTTGCGCTGTTCGGAATACCCCTTGTTATCTTCTAGAAGATGAGACAATAGGGACAAACTGCTGTCACTTTGTCTGTTACAAAAAGGGACCATATCTTGTATTTGACTTGCAATGCTCTTCTAGACAAAAAAACGAATTACGTTCGACTTTGTCTCTCTATTTCGTTTTTTTGTTTTCTTCTGTTTTGTCTTGTATTTGACTTGCAATGCTCTTCTAGACAAAAAAACGAATTACGTTCGACTTTGTCTCTCTATTTCGTTTTTTTGTTTTCTTCTGTTTTGTCTTGTATTTGAC
>WJKB01000040.1 GCA_014729345.1 Candidatus Woesearchaeota archaeon
CCTGGAGAAGCTCCTTGATATAGGCTGCGCAGAGCTCATCCTCATCTGTCTTCTTCAGCCCGGCATTGCCAAGTGCGACCAGGGTAACTGTATCAGGCCTTTTCTTCAGTATGTAATCAGCGACCGCTTTTGCGCAGACAAAGCTGCCGAGCACGATCTCACCTGCCTTTTTTGCACAGATGATGCCACAGGTGCCTGCGCTTGTGCTCATCACAGCAGTCTTTCCAGAAAAATCAGTGTCCTGGAGGATGCAAGGGGAGTTGCCGTAGTCAAAACCTGCAGGCATGACACCTTTTCTTTCACCTGTAAGCACGTAATTAGGATTCTGCCTTCTGAGCTCCAGGGCTTCGTCTATCCCAGCTACAGGGATTATCTTTTCTGCGCCGTTCGCAAAGATGTATGCTGCTGTGGTGAAAGCCCTGAACACGTCGATGACCACCACCAGACCTTCTGCTCTCCTTGCGCCTTCCACAAGGCTGTCGATCCTTATTTCCATGAGAAGAGAAAATCAAACGCATACATTTAAATCTTGTCAAAAAACCAGAGATATAATTAGCATTTGATAGTGGTGTTAAACATTTAAATAATCTGGACTTCAAACAGACTACATGATCAGTCTAAAGTCCGACATGCTTTTTGAGTGCAGCTGGGAGGTCTGCAACAAGGTAGGTGGGATCTTCACAGTGGTCAAGTCAAAGGCTGCACAGATGGTGGAGCATTACAAGGACGGCTATTTTCTGATAGGCCCTTATTTCGCAGACAAGGTGGCGGGCCAGTTCGAGGAGCATCTTCCTGAAGAGGGGGAGAAGCTCATAAGCGGCGAAAAGAAGATAGTCGAGGAGCTCAAGAACGAAGGCATAATACTCCATGCAGGCAAGTGGCTAATAGACGGGGAGCCAAATGTTGTGCTAGTGGACTTCTCAAACTTCACAGGTAAGCTCAATGACTGGAAAAGATGGCTTTGGGAAAACTATCAGATAGACAGCCTTGGGACAGAATATTTTGATTTTGACCAGCCCATGATATGGGCGATCGCTGTGGGGAAGGTGCTTGAGAGGTTCGCAAAATCAAACCCTGACTCAAAGATAAGCGCCCAGTTCCATGAGTGGCTGGCAGGCGCAGCCCTGCTTTACCTCAAGAAGACAGATGCAAAGATAGGGACTGTTTTCACCACACATGCCACCATGCTGGGCAGGACCCTGGCAAGCACAGGAAAACTTTACGAGATCATGGATGACATCGACCCTGTAAAGGCAGCCTACGAGCATCACATACAGGCAAAGTATCTTGCAGAGAGGAGATGCGCGGACAACGCTGACGTGTTCACCACAGTGAGCGAGATCACAGGGATAGAGGCAAAGGCGCTTCTGAAAAGGAAGCCTGACGTACTCCTGCTCAACGGCCTTAACCTGGACAAGTTTCCGACCTTTGAAGAGTCAGCGATAAAGCACAAGACATTCAAGAACCTCATAAAGGAATTCATATCATATTACTTCTTCCCGTACTACACCTTTGACATACAGAAGACCCTGATATTTTTCCTGGCAGGAAGATACGAGTTCCATGACAAGGGAGTGGACATATACATAAGAGCGCTGGGCCAGCTGAACGAGAGACTCAAGAAAGCCAAGTCAGACAGGAAGGTGGTGGCTTTCTTCTGGGTGCCGGGAAACATAAGGGGAATCAAGCATACACTCCTGGAAAACAGGACAAGATACGAGGACATAAAGGACGGGCTTGAGGAAGAATGGGAGGACATGAAGATAAAGCTCCTGGACGACATACTTGAACAGAAAGATATCAGGAAAGAGGAGCTTATGAGCCCTGACCTATTGATGGAAACAAAGAGCAAGCTGCTCAAGTTCAAGCAGAAAGGACTGCCCCCTCTATCCACGCATGACCTGTATGACGAACCCCACGACCAGATAATCAGCACGCTCATGGAGGTTGGACTGGACAACAAGGAGGATGACCCTGTCAAGATCATATTCTATCCCATCTACCTCACTGGCGCGGACGGGCTCCTGAACACAAGCTATTACGAGAGCATGCAGGGAGCCCACCTCGGAGTGTTCCCATCATTCTATGAGCCGTGGGGTTACACACCTCTGGAAGCAGGAGCGCTGGGAGTGAGCAGCGTGACCACAGACCTTGCAGGATTCGGCAGGTACATACAGGGCAGGAACAGGAACAAGGATGCCCAGGGGATATTTGTCCTCAAGAGGATGGGACTTCCTGACGAGGACGTGATAAAGCAGCTGACCAAGGTCATGTTCGACTACTGCAAACTTAGCGCAAAAGGCAGGATCAAGAACAAGATAAGCGCTAAAGAGCTTGCAGGCCTGGCTGACTGGAGCATACTTGTAGAGAACTACATAAAGGCGCACAACCTTGCTGTGGAAAGGACACGGTGATCAAGGTTTTTGAGGGGTCCTGCAGGGATCAAAAGCCGGCAGGATATATGATGTTTCGGGGGTGCGATAATTGAGGATAATACATTCACTGGATGGCAAGGAGATCAGCAAAGAGACCTCTGAAAATGCAGGCTTCCTCCTTACCAACAGGATAGGGGGGTTCTGCTTCTTCAGGAAGATCCTGAGCAGCAAGTTTGAAGGGTTCTTCTTCTCAGACAAGGAAGATGTCTACAAGGTGATCGAGAGCGTATCGCCTGAAGACAGCGGCGAAGTCTCAGAACTCCGGAACAGCTTCAGCCAGGTCAGCCGTAAGAGGGGCGATAACCAGGAGAGCTATTTTGTCCCAGAAGGGATAAACGCCCTCTGCTATGAGCTGAAAGACAAGGCAAGAATCAGGCTGTCTCTTGATGTCAGGAAAGGCTATGACACCAGGGAGTGGGGAAGGGAATACAGCATCACCAAAGATAAGGGATGTCTCATCATCAGTTTCACCAAGAGGACAGACAAGAGAGAAGACAGCACTGACAGCAGGAAAGAATACTCGGTCTACCTGGCGATCGCAGGGGACATCGAAGGGCATGAGGAGCCTGACAGGTGGGTCAAAAAGCATTATGAAGAGGATTATGAGAGACACAGCTACCCGAACGACAGGTATGTGTATGAGGCAACTGTACTCAAAGGGAAAAGATTCGTCTTTGCAGCATCAGCAGACAAGGCAAGCGCAGTCAGGGAGGCAATGCATGTTCTCAAGAACCTGAAGATGCTCAAGAGGAAGAGGGACAGGTCAGTGCAGAGGAGCGGCATAAAGATAAAGGATAAAGAGATATCCATGGCGTACATCTGCGCAAAGAACAGCCTGCAGAGCCTGGTGGCCATGAAAGAGAAAGAGACAGGCATATTTGCAGGCCTGCCATGGTTCTTCCAGTTCTGGGGCAGGGATGAGGCAGTATCGCTCAAGGCCCTGCTGTCAGCGGACATGGAGGATGAGGCCAGGAGTATCCTGCTCAGGGACGTGGTGAACATCCAGGAAGATGGAAGAGTTCCAAACAGGTTCCCCTCGACAGAGACAGGAAGCGCGGATGCAGTGGGATGGGTTTTCAAGAGGATACAGGACCTGATCGCCATGGACAAGATAAAGGTGCAGAAAAAGGATACAGGCATAAGGGACTGGCTCAGATACTCCATAGAAGGCCTGCTGGAAAAGCACACCAAACAGGGATTTGCATGGAACAGCCCAAAAGAGACCTGGATGGACACAGAGTTCGGCGGCGACAACAGGGCAGGGGCAAGGATCGAGATACAGGCCCTGAGGCTGAACATGTACAGGCTTATGCACGAGCTGTCAGAACAGAAGAGATATGCAGAGCTCCAGAACGAGCTCAGGCAGAAGGTCAGGGAAAAGTTCTGGAACAAAGAGTGGCTTGCAGACGGCCTGGATGACTGGACCATCAGGCCAAACATCTTCATAGCAGCATATGCCTATCCTGAGATGCTCAGCAGGAAAGAATGGACAAGATGCTTTGATGCAGCCCTGAAGCAGCTCTGGCTCAGATGGGGAGGGCTCAGCACCATAGAGAAAAACAACGCCCTTTTCTGCCCTGAATCCACAGGGGAAGATGTGCAGTCATACCACAGGGGAGACTCATGGTTCTGGATCAACAACCTTGCAGCCATGGTCATGCACAGGATAAGCAGAAGAAGATACAGGAAGAATATCGACAGGATACTCAAAGCTTCAGCTGAAGAGATCCTTTGGCACAATGCAGCAGGCCATCATTCTGAAACCAGCAGCGCTGGGAGATTCAAGGGCACCCAGTGCCCTGCAATGGCCTGGAGCTCTGCGATGTTCATAGAGCTGGTTGAAGAAATCGAATGAGAAGCGCTCAGGAATCAAGCAATGTATCTTTCCTATTCTGGAGCTGCAGAGCCTATACAGGTACCTCTGTAGACCCTGTCAAGAAGGGACGGCCATCTGGGGTCTTTCTCGACGATCAGAAAAGGTATCCTGGGATCCAGGATCTGCCTTGCTTCCAGCTTTGATCTCATGCCTCCTGTTCCTGTGGAGTTGGCGTCTTGTCCTGCAAAACCCCTGACAGTATCATCTACGAAGGGCACTATCTCGATGAGAGCGGGATCATCTGCATTTTCAGGGTTCTTGTCGTATAAGGCATGCTTGCTCAGGACAACCAGCACATCAGCATCCACGGCATTTGCCACATAAGCTGAAAGCCTGTCATTGTCTCCAAACTCTATCTCTTCTGTGACAACACTGTCATTCTCGTTGACAACTGGGACTATGCTGTTCCTGATGCAGTTCTCAAGTGTTACAACAGCCTGCTGGTAATATGACTGATCAGCGATAGAAGGGTCAAGGTCCCTCCTGGTAAAAAGGAGCTGCGCCACCCTCTTTGAACCAAACACAGAAGAGTAATAATCCATCAGGACCGGCTGACCCACAGCAGCATAGGCTGTCCTCAGGTCGCCGGTTCCGTTGAGCCTGATGCCAAGATCATTCTTCGCTGTCTTGATGGCTCCGGAGGTGACTATGATAGGCTGGACCCTGTCCTGCATCACCCTCTCAAGGTTCTCATGCAGATAAGAGATAAAAGGAAGATCGATAAGATCAGACCCCACCTTGAACACGACCTTTGAGGCCTTCCTGAAGTCAAGCCCGTACTGGTCAAGGGTTTCCCTGAAGGTCTGCTCGTTGACAAGGTCTATCTTTCTCTCAGCAGGATTATACATCGTATGCCTGCCGTCTATCATCCCAATCTCCCCGCGACCAGGAACAGCGCCTGGGCCCATCCAAGAGGGCTGTTCTCATTGTGCTCGTCTGAGCCGGCAAAATAAAGCTCGGGGATCTCCCCTTTCCTGTTCATTATCCCAAGGGTCTTTCTCATGTACAGAGCATACATGTCAGGCCTTTTGAGATACCTGTAGATGATGGCAAGCCAGGGAAAACCAAAGCACCATTCTGCTTCTCCGCCTTTGTGGTAATACTGGTCTCCGACATATCTGCAGATGCCCCTGTTTCTTTCAAGCATGCTGTGGATCCCTGCGAGTATCTTCTCTGCCTGCTCCCTGGTCACTATGTCATAAGGATATATCAGGCTCAGCAGCGCAAGGTCAGTCTCTTTTTTTGCAGACTCTCTTGGCAGAAGCCTGTCAAGGGCTTTCCTGCCTTTAAGGATAAGCTCTTCAGGAACATCGACTATCTTTGATATCTGCTTAAGGCCTGCGACGCATGCCCCTACAGAACTGGCATGGATCTCCTCATCCTCTTCCCAGATGCCGTTATCCTTGTCGTGCCAGTATTCTATGCTTTCAAGATACCATACAAGCTTTTGGAGTATCCTCAGGTCATGCCTATCCCTTATTATGCGGATGCCTTTGCTCTCAAGCTCTCCTATCTTGAAAAGAAGTGCTCCCACAGCGTCATTCTGCTTGTTTCCCCACTCCTCCCATATCTCATCCATGGATTCTGGGTCGTATCTTGCATGGATGTACTGGTACCTTTCAGTAGGCCTGTTCTTCACAGCCCAGTCAATCTTTTCCTCATGCTTGAGAAGGATGTCAAGAAGCGCGCGGTAGACCTTAACGAGATCGCTCCTGTTCTGGCTGGCTTCCAGCCCGAGGGAGCAGTAGATATTATCACGGATCCACGCACGATTATATCCTGTAGCCACTGTCTTTGCAGCAGCTGCAAAAAGGCCTGTAGGATATTGCAGACCCCTAAGTATCTGCACAGAAGCATCGAGGTCATGCTGCGCAGCATGATTCGTGTGATATGTATGCAGCAGATTACGCGCATCAGGAATCCTTGAAGTTTGCATGGCCTGCATCATTCTGCCTCCCTGAACCGCTTGATCGCAGACTCAACAAAATGCGACTTGTTCCTGAACCTGCCTGTCCTCATGCAGTCCTGGATCTTTCTGATAGTATCCTCTTCGACTGATATGCTTATCTTGTATTTCATGTTTTCAATCCTGATTGTTTTATGCTTTCTGTATGAGGGTGTACCATGGGCTGTCGTGCAAAAGCTGGGCTGCATGACCAGTATCAAGATGGCTCTCGCATGGTATTCTCTTGACACAGGTCTCATCAACAACCATATAGTCTTCCCTGCGGCATCTTTGGACACCCTCCTGACTTCCTGATACAGTAAGCAGTATGATCCTGTCTCCTGCATTTAGGAGCCCTTCATGCACCATGCTCATGTAATCTTCCAGGCTGTCATGCTTTTCCAGTTTTTCCATGAGCGAATGTATCTGTTCTCCTACATAAAGCCTTGACATGATACCACCCTGCAAGGTAGGACTGTATTACTTATATATAAATGTTTCGTTTTTTTTACTACCTTTAAGTAGTTATATTAAAGCGTATGGGGATACATCTCAAGCAGTATAAAAAGAAAAGAATAATGTTTAGATATTTAACCAAGAAAAAAATTATTGGTAGCCAGGCTGTAGGTTATGGGCCAAGTTGTAATCCCTATCCATCACCTGCAGCCTTGCGGTAAAAGGGTCAAACACAACGCCCCTGGGAGCAGCAGGCCCGTTGTAATCCAGACGATGGATATCAATATCAGGGAAATGCGCAGAAAGCCTGCACTCAAGCAGCTGACCATTTTGAGGAGCTATGCTGTTTGCAAGGATCACGCATCTCTGATAAGGTCTTTGCCTAAGGTTCCTCACAAATGCAAGGAAACTGATAGGGTGGCGCGCCCTTTCCATGTTTCCGGAATCCACAGCAGTGATAAGGCCTTCACCTGAGGCATCGGGAGAGCGGCTGAAGTAAAGCATGACTAATCCCCTACCAGGCTTTGGAGTGGATGCCTGGAAAGGATTCATTGAAACATACTCTGTCCAGGGATAGTGCATAGCAACATTGTCTGGAAACTCAACAGTTGCCCTGTTGTCTATCTCAGGAAAAGATGAACCATAAGTCACTCCTGAATCAGCAAGCAGGCTGGAGATTTCGTCATATGGGGGTTGCTCCTGCATGTCAGAGCTTCTGATTGTTTGGATTGATTCAGAGGGCATAATGAGGAGACAGCCAAGTTATCATTTAAAAAGTTTTCGATTTAGACTATCCTTGTATACAAAAAAGGATTCTAGTAGTTTTCTTTGTTTATTGAAAATCTCGCTTGAATGTTTTTCAAAGGCAATACCCTCATTTCAGTGTCAAACTCTCAAAAGATCCTTTTGGGAATCTTTGTGCGTTCTGGTCAGTGAGAGAGCAGTAATCATGTTCTGACCCGTACTGCGTGATGGCCTCAAGCACCTCTATCTCCCGCCTGAGCACCACAGGTATTGACCTGAAGATCTCATACATTCCAGAAGCAAGAAGATAACCATTTTTTATCCTTTCTGAATGCTTTGCATCAGCAGGGTCAAACTTCCGGACATCTGTGGGAAGGCAGGCAGAATAAACCATAGAATCATAATCCACGAACGTGATCCCGCTGCGTGAATTGGCATGCTCTGCTGCCTTATCTGAGCAAGGGAAACCTATCCAAGAGACAAGAAGCTTTCCATCAAGTCCGAAAACATACCTTACAAGCTCATTGTTCCTGTTGCTTAACCGAAAAGCAAGATGATGGCTTTCAGTATCTTCCTGATTGATCCTTCTTCCATACATATCAGGGTCAAAAAAAGCTGAAGTTTTCCATCCATCCATGTTTACATCTTTGATTCTCATGATACCCCTAACACAGTTCTGTAACAAATCCAGATATTATAAAAAATTTTTGCTTTTGCGGCTCTGGCGATAAGCCAGGGTTGATGACATATCGAAAGGCTTTTAAGCAAAAAAAGATACCTTTGAAAGATGGACAGGCAGGATATCAAGAGTCAGGAAAAGCAGGGAAAACATATCAGGAAAAGGATAAATGACATCTACAATGAGCTGCTCAGGTCTTTCGGAAGCCAGGGATGGTGGCCCACAACACCGAAAGGAAAGACCAGGCCTGAATACAGGGGAGGACCCAGGTCTGCAAAGCAGAGGTTTGAGGTGATCGCAGGCGCTCTGCTGACGCAGAACACATCATGGAAGAATGTGGAAAAAGCGCTGATAAGCCTGAACAAAGAAAGGCTTATGGACATCCATGCCATAAGGAATTCCAGGACCAGCAGGCTGGCTGCACTTATCAGGCCGGCAGGCTACTTTAACCAGAAAGCTGAAAGGCTGAAGATCGCTGCAGCCTGTCTGGATGGAAGGCAGCTCAAAAAGAACAGCAGCCTGTCAAGAGAAGAACTGCTTGCCTTCAAAGGCATAGGCCCTGAGACAGCTGACAGCATACTCCTCTACGCGTTTGGAAAACCATCCTTTGTCGTGGACGCATATACCAGGAGGATAATGTCAAGAGCAGGGATCTGCAGTCCAGACTGCAGCTATGATGAGCTGCAGAGGATATTCCATGATAACATACCAGCAGATGGCCTGTCAGGAGCAAAAGCCAGCCCCAAAAGAACAGTCAGCAGGAAGAAGGGGAGCGCACCCAAAAACCATGCGACCATGAGCATGGACTCAAAGCAGGCAGATGATGATAGGGCAAAAATATTCAATGAGTATCATGCGCTGCTGGTGGAACTTGGGAAACAGTACTGCACCAAGAACAAGCCCAGATGCAGCAGCTGCCCTATCAGCAGGCTCTGCAGGAAAAAAAACGCTTAATATGAGCCTTCAGGGCACAGAGGGTCCACGATCACTGTCTTGCAGACATCATAATCTCTCTGCTTCAGCCTGTCTGTGTCATCCACTGTGCAGCAGAGCTTAAGCCTTGTATCTTTGTAATAATACATCTCTTCGTTAAGGTCATAAGCTGTCAGGGACGGCACAAACTGGTAGACCCTGGGTATCTTTGGGTCATTAAAGACAGGAGCCTCATCCTGCGCCATCACACCGTCGATCCAGAGATGACAAACATACTTGGCGTTTGAACTGTAGAGCAAGCGGGCGCATGCGGAGTTGTAATCCTTGTTTCTTGACCTTCTTTCGCACTCGTCCTCGTAAAGGCTGCAGCCCCTGTTCCTCCAGTCAGTACCTGTGAAGGTGATATAAGGCTCTTCCTCAGAAGGCTCTATTTCAGGCTCAGAATCCTGCCCCTCCTGGCTGTCTATGTTCTCTGTCTCCACGACATCATCCTCATCGCCAGGCTCCTGCTGGCCTGCATCCCCTTCGCTGTCCTCAATGTCTTCCTGATCGCCTTCAGCAGAAGCATCAGGCTCAGCTTCTCCAGCATCCTGTAAAAGCTCTGAAGCTTCCTCAGAGCAGCCTGCTGCCAGGCAGACAGACAATAGCATAAGCAAAACGATAACATTTCTTTTCATGTTTATCCCTCGCAATATTTTTTGAAAACAAGCTCTTCACAGATATCATAATCTTTTTCTTTGATCTTTTCAGGCTGGTCCTCAGGGACGCAGCACCATTCCACTCTTGTATCATAGAAAAGAGGAAAATTGTCATCATCAAGGGACCTTATCTTGTCCTGGCCTGCAGAAAGCCTGTGGACCCTGCCGATGTTCTCATGTCCAAGGGTCATAGGGTCATCGATCCTCAGCTTCTTGTTGATATAAAGATGGCAGAGCATATCTGCGTCAGCAGAGTATATCACCCTTGCGCACGCAACATTGAAGGACTTTTGGTTGCTCCTCCTCTCGCACTCGCCTTCAAGATCGCACAGGCTGTGGCCCCAGTCCATCTCGTGGACAGTGAAAGACGCGCTGGTCTGACCAGATGGATCATCTGCCTGGCTGTCTGGACCAGCCACAACAACATCTTCAGATGAGGCATCAGATCCCGAACCCTCACCGGAGCATCCTGAGATAAGCGCTGAAAACAACGCCAGAGCCACCAGCATAAGCGAAACATAAAAATTTTTCTTTCCCATAACAGCAGCAAATACCTGCAGATATATAAATATTTGGTAACAGAGACCATGCGCACGCAAAGAGGCAGGAATTTCCAGTGTTCTGCTGTTCACCCATGGCTTTGACGGTCCTGCAAAACATTTATATATTATCAGGATTTCAAAACCCTCATAAAAGAGGTGAATGATGAATCTCACCATGATATTGATAGTGGTATTTGTATTAGTTGTCACTATCCTTTTCTATACCTTTATCAGAAGCGTATGGAAGACATTCAAATTCTTCCTGGCGCTTGTGCTCATAGGCATGATACTGCTTGCGATATCAGTTTTTTCAGATATCAATGATTTCAAGAAAAACTTTCCAGCATCCTCAAACCTTTACCTTCTGCAACAGTCAGGAAAGCAAAGCCTGATAACAGGATACACCCAGATAATGGCAGAAGAGTTCAGCCCGCTCTCCCAAGAGCAGATCTCTGCCTACGAAGAGATGTTGAGCGACAAGGATTACCAGTCCATAAGGGGCGATCATTACAAGCTGTTTATCATAGACCAGCAGGCTTTTGATGATATTGAAAGCATAGCACTGGACCAGACAGAGTTCAGCAAGAAACAGGCAGACCAGCTTCTCGCGTCAGAAAACGCAAGGATAGGTTACCTGGAGATGAAGCAGCCTGAAACAGATATCCTCAGCAGGAAAAAGATCGCTGATGACATGGCAGCTTCAGACACAGAGTTCAAGGCATACCTTTTCGGGCAGATGCTGAGCAGCTCACTCAAGAAGGATCCTGCTTTCATATTCAAGAAGAACAAGGAAGGCAGCCTGAGGGTCTACCCTGAGACCATGTCATTCAGGTTCATGAAGATCCTGCCAGTATCGCTTATAGATAAGGTGACCACAGGTGAGCAGGAATGAGGGCTGCTGTACTACTGGCTATGCTGATATTTTCCATGGCGATCGCAGCAGCGCCTGTAGATGCAACAGAAAAGATAACCCATGACGGGTGGCATTTCTCGCACGAATCTGTGACAGTCAACGGGGTAGTGTTCAACCTTGACCTTGGTTATAGCGCTGACAAGCTTCTGCTGAGATTCGACGACAATCTTGACTTTGTCGAGCTGGGAACATGCAAGATCCTTCCTGACACGAACTATGTGATAAAGGTGTGCTTTTCAGACACTGATTGGGACATAGATGAGAAGAAGATAAAGTTCAGGGTAAGGTTCTATTCAAGGTACCCTGATATAGAGATGACCAGAACTATAGGAGAAGAGGAGCTGAGCGTAGGCGAAGAGACCCAGATAGACGTGACCATCAGAAATACAGGAGAGGCTAGGGCAGCAAACATCAGTTTCATAGACTATTTTCCAGAAGGCATAGAGATAGTGGATACAGACGGCGTAAGCGTGGAAGGCAATGCCACGGTCTGGCAGAGGAGCAGCCTTGACGCAGGGGATGAAAGGGAGTTCAGCTACACCATAAAGGCCGCTGACAGGGTGAACATGAAGCTCAAGGCCTACCTCACTTATTTTGACGGACTGGAAATGCAGGAGATGTACAGCGATGAGATACATCTTAGGGTGCAGGATTTCATGAGGCTGACCAGCGTACTCAAGGAAGAGATATATGTCGGCGAAGAGACAAACATCACCATCAACCTATCTCATGCCCCGGACGATGAAGACACAGGAGAGGATGAGGCTGAGATAGAATACCTTGACATACTTTTTCCGGACAGCATAGAGGTGACCGATCCTCCTTTAAGGATGCAGAAGGTCGGCGAAAGAAGATACAGGTGGAGCGGAGAGCTGAGGGAGAACAGGTCCAAGACATGGGAGTTTGACATAAGGGGCATCTATACAGGCGTCGCAGATATTCAGTTCTATGCCCAGTATGAGAAAGACGGCAGGACATACTCCCTGCAGAACCTCAAGGACAGCACCGTGATAAAGGACAGAGGAGTTATCATCAGATGCGACCTGGAAGATGACAATGAGATAGAGTCTTTTGAGAAAAAGAACATAAGGATCTGGGTGCAGAACCTTAATGCTTATGCCATGCTCAAAGACGTCAGGATAAAGATAGATGGAGGAGCCATGTTCATCTCAGATGTCTATGTTGACTGGATGGATGAGCAGGAGCAGAAAAAGGTGGCAGACTTCGCTTTCGTAGGCCCTGATATCAAAAGCAGCAGGAGCGACGAGATAAATGTCAGGATCATGTACGAGACAGAGTATGGTGACGAGGGCGGAGAGGAGGAGGATTTCAGCTACAGCCTGGTGCCCGTAGACAACCTGGAGATCACCCAGGATCCTGATGACACCACCATCGAGGAAGAGGAGACCACCTACTTCAGGGTGAGCGTCAAGAACAACAGGAACACGGATGTCAGAAAAGTGCATGTCTATGACACAGCAGACAGCAGGTTCCAGAAAAGAGGGCTTTCTGAGGATGTGGTCAACATAAATAAGGACAGCAAGACAGAGATCTATGCCTACAAGATTACAGCCCCGAAGGTAAGGAAAGAACAGGACATATGCATCAACACCACAGTGGAATACAAGGATGAGAGCGGAAACTACACCTATGTGAAAGAAAGGTGCATAACTGTCAAGCCCAGGGAGATAAAGTTCTCGGTGTCAAAGGATGTTGCAGAGGATGAAAGATTCAGGGGGCAGATAATCAACATGGAATATGAGATCAGGAATCAGGAAGACGCCAAAGGAGACACAGCCTATAACCTTAGGATCGACTTTCCTCTGGCGCAGGGATACGACACCCTTGACTCAAGAGAATACCTGATCAACCAACTGGATCCAGGAGAATCTGTAACAGTCGACAGGGAGGAGCAGATTAGGATCAGGTTCAACAGGAGCAAGTTCCTGATCCCTGAGACCATGATATGGTACGAGGACAAGGACGGCAATACCTTCAACGTCAACACCAGCAGCAAAAGCATAAGCACTGATTCAGGCTACATAACTGGGCCGGCCATACTTCTGAACAAGACTGCAGAGGTAAAGGAGATAAATGAAAGCGAAAGCTTCCAGGTAAGGCTTCTGGTCACCAACATAGGCACAGACATGGCTACAGGGGTAAAGGTACAGGATGACGGAAAAGAATGGAGCATAATGAGCATGGCGCCTGGCAGCAGCAAAGAATTCACCTACAGCAAGACCCTGATGAGGCCTGGAAAGCACGTCCTTCCGCAGGCAGTGGCCTCATACAGATGCATGGGAAGGGACTGCTGGACAGGCAGTGACCAGCCCAAGATCAAGGTGAGTGAGAAAGAGAAGCCTGAAAAGGAACAGCCTACAGAAACACCTGCGCAGGAAGAGAAGTCCGCAGCTTCAGAGGCTGAACCTGCAGAGGAGGAAGAGCCATCTGAACAGGAGGCGCCCGGGGCTGAGGAAGAGCAGAAGAGCATGCTTCAAA
>WJKB01000041.1 GCA_014729345.1 Candidatus Woesearchaeota archaeon
ATCGACCACAAAGAACTGCAAAGTCATCAACCACAAAGAACCAGTGATCATGACCATGATCTTGATCCAATAATCTACCTTTCTTTTAAGCTGCTTTGATGCAGATTTGTATGTTTTGCCTGTCTCAATCTCTACAACAGCGGAGAAGATAGTCATTAGTTTAAGAAAATAGTCATTACTTTATAGTGATGGTATTTCCGAAAGATTTATATATCAATAATATTTCATACATTATAGACCAAAGACTTAAAAAGAGGTAATCAAATGCTTCTTTTTGAACCGCAAGATCGATATTATGGGATACGAAAATGAGCCAGACAAACAGGACCTTTTCAAGGCTGCTGTGGCAGAACTATACCTAGCAGACAGGAGAAAACATATGGTCTACAGGCTCAGGAAGGTAGGCATAAGAATCAATGATATCGAGCTTGAAGAGATAATAGCAGGGTGACAGTCGATAAAGTCAATATCAGATAAGTCAATAACAAATAGCAGTCAATAACAATAACAGTCAATATAAGCATACTTAATATCAAGAGGCAACAACCATGTATAACAGCAACTGCGCAGGATGCGAAAATTCATGCAGCTATGAGAGCATAGGCGGAACCACATCTCTTGACTCCAGCATAAAGCACCAGGAGGGCGGAAAGGTGCAGGAGGATTACCTTGCAAACTCCAAATATGATGCTGACAAAGGAGACGACATCATGAGCAAGGATTACCAGAAGCTGGAAGAGCAGGAGCATGAAAAAGAGAAAGGCGGCAGGGATCAGGAGATGCTGGGACAGGAGCAGGCTGAGCAGTACAAGGAAAATGAACAGGAGAATAGGTCCCAGGACAGTCAAAAACAGGGACAGGAGCATCCTGGAAAAGGCCAGCAAGACAACAAGAAAGGTCATAACCTTGATGATTCTATCGACAGGGAGCTCAGGCAGATATCAGAGTCAATACAGTCAGCGCAGAAGCCTGAAGACAAGGTCGTAGTGATGGACTGATGGTTCCAGAAGTTCTGAAAAACTGAAAAACCTAAAGATTTAAAAACTAATCCTTTCTGTACATATGATATGCGGAAACCTATGATCGCAGCCAACTGGAAGATGCACATGACAAGTGCAGAGGCAGGTTCTTATGTCACTGACCTCATCAAGAGGGTAAAAGATATCAGCAGGACAGAGATAGTGCTTTGTCCTCCGTTCACCGCTCTTGGCACTGTGGACCAGATGATCGCGCATTCAAACATAAAGCTCGGCGCGCAGAACATGTACCCTGCAGAAAAGGGCGCTATTACAGGAGAGATATCTCCACTCATGCTCAAGGACATAGGCTGCAGCTATGTGATACTCGGCCACAGCGAAAGGAGGAGTATCTTTGGCGAGACAGATGAGGATGTAAACAAGAAAGCCAGGATGGCGATGGAATGCCGGCTGCTGCCTATAATCTGCATAGGAGAGACCCTTGAGCAGAAAAAGGCAGGTGATACTGAAAGGGTCATAGCGAGCCAGCTGAAGGGATGTCTTACGGGCATAGGTGACATGGAAGGTGTTGTCATCGCTTACGAGCCTGTTTGGGCCATAAGCGGAGGAGACCCTGATATCAAGCCAGCTACGCCTGAAGAGGCTCAGAAGATCCACAGCAGGATAAGGTCAGTCATACAGGAGATCTATGACAAGGATACTGCTGAATCTGTCCTGATACTTTACGGAGGCTCTATGAAGCCTGAGAACGCCGCAGACCTGCTTGCCCAGCCTGATATCGACGGAGGGCTGGTGGGAAGCGCAAGCCTTAAGCCTGAAAGCTTTGAACCCATAATTACGGCAGCTGAAAAAAGCCAGGAATAAGCAGGCCTGCAGGCGGCAGTAAGCAGGACTGTTGCTCTATGTTCTATTATCAGATTATTTCTTCACCAGCGAGCAGATTATTTCTTCACCAACAGCAGAATCAGATATCAGATCATTACGTTACTATGACATAGATCTTTCCTTTTCCATATGTAGGATCTGAGCAGCCATCACAGTTGACTGTGACATCTATGATATATGTTCCATCTGCAATCCCCTGGGGGATGCCTACAGGAAAGCTTATGATCTCATTGTCATTGTTTGCAATAGTCACAGGAGCGGTCGACTTTGAGAACTCTGGCCAGGTATCTGCATCATAAGGGATCGCTGTCTTGTCGTCCCTGTAAGCTTTGTTAGAGCTGATAGTGAGATAAAAATCATTTGACTGGGCCTGAGGATCAACATTCGTCACTCCGACGCCGAAGAACACGCTGTCCCCTGCACCCACCTCTCTTGTGTTGATAGGTATGACCACTCTCTGGCCAGATGACTGCATATACTGCATGATCTTGGCCTCCATCTCAGCCGAAAGCTTTTCCTCATAGGTTTCAGCCTCAGAAAACATCATCCTGAAAAGCATTATCCCAAACACGAATATCACTATGGATAGGATAAGTACTACGATGAAGTTGATGCTCAGTTCAAGCCCTTTTTTGTTCATTTTGGAAAAAAAGCAGGAAAAAAGAAAAGCTTATTTCACCACAAACTCATATTCCTTGACAATGATTATCATGAAAAGCACGAGAATCACTGCCCCGACCACCAGCCAGGCGATGCCTGTCAGTATGCTTGGCGCTGCCCACATGTTGTACAGCCCAAAAGCCATCACTGCAAAGCCCAGCCATAGGAACTTGTCCAGGATGAGCTTCATTATCTCGAATTCCTGCTGATGCGTAAGTTTTTTCTTGTCAGCCATTTGAATCACCCTGTAACCTCGACAAAGAACCTTTCTCTGGTGTATATCTCATAAGGATCGTTCTGGTCATCTGTATCGTACACTATGACCACAGCGCAGGTATATGTTGTCCTTTCTGCTGCTGAGGTTGCCTGTATAAGCATGGGCATGATCTCGATGTCTCCGTCTGCAAGGGTCCTTACAGTCGAGGTCTCGAAATCAATATGCTTGACACCAGGATTGTTCCTAAGCTGATCCCTTGCTGTTGATGAGATCGCGTCATAACATTGGATAGTGCCGTGCGTGGGAGGACCAGCATTTCCGTCTTCGTCAGGATTGTATATGCCTCTTGTGTTTATGTTTGGCTCATCATAGTCTTCTGACCATTCATCATCATAGGATATGCTGAAATCAACAGGGTCTGTCCCTCCAAGGTCGTTTCTCAAACCTATATAGATGGTCTCGCTCTCTCCTTTCTTGATCTGAACACTGTCTGTGCTCATCACAAGCCTTCCTGCTGTCTTCTCAAGCTCGTTCCTCATCTGCCTTTCAAGCTCCCTGGAGATCTCTATAAACTGCTCAGAAGTCTGGCCGAACATGCCTTTAAGGAATGCAAGCCCAAGTCCAAGCATGGTTACAGCAAGGATCAGGATGACAATAGCATTTATACCTAACTGCAAAGAAGCCTTCCTGTTATGTCTCATTTTCACACCTCTTTTATCCTATGCGATTGATATATGATTTTATATATTCTGTTTTTTTGAAGTATTTAAAGCTTTCGGTAGCTGCAAACCAAAAGCCTGAAAACCGCTGGGCAGGATCTGCAGGAAGCCGAGCAGATTTGTCCATTGCTGTTCAGAAGAATCTTCTTCCTGTTCAGAAGAATTTTCCCAGTTTGCTCTGCTTTCCCTCATCCAGCAGCTGGTCTTGCTCGACCCCAAGGACAGAGAAGATCCTTGACACAGCAGGCACTACCTGGTTGTTGATGTAATACTCAGAATCATAATCCTTCTGCTCTGTTTCTTCCACCAGCCTTGCCCTGTCCCTTATCTTGTCTGTTCCCTTGATGATCACAAACTTGATTATCGAGCCAGGTCCTACAGGGATATCCTTGTTCTTCATCCTCTGGGCAGCAGCCACATGGGGCCCGACTGCATCATACTCTTCTATGGGTTTCTGGAGCTGGGTGTGTATGACTACCTTGTCAAGAGGCACCTTGTTCTTCCTCAGCTGCGCCACTGTCTCCTTCACGTATTCCAGCGCGCTTTCAGGGCTTCCTTCAGCCAGTATCTTCTGAAGCACCTCTTCCTGGACCTTTTTTGCGATAAAGCTCCAGTTCCTCCTTACTGTCTCAAATCCCTTGATCTTGATGGTCTTGTCCTCTGAAAGAAGCGCATACTTCTTTTTTGCGCCGTACTCTCCCATCTTTGCAGAGACAAATATCCCTCTTGGGTAATATCCCTCATACTCCAGCTCCATTATCCCAGGCAGCTCTGCGTTTATGCTGTCTGCAAAAGCGTCTGCTTCCTTCTTTGCCTTTCCGCCCAGGCTCAGGAATACGCTGTCTGTGTCAGAGTAAAGCACGTCAAACCCTTTCTGCCCTGCGCTGTCGATGACCTTGTGTATGTAATACCTGCCGTAGGCAGTTGTTGATTTTGCGCATTCCAGGGAGTACCATCTCGCTGCAAAGAACCCAAGATAGCCGTAGAAGCTGTTTGCCAGCAGCTTCAGGGAAGCCTGCCTTGCGTCAAGCAGCTCGCCTTTCTTTCCCTGTTTCATCATCTCCTTGATGCGCATCCTTCTGGTTATGATCTCCTCTATGATCGTGGGGATAAACCCTTTCCTTTTTTTGCAGAACCAGTACCCCTCTTCTGCAGGAGACTTTTCCGCAGCTCCCCTGCAGCATGAGCAGTTCAGTGTTCCGGGGTCGATGTTGTGCGAGGTTATGATAGTAGGATAAAGGCTCCTGAAGTCAAACACGACTATGTCATCATATAGCCCTGGCTTTGGCTCAAACACGAATCCTCCTGCATAGGTGTGGCCTTTTCTCTCCTTTATTTCCTCATATGAAGGCTTATTCGGAGCGATCTGGCCTGCATTTTTCGCCTCTCTCAGCAGGTATGCCTCGACAAGCTGGGAGCTTCCCATCCTGTTTATCTCAGAAAGAGGCAGGCTTACCAGCTTGACCATCTCGATCAGGTTTGGCAGTATCTTCTCGCAGAGCCTGTACGCAAGCACGCTGTCCTGCAGGTTGTATTCGCAGTACTGCTCAAGGTGATCCGGCTTGTTGTCCCAGACATCTGCCAGCCCCTCAAGCTCTACAGCATGCTTCTCTTCCCCAAGCAGCTCCTGGGCCACGTTGTTCAGGGAATAGCTGTCAGTGTCCATGGCCCTTCCCAGCATCTTCCTTATGGACTTGAACACATCCAGGTGTGTCAGCCCTCTTATAGACGCTTTCGAGGTGCTGCCCCTCCTTGTGACCTTAAGTTCTGAGTGGTCTGTCCCGAGATCCAGCTTGATCCTGAACTTTTTTGCCCTTTCCTTGAGGTATGGGAAATCAAACCCATCTGAAAAGTATCCTGTTATGATGTCCGGGCTGAACTTCTCCACAACTTCCTTGAATGCGAGTATCAGGCGCCTCTCATCATCCACAAACTCTATCGCCTTGTTGTCTGTGCCAAACTTTTTGTAGGTAAAGACTTTCTCAAAACCTTCGCCGAAGAAGGATATCATGAGTATGGGGTTCTTCTGGGGGTCTATCTCCTTTCCTAGAGGGTTGTAGGTTTCGATGTCAAAAGCCAGTATCCTGGGCTTCTGTAGGCTGCTTTCGCCTGACTGCTCAATCTTTTGCAGCCTGTAGCATGGCACCTTTGCCCTGAAGGTCATGGGCTCTGCCTCAACCTTGTGCAGCATCATTGGTGTTATCTGCTTGTTTACAAGATATCTTCGCACATAAGGTATGTCATACTCGTTTGTGGACTCCACAGCATCCCACTGCTTGACCACGTTCCTGACCTCAGGAACTGCCCCTGGTATGTTCACAAGCACTTTCAGGGCATGGACTTCTTTTCCCACATACCTAAGCTTCTCATCCTCTACACGCACAACCTTGTAATCCTCCTCCTTGCCCTCTATCTCTATCCTACCCAGCTTTTGCCTGAGATCCTCTATATCAGCCTTTTCAACTGGTATGATGATGAAGTAAGGGACAAAAGAGTCATCTAAAACGCATATCCTTCTGCTGTCAGCTGTCCCGTACAGGAATACAGACGGTCTGCCGTCTATCACCTTGTAGCTTATCTCCATGGGATAAAAGTCAAGCTTTTCTGCCATAACAGTAGTAAAGAACATCTATGTATTTAAATATTGTCTATAATGCATTTAAAGATATTGTCTATAATGTAAGTAAAGATACTGAAGATATGGTCTATAATGCATTTAAATATTGTCCATATAAGCCTGGTAAAAGACCGTGTAGTTAACCAGGTAAGAACTGTATATAAACATATTGTAAGAATCAGATGCAGTTTAAGCCAATAATCTTTTGACCTTTCCACACCCAAAAACCTTATAAATCACCATGGCTTCTGCTCATATCTGCTCATATCTGGGTTTATGTCAAAAAAGGGATGATCATGGAGATATCTGTAATCGCATCAGGAAGCAACGGCAACTGCTGTCTTGTAGAGGACAGGGATGCATCTGTGCTTATCGATGCAGGCAAGTCTGGCAGGGAGATAGAGTCAAGACTTTCATCGCTCGGAAAGAGCATGGAAGATGTGGACGCTGTCCTTCTCACGCATTCCCACTCAGACCATGTGTCAGGAGCAGGTGTCCTTTCAAGAAGATACAGCATCCCTGTATACATGACCAGGCAGGTCTTTGCCGAGGCATCAGCCAGGCTCAGAAAGATAGATGCCAGGCATTTTTCCCTGAAAAAAAGTTTCAGGATAAAGGACATGAAGATAAGGCCTGTACCTACATCCCACAATGTCTCTTCATGCGGTTTTGTCATCAAAAAGCTGGGCGTGTTTACAGATACAGGCACTGTCACAGATGAGATGAAGAAAGTTATGCCAGGACTCAGCACTGTACTTCTGGAGTCCAACCATGACATAGACATGGTCATCAAGGGGCCTTATCCCTATTTTCTCAAGAACTGGATCCTTTCCGACATAGGGCATCTTTCAAACATACATGCTTGTGGATTCATACAGGAGCATGGTAAGAACCTTTCACTGGCGCTTCTCGGCCATCTGTCAGGAAACAACAACACCCCTGAGATGGCGACAAAGACTTTTGAGGCTCTGGTGAAAAGAAAGTTTGATTTCAGGGTATGCTCCAGGGAAAAGGCAAGCGGTTCCTGGAATATCGATGGTTCAAAAAGGAGATAAGGTAGATCGAGCTTTTTTCTAAAAAACAAAAACAAAAGATTTATATATAAATAGTATACGCAAAAGTATATTAATTTACATATCAACAAAAAAGAGAGGCATAATGGCAAAAACCATCGAATTTCTCGTAGAGAATATAAAAAACATGGCGCTGGATCTTCAATATCCTCAGGACACAATCGAAAAGGTGACAGAGCACGTGGCAAAAGCCAGGATCCAGACAATGTCTGAAGATCAGGTGAGGGGGTTCTACAGCAGTCTTACAGCCAAGCAGATCAGGGAAAGGTGCGGATCGAGCTATGATCTATCTTCTGAAAGCGAACCTTCAATAGATCTGCAGCGCGCAGTACTCATGGAATACGTATCTGCTGAGATCCAGGCTGATCCCAACACTGACCTTGACTTTCTTGTGCATGCCATGAAAAAGGAGACTGCAGAAGCGGATTTCAAGGACATGATTATCCAGAAGAGGCTCAACGGCTATGACATACCTGCTCTTGAAAGGTTCGGCAGCCAGATGCCAAGAGGCTATCAGCAGAGGGTCATGGAAACATATCCTTTCCTGTTCAAGGACCAGAACAGCCACGAGTGCGTAAGGACTGCGCTTAGGCTGTACATAAGAGACGAGATACAAAAGAGAAGGATGCTTGCTCCTTCTGCCCATGACACCTCAAGAATCTAAAGACTGACTGCCGCAATCCTGTGGTTATCTGACCATGTTCCCAAGATCCATGCTCTTGTTAAATTCTATGTTTTGGTCAAGTATCCATGGTCCGTCTATGTAAGCCTTACCCCTGACCCAGACCACCATCTCACCGCTCACCAGCAGCTTCCACGCAGATGCAGCAGAGCTTCCCAAGGTGACCCTGGCGCTGAAAGGAAACTCAGCGCTTTCTCCTGCAGGTATGGTGCTGCCTTGGATAATACCACCGGCAAGTTCGTTCCCTGAAGTGTCTGAGATAATCTCATATTCTATCCTGTCAAGCGTGACTGCAACATATCCCTGATTCAGCAGCTCGACCTCGCCTTCAAGTGTAACTCCGCTGAGGCCTATGTCAGATACAGATGTTATGGCTGCCTCTTTCATGCTTGCGCTGGAGACAGCATGGTAATAAAGCCCCAGGTAAAGCGCAGTTGAAAACACTATCAGGATCAGGACAAGAGACACAGCCTTTTTCACCTGTTTCCTGTCAGATAAGATCATAGAAGACTATAGGCCAGGAAGGTATTTAAAGTTTTGCCTAATATTTCTGCATATCTTCAAGGATCAGGCTGGCTGCATGGGCAATATCTGCAGCGATCATCACGCGGCCCGGCATCTCAGACCTTAACTCACAGACCTTAAGGGTCTCAGGATCGTGCTCAGGCCTGTTTACAAGTATCCCTACGCCTCCTGCATTAAGCGCTGTCTCCACGTCTGAAGCCCTGTCACCTATTACATATACACATGCAAGATCATCAAGTCTCGCATCATATAGCTCTGCAGCCCTTTCCAGCATCCCGATGCCTGGCTTCCTGTCCCTGAAATCTCCCACAAGACACTCATCATAACCCTCGATGCCCTGTTCTGTCCTCCATCTTTCTGCCTGTTCCGGAGTGGCATGAGGGCTGTACAGCCATCCGTCCAGATGGATGCCCTGAATGACAAGCCATGATGCCATATACTCATGCACTTCCTGAAGCCTTGCCTCTGTAATCACTCTTTTTGCTATGCCTGCCTGGTTTGTCACCACCACGTTGAGGGTTCCAGGATCGCTGGTTAGTTTCTCCAGGCCCCTGACAGCGCCTTTGCAGAACCTAAGCGAGTCTTTCCAGGAAGGCCTTGCTCCAAGATAATCGCCTGTATCCTCATTTATGGTCCCATCCCTGTCAATACCTACAAGAAAACGTTTCTGCGGACAGTTGCCTCTGCTGTAGTTCATGTGAGTTCCCCAAAATAGAGATTGTTGTGTGGGAATATTTAAAATTTTTGGTGTATCTTACGATATGGGGTTGGGGGGAAATACATTAAATTTATAAAAGATAAGTCCATGACAAACCTTATATGCATGATCTACTGATAATTGGAGGAGGGCCTGCTGCGCTGACAGCAGCCATCTACGCTGCAAGGTACAAGCTTGATGCTCTTGTACTTGCAGACCACATCGGAGGCCAGATTGCAGAAGCCAGGGATGTTGAGAACTGGCCAGGCATAAAGAACATCTCAGGGATGGAATTGATGGACAGGTTCAAGGAGCACGCCAGGAGCCTCGGGGGAAGCATAGCCCAGGAAGAGGCCAAAGAGGTGGTCAAGGATGAGATGTTCACTGTCAACAGGAAGCACAAGGCAAAAGCTGTTCTTATAGCATCAGGTTCAAGAAAAAGGAAGCTTGAGGTACCTGGAGAGAAGGAGTTCCTCGGAAGAGGGGTCAGCTACTGCGCGACATGCGACGGGGCTTTCTTCAGGGACAAAAAGGTCGGCGTTGTCGGAGGAAGCGACTCAGCCGCTGTGTCTGCGCTCATACTTGCTGAATTTGCGGAAAAGGTTTACATACTTTACAGGAGATCAGAGATAAGGGCAGAGCCGCACTGGCGCGAAAAGATCGAAAAGAACAGCAGGATAGAGATCATCCCTAACGTAAATGTAAAGGAGATCAGGGGAGACAAGAGGGTGAAGTCTGTGCTTCTTGACCACGGAAAAGAGATTGAGCTGGACGGGCTGTTCATCGAGATAGGCACAGTCCCCTTCAGCGGCATCACAGAGATGCTGAAGGTAAGCACTGATGATCCAGGCTACATCGTAGTGGATGACCGGCAGGCCACCGACGTGCAGGGAGTATATGCTGCAGGGGACGTCACCACAGGCTCCAACAATTTCAGGCAGGTCATCACAGCATGCGCTGAAGCAGCAGTGGCTGTCAGGAGCATATGGGAGGATCTCAGGAAGGATGGATAAAGAGTTTGATAAGGAAGTGAGGATGGTGAAAAGGTGCCCGAGGTGCAGGCACCTGACACTTACAGCTGACTCAGAAGGAAATCTCAGATGCAGCAACTGTGGATATGAATATAAGTTCTCCAGGTTCAGCAAGAGATGATAAAAGAATATAACAAAAAACAAGAGGTAATATATATGACAGCAACACAGAACAAGAACCAAAGGGTAGGGGTGTTTGTGGATGTTCAGAACCTTTACTATTCAGCAAAACACCTTTACAAAAAAAAGTGCAATTTCAACGCCATATTGAAGGCGGCAGTGGCCAGGAGGCAGCTCATAAGGGCTATAGCTTATGTGGTCCGAGCAGATATAGGAGATGAGCAGCATTTCTTTGACGCGCTTAACCAGATAGGATTTGAGATCAAGATGAAGGACCTCCAGACTTTTTATGGAGGGGCAAAAAAGGGAGACTGGGACGTCGGCATAGCCATGGACATCATGAGGACAGCTGCAAAGCTTGATACTGTCGTGCTTGTCTCTGGAGACGGCGATTTCAAGGAGCTGCTGGAGCATGCCAGCGCCCTTGGATGCAGGACCGAGGTGATCGCTTTCGGAAGAAGCGCATCATCCAAGCTCAAGGAACAGACAGACATGTTCGTGGACCTTGACAAGGACAAAGACAAGTACCTGATGAAAAGCAGGATCGTCTCAAGGAGATCTTCCTCCAGGAAAGGACAGCAGAAAAGCAGCAGAACAAGCCAGGAAACAGGCTCCCAGGCCACTGGTCCAAAAGCAAGTTCTGCGCAGACGCAGTCCCGGAGCCAGGCAGCAGCAAAAAAGCCCGCCTCGTCTTCACAGGCCGCAGCACCCTCCCCTCAACCGCAGAAACAGGCTCCTGCTGCCCCAAAAGCAGGCTCTTCACCATCACAGGGCAAGGGCAAAGGCTAGTTCCTGCAGCTTCCAAAGACAGTGACAAGGTAAGGAAAACATGGCAAGGATCCTTGATAAGCAGGACATTACAGGAGAGAGCGTCATGATGAGGTTAGAGGCTCCCAATATAAGCGCCAAGGCAAGACCTGGACAGTTTGTCATCCTAAGGCTTGACGAGAAGGGTGAGAGGATACCTCTGACCATAGCTGATTTTGATGATAGTTCTGTAACAGTTGTATTCCAGAAGGTCGGAAAGACCACCTGTGAGATGAGCAGGCTTGACAAAGGCGACGAGATACTTGACCTTGTAGGCCCCCTTGGAAACCCCACAGATACTGATATGGAAGGGAAGACAGTATGCGTCGTGGGAGGAGGACTGGGCACTGCATGTATATACCCGATCGCAAAGGAGCTCAGCAGGAAAAACAGGGTCATAGCAATAGTCGGGGCAAGGACAAAGGAACTGCTGATCTGGACAGACAAGCTGGAAAAAGCTGCTGAAAGGCTGATCATCTGCACTGATGATGGGTCAGCAGGCAGGAAAGGCTTTGTCACTGACGCGCTGAACGACCTGCTTGAGAAGGAAAATATTGACCTGGTCATAACAGTCGGGCCTCCGGTGATGATGAAGTTTGTGGCAAAGACCACAGAAGGCAGGACAAGGACCATCGCATCACTTAACCCTGTCATGGTGGACGGAACAGGGATGTGCGGGGGCTGTCGTGTCCTTGTAGACGGCAAGGTCAGGTTCGCATGCGTGGACGGCCCTGAATTCGACGCCCATAAGGTGGACTTCGACGACCTGATGAACAGGAACAGAAGGTTTGAAGAGGAGGAGCATGAGTGCAGGTGCTGCTGAAAAGCAGCAGCCGGTCATCAGGCCCTATGTCATCAGCAAGGCTCTATGTCATGCTGCCTTAACAGGCCAGCATACCATCTTCTGACATTTGTGGAGTCAAACCCTGATTCAGCAGCTGCCCTCATCTGCTCCAGAACATCTACCAGCTCGGATCTTGCTTCTTTTTGAGGGAGAGCTGCCAGGCAGTCCAGGCGATGGGCAAAATACACATCACCCTCTTTAGGCTCCAGCTTTTCCCTGCGTTCTATCCTCTGCCTGACTGAATAGAAATCCTTGAACTGCTCAGGCACACTAAAAAGGTTGAACATAGGCTGCAGCTCTCCTCCGGACAGCTCTGCTGCGGATCGTGCCTCTGCTGCGGACAGCTTTGTTTCGGATCCTGATTCTGCTGCGGATCGTGCTGGTCTTTTTTCTCTTGCATCATATCCTTGCATCTACACCACCCTAAAAAGCTCTATCACTGGCATGGCATATGTCGCCCACATGTACATCGCCCATGGGATTATGGCCTGTATGAAGAATGGCACAACATATTCCCTGCTATACTTGTATCCGAAAAATATCAACACGTATTGGGCAAGCTTACCTATGAATGAGAAGGCTGCAAACTTGATAAAACTATACCTCATGCCTCCGAAGAACACGCTCAGGAGCTGCATTGGAAAATAGAATATGTTGCCTCCTATGATGAGATAAGAGCCCACCCTGTTAAGTTTCCTCTCGAACTTGTCATACTTGTCCCCCCACAGCTTCCTAAAGACCTTTGGCCCCATCAGGAACCCGACCCAGTAATCTATGATAAAACCAAGACA
>WJKB01000042.1 GCA_014729345.1 Candidatus Woesearchaeota archaeon
ACTTTGAAGAGGGTAGACTATTGCGCAACTTCGTCCGCAGTAACATACTGCGGCGAAGCCGCAACAAAAATCTTTCTAAAGAAAACGACCTAAAGGTCGGGGAATTAAACCCAAGTGCCAGCTACGCTGGCATTAAGTTATCAAAATCATTATTGGTCAGCTGAACAGAAGTATGATTGGTAACTCCCAAAGCTATCAGGTGAATACCAGTAAAAGCATTATCATCTACCACTGAACCTGAACTGCCTTCAATACTTAGACCAAAATTTGAATCTGAGAAGGTATTTGACGTCAGATTAGCTTCTGAGTTTTTTAGCTTAACTGCTGTTGTAAACAAACCTGATCGAAGTTTTTTCCTGTCATCAAAAATCAGACCATTACCTATCTCTGTGAAAGTATTAGCTTTAATTGTACTGCCGGTTGAATCCTGCAACTGCAAAGCAAAAGAAGGTCTGCCGAGTAATGTTTTTTGCAAAGGTATTGTTTTCTTGAAAGTGTTGTTATGAATTATATTGTTATCAGAAGTGATAATCAAAGGTGCTGAATCGGATACCTGGTTAGTCTTAAGTGTTATCCGGGAGTTTACCTGGATAAGTTCTTCAGGAGATCCAAGATTTTTTAAAACTGAGTTTTGGATATCTACTGTACCTGCAGTGGATTCAAGTATGATGGTGTTTCTGTTTTCTGGTTCATCACATGAAGAACCTTTTTCACTACAGCCGTCAATAGTTACTCCTGAGGCTGTGAATGAACCTGAATCTCTTACTATCAGGTCGCCTGATAAAGAGATTTTTTCATTGGAATCACAGATCACTGTGTTGGTGATTATCCAATCACCCTGAGGAGGATTACAGTTTTGAGAAGCTAAAGATAAAGGTATGACTAATAAAAAGAATACTGCTAGTAAGGTTAATTTTTTATTCATTATTATTGCCCCCTAACTGTATTTTATGTGGTTAAGATGATTAATATCTGTTTCTTACTACTTGTTAGTAAGTATATAAATGTTTTGGTATGTAAAGAGGACTGTATTCGGAAATCTTGAGAAAAACCTTTTGTATTTCAATGATGTTATAGTACCCAAAAATCCCAGACCTTATCCTGACAGTAGAAGCCCAGATATAAAAAGTTCACTGCTCTGAACGTGCATGCTGCCTTGAACCTGTCTGGTACTCACATACGAGCACGCCATAATACTTTGCCGCTCCGTCAGCCTGCTTTTCCTGGCAGGAGACAGATATCTGCCTGTAAGTAAGAGCATCACTGCCTTCTGCAACCATGTTCCTGAGCAGAAGAAGCACAAAGTCTTTCTGCAGCTCAATCTCAAGGATTCTCTCATCAGCAGCATCTTCCTTGTCCATCTCCATCACCTGCACGTGTCTCCTTGGCACGGAAAGCCTAAACCTGCCTGAAGGCTGGGGGCTCTCACCAAGGTAATGTACAGCCAGTGCCCTGCGCTCGTCGTCTTTCCTGTAAGAGAAGCTGAATATGTAGGTTTCACCAGGGCTGTAGTCTGTCTTTCTCATGCAGTCTGTAACAAAATCAGATATGTTCATGCCATAATCCAATATGTTGATATCATCATGCTCCTTGAGAGGCCGCATCTCATCAGCTTTTTCTGCAGCGCCTGAAACATATCCTGAAGCATCTGGTTCAAGCCCTCCTGCAGAAGCCGAAACTCCTGCGAATAGTATGCCTGCCAACCCTGACCGCAAAGAAAAACGCCTCATAACATGCATAATCCCAGTAAGATTTTTAAAGGTTTTGGATGTAATCATAGGTTATGGAAGAGCTTGACAGCAGCAAAAGGCTGACAAAGAACATCAAGATAGTAGATCTTGCGCTCAAGGTAAAGGATACCCTGGTGATTGCAGATGTTCATATAGGCTATGAAGAGGCACTTAACAAGCAGGGATTCATGATTCCAAGATTCCAGTTCAAAGATGTGATGAAAAGGCTTGAATCCATACTGGAAGAGGCAAAGCCCAGCACCATAGTGATAAACGGCGACCTCAAGCACGAGTTCGGCAGGATATCTGACCAAGAATGGAGAGAGACACTGAGATTCCTGGACCTCTGCGCCAGATATGCAAAGGTGATACTGGTAAGAGGCAACCATGATACTGTGCTAGGGCCCATAGCAGACAAGAGAAAGGTAAAGGTCGTGGACTATCACCAGATAAGCGCGCCAGGCGAAGAGATACTGGTCCTGCATGGAGACCAGTTACCCAGAAAGATGCCTGACTGCAACACCATAATAATAGGGCATGAGCATCCGGCAGTCAGGCTATGGGAAAAGCAAAGATACGAGACCTACAAGTGCTTTCTGAAAGGGACTTTCAGGAAATAGACCCTGATAGTGCAGCCTAGCATGTTCCTTTCCGTAGAAGGGACAGACGTTCTCTCAGAGAAAGCCCTTTCACCTTTCCTGAAGCAGAAACTGGGTGACTTTGAGGTATTTGTCCCTGCTGAAGGAGCTGTCTATAGGTTTGGAAGTCTGAAAGGGCTGAAACACTGATATTCCCTTCAGCTATCCTGTGCACCTATGAGATATTATGCCGTGAAGAGGGAATAAGGATGCCTGATAACAGCACGGCAGCGGGGCTCAAGCACAGATCTCATCTCCCAGCACCAGAGGCCTGTCCACTTCAAGTTTTCCTGAAAACATCTGAACCAGGCAGTGAATACCAGGATATCATACAAGAACATTATGGATAGCTGGCTCTGGTAAAACCCTGCTGTTATGGCGGATAAGTATGGGATACAGAAAAAAGACCGATCACCGTAGCAGTAAAGGATTCACACGATCTCCCTTATAAGGTCAGCCTTTGATATCAAGCCTATGATCCTGCCTTTTTTAGAGACAAGCACCACAGGACTGTACCTGAAAAGGGTAGAGAGGGCCTGGACAGAGGTCTTTGAGTTGACTATTGCAGGACTTTCCTGCATCACGTCACTGACCTTGCCGTGTTTTCCTGCCATAAGGGCGTCAAGTATGCTAGCCTCTGACACAAGGCCCACAACGTCATTTCCCCTGAGTACAGGCAGCTGAGAGATCTCATACTTCTTCATCTTGGCCACTGCGTGCTTGACATCATCGTCAGGAGACACGTATATGACCTTCTTATGCATGATGTCAGAAGCCTTCAGGCCTGCTTCCCTGCTGACGCTTTCAAGAGTCTCAAGGATTTTCCTTGCTTTTGAGTAAGCAGGATCGATCCTGCCTGACTCCACCTTGGCGATAAGGCTTTGGGACACTCCTGCCCTTTTTGCCAGTTCATTCTGGGTCAGGCCAAGCGTTTTTCTCAGCTGGCTTATTTTGCTTATATCGGCTATGTCTATGATGCATAATCACCTCATCAGGCAGCAGGAGCATCAGGCAAAGATGGAAAACAACTGAAGGCATGATCGCAAGCAGTTGTCACATGACAGCTGCCTCATTTCTTCTTTTTCCTGCTGGACTTTTTCCTGTAGCTTTTCTTGGACTTCTTCTTTTCAGAGCCTTTTTTAGAACTCTTTTTTGTCTCTGTTTTTTCCAGCTCATCTATAAGGTGTTTGACACGCTCCAGCTGGTCGGATTCCTGCTCGTTTATCTTGTCGATATGCTCAACCTTCTTTACAAACTCCTTAAGCTGTTTCAGAGCCATCGGACTCCTGCCTTTAAGGAGCCTAACGCCCTTGAGTTCGGCAAGGATATTGTCCTTGATGTAGTTCAGCTGCTTTTTCTCAGACATGACCACCTTGTCAAGTATCGCAAGCTCTTTCACGATCTTTCTCATCATGCCCAGCTGCTCATCCTCTTCCTCTTTGGTCTCCCTGAGTTCAGAGTGGAATTTTTTCTCATCCCTAAGCACCAGGTCGAGCTTCTTGTTCATCTCAAAGAACTTGACCAGCAGCCACACCAAGACTGCAAAAAAGACCACCATAACAAATATTATTATCACGAAAAACTCTACAAGTGGCACATCTACTCCGTAAATGATCATGTTTTTTCACCTCATAAGTTGTCAAACCATGCCCTCATGTTGGCAAGCCATGCCCTGAATCCTGTAAGCCTGAAATGTATGTTGCTGAGATCGACGATAGTGTTGTCCTGCGCTACCTTGTAGGCATCTGTGAATATGGTACCGTTCTCGTAGAGCTGAGCCCTGAGGTAGTAGGGTTTTTTCCTGGGCACATAGTTGAGCCTGTAATCCGAATACCTCACCAGCACCTTGTCTTCTGATACCTTTACAGGGCTTAGATAGTCTATGAAAAGGTCATGATGCTGGTCAGACATCTCTATCTCCAGCTCATACTTGTCTTTTGCAGGAGCGTCCAGGTTATTAACGAAAAAGCATGCCCTTATGGTGCTGTCTCTGGAATAATCTGTCTGTGCTGTGGATACTGAAAGAAGAGGTATGTTCAGGGGAATCACTATGCCTTCCCTGTCCCTCTCATCACCATAAGAGTTGGCCAGCGCAGCAAGGTCTATATTATCATGAGAATAATAATAATTCCCTGCAGGCACGTCCTTGGTGCAAAGCTCTGACATAACCTCAAAGACGACCTCTTTCTTCTGCTGAGGCTCCATGTCGCCTATGAACACAGCCATGCTTTTCCAGCCTTCTGTGAGCTTGAGTTCAGCAGTGACCTCTTCCACGTCAACATTGCCCTTGTTCTCGACCACTGCTTCCACAAAGAAGCTGTCATCGCTGATATCCACAGTATGAGGAGCTCCTATTATCCTTATGTCAAGCTCCTGAGAAGGACAGTCAGGATCAGTGGGCACGCATCCCTCCTTACAGCCATCATTTTTCCTGCAGGTAGGACCGATTGAGACCTTTACAGCGTGCCTGATAAAAGGCCTTGGAGAAGCCGGGGTCTGGGGCACTGTCTTATTCTTTGTAGTGTCCCCGCCGTTGCCTCCGTCGCCCCCGCCGCAGTCAAGACCCTCATCGACCTTTCCGTCGCAGTCATCATCCTTGCCATTGCAAACCTCAGCGCGGGGAAGAGTGGCATTCAGGCATTCCTGCCAGGAATCGTTTATGCAG
>WJKB01000043.1 GCA_014729345.1 Candidatus Woesearchaeota archaeon
ATATGAACCTTATATTCCTGCTTATGCTGCTCGACAGATCTTCTTATCTGTTCCTGGAACTCATCCCTTTCTGATTCCATTATCCTGCTGTATCTCATCTCTTTCCTCCAAACCTGTACCTGACTCCAGCTCCTACAAAAGACTTCTCAAGGCTTTTGCCTTTCCACATGGCCTCTGCTCTGACATCAAGCTTATTGCTCATCTTTAAATTGAATCCAGGATTAACATAACCTGCTTTGTCATCCCAGTCATAACCGCAAAGCCAGTCGACAGATGCTCTTCTATAGCCGATACAACCATTTGTTTCTGTGATATCCCCCTTTACAAGATGCCTTAGCTGGACTGCATAATTTAGATCATCAACCTCTCCAGAAGTCCTTACCAAAAGACCAAGATCGTCTTCCTTGTCAAATGCATTAAGGTGCTGTGCCATTGCACCTACTTGTAAAGGCCCTATCTCCAGAGGGGTTGCCTGCACTCTTGTCTTGTATAAAGCGCCCCCATCCGGATTCACCTGCACCCTTCCAAAAAAGTCCGAATTATAAGGTCCTGACAACCACATATCTCCTCTGTAAATGGGGTCATCCTCTGTAACCATGCAAGTAAATGCCCCTTTTCCAGTAATCCCTTCTTTTGCTTCTTTCTCTTCTTCAGCTTCTTCTGCACATGCAGCTCCTGTCAGTAGAGCAGTCGCTAATACGATTGCTTCTTTCATCTTGGTTTTCACCTCAATAGTTCCATAAAATTCTAGACACAGCTCTTTTTACAGCAAAAATCATAAGTATGATATAAAAATGTTACCTACCCCAATAGGGGGAGAAATAGTAAGTTTTATAAGCAAAGATGTATTAACAAAAGATATGAATATAGAACTGTTAGAAGAGATTGGGTTAACAAGATCTGAGATCAAGGTTTACCTAGCTTTACTTGAACTTGGCTCTTCTTCAACTGGAAAGATTGTAGATAAATCAAAGGTAGCTTCTTCAAAGATATATGAGATCCTGGACAAACTGATCCAGAAAGGTCTTGTCAGTTTCATAATCAAGTCAGGAGTGAAGCATTTTGAGGCTTCTCCGCCAGAAAGGATCATGGATTATATCCAGGAAAAGGAAAACAAGTTTGCAAAACAGAAGAAAAATCTTAAGGATATGCTCCCTGAACTTGAACTCAAGAGAAGACTATCACACTATAAGTCAGAAGCAACAGTCTTCAAAGGGTTGAAAGGAGCAAAGACAGCTTATGATGACGTGCTTAAGACGATGCGGAAAGGAGAAGAATACTATGTCATAGGATCTGGAGAAGCGTATCCTTCAATACTAAGATTCTTCAAGAATTATCATAAGAAAAGGTCTGCAAAAGGAGTAAGGGTAAAACTGCTGTTCTCTGAGAAGGGCAGAGAGTGGGCAGATAATATGAAAAATATGCCTTTGACAGAGATAAGGTTTGCATCTGCACAGATGCTTGCATCTTCTTTCATCCTTATATACAAGGAGAAAACATTGATATCTGTGGTTGCTCAGGAAGATATCACCTTGTTCAGGATAGACAACAAAGAGGTAGCTAACTCCTTCAGATCCCAGTTTGAACAGCTATGGAACCAAGACACAAGAATCCTCAAAGGCATCAACGCCATCCAGGACCTGTTTGAGGACATGCTCAACCATAAAGAGGTTGATTTCATAGGAGCAAGAGGATATTTCGTAGACAAAAGACCAAAGTTCATAGACAGATGGGAAAAAGAAGCTAAGAAGAAAGGTTTCAGGATGAGAAACATAGTTGATCCTGGTGTCAAAGGCCACAGGATAACAAATTTCTCTTTTGCACAGACAAGATACACTCTTCCGAAAGAATTCTCCGAACTTTCTGTATTCTGGATTTTCGGCAACAAGGTGGCTATCTCCAATTGGGTGGGAAAAGAGCCTATTGTGGTCATAATAGAGAACAAGAACCTTAACAGGATGTATAAAAAACAGTTTGAACTTCTCTGGAACCAAGAGATAAATTCCTACAAAGGCAATGAAGGAATAAAAAATGCCTTTGAAAACATAGTAAATGAACTAAAACCAGGAGAAGAAGTCCACATAATGGGAGTCTATGAGTTTGGGAAGGAATTCCTCCCATTAGCCCTATATTTCCAAAAGATACGTTCAGAGAAAGGAATAAAGGCAAAGTTCCTCATGAACCAGAATGCTAAGAACATTGCAAAAGAATTCAGGAAATACCCTCCTTTGGAGATAAGATTCATGGAAGAAGGCATATTCACACCAGCTATCTTCATAATCTATAATGATAAGGTAATAATCAACTTAGCAAGAGAAAAGACCTTCTTTGTAATGCAGAGCAAGAGTGCTGCACAGGCATATGAGCAGTATTTCCAGTTGATGTGGAAAACAGCTAAACAGTGACCAAACCCTCACTGATAATCCTTTGTACAGCTTTTGCAACATAATAGTCTATCTCTCTTACCATCTCTTGAAAGACTCTTATTAATCCATCTTCATCCATAACTTGGTCAACATATCCTCTTTTTCTCAGGAGCCATCCTCCAATCCCTTTTCTCAGATCCCTTCTTACTACTTTTCTATCTCCTATATCAGGAATATCATAATCAGAACCTTCTGCAAACCAAGGCAATGTCTCTATAATCCTGCCTTCCCTTTGTTTTCTCAGCTCATGTTTCACAGTCTCAACCTGTCTTCTGCTCATACAAAGAAGGATATCTTGAGCAGTAAGATATTCTAGACTAGCTTCTTGAGGTGAAAAGCCATGTATTGGCTCATGACCTTCATTTCTTAAGGCTGTTTCCATCCTATAAGAGATATGATTATGTTTTGGAGTTACCAGACCTCGAGAACTAATGTTTAGAGCAGGAACATCTTTCTCTTTAGCCAAAACCTCTGCTAGATAACTTCTTCTCTCATTTCCCTTGCAGATAAATCCTAAATTAGTCATACCTATAAATTCTATGTATTCATTTAAAAAACCTATTATTAGCAGGTAGTTAAGAAAACCATACCCCCACTAATATAACTACACAACTCACAGTCAAAAACACAAACACGGCCAGTTCCATCAAAGAATTTGTCTTGATAAAACCAGCGACCCTAAATCTCGAGACAGGGCTTAAAAGATTGACTCCTTCAATAGTTATCGCATCTATGAATATATGCGATAATGCTCCTATCAGAACAGCATATGCATAAACATACCCTGCCTGAGAATAGAACGCTATCCCAAGAACTCCCGCGAACATGAGCACAGGAAAGAATATTGAATGAAAAAAGCCCCTATGACCAAAGACAAACTTAAATATATGGCTTAAAGGAACCACTTTCCTTCCTAATTTTGAATCAGGGCTGTCGATATCAGGTATAAGCGCTGCAAACACAGCCAAAGAAAGGAACAGCAAAGAATTTCTCGGCTGCAATAAAGGCAGGCATAATAATCCAAGAAATAGGCCAAAGGCCATGTGGGTTTTTCCCATCATTTTATTTAGGAGCAGTCTGCGTAGTTGTTTCCTGCTGTGGAGATGGTTCTTCCCTTTGCTGAGGCGGCTGCGGTTCTGTTTGTTCAGGTGTCTTTGCAGGTGATTCTGCTGGCTTCTCCTCTGCTTGCTGTTCTTCTGCTGGTTTATCTTGTGCTGCAGCTCCGGAAGTTGCCTGTTCTGCTGTTTCTCCAGAAGATTTTGAAGATTCTCCTTCAAGATTCTTGATCTCCTCACCAGGATCAGGATTCAAGAAAACAAGATTAGCTATGAAATCCATCCTCTCAAACATATCATTCTTGTTTACTTTTCCAACCAATTTGACAATTGTGCCCAACAAATCATTCTTTACAGCTTCAAAAGCAGCTGGATCATCCTTATACTTAAGCATCTCTTCAGAAGTCTTTCCTAAAAGTCTTTCTGCTTGCTGCCTGAAGAACACCGCCCTGATGTTCTCTGTACCATCGTCGATGTTGCAGTTGATCACACAACCGTAGTTAGGGATGACTTCGCCGTGCTCAGAGCATGCAAACTTCTCTCCGTCAGGCCTTGCCCTTTTGTTGCATTTAGGGCATATCTCAAAGAACCTCGGCTCAAACACCTGCACTATGGTCCCCAGTATCTCTGCGTTGGAATCGTTCTCCCTAAGCTCACTGATTTTTTTCCTCACAGAAGTCACTTTCTTTACCTTTCCGACACTTTCGCCAGGAGGGTTAAGTATCACCCGGCTCTTGTCGTTGAGATGTACTTCTTTCCTGTTCTGGTTCTCCTTCACATATCCTCCCTGTATCTTGACAACATCCCCTTCTTTCATATCCTTCATGCTGTCTGTCATGCCTCCCCAACAGACCACCCTGATGGAGCCTGTCTCGTCTCCGAGCATGAAGCTTCCTACCTTTCCAGAGCCTTTGTCAGTGGAGAACTCCCTGATATCATATACAGCAGTGGCTTTGCCCACTGTTTCTACGCTTCTCATGCCTGCAAGTATGTTCTTTATCTCCAGCTTTCCGCTAACCTGCTCGAAAAGCTTCACCCCAAGCTCGTTTGCTATGATATGGGCAGCTCCTTCCTTGCTTATGAGGCCTGAAAGCTGCTTCATCTTTGCATCTATCTTGGAATTTATATCTTCTTCAGAAAGGCCTGCTTTCTCCTTGATCTTGCTGATAATATCGTTCAGAGGCATCTTTATCATAAAATCCACCAAAAAACAATGCAACCTCTCTCATTTATATATTTTTATATTGTCAAGAATAACAAAAACCGAACTAATCCCCTGCCTAAATGTCAGAAATCAAGGATTGATTTCTGATCATCCTAGAAATTCAGTGAATTTCTATGAGGCAGGGTATTTACCGTTCGGTTTTTGGATTGAAAATCTCGCACTAAAGTGCAGGGTATTTGAATCCCAATGAAAATCCCGCAAGCGAGATTTTCAATAACAAAAACCAAACTGATCCATCTAATCTTGGACTCACTGCAAAAACTTATCCCTTTGCTATATCTCCTTTGAGTGCGGAATTGCCTGCCTCATCCACAGCCACGACTGTGAAGGAATATTTCCTGTCATCCTGCAGCCTCTTACTGTCATCCGAGATATCGCCGCAATGGCTTGCCTGGTAGTGGTTCTGCTCCTTTGATATGTAAGTCGGATACACTTCTGTCATCTCATCCAGCAGGGCAGGCGTATCTTCGCTGCAGTAGATCTTGTAGAACTGCACATCCGATGCCATGTTCCTGTCCCAGCTGAGGTTATGGCCTTCATATACCTGCAGACCCTCCACAGGAGGCGGGGGTATATCATCTTCCAGAAGCACTCCGAACCTTATATTGAGATCATCGTCCAGCAGAAAATCCTCAGGAGGCTGATCAGTGAGCCTGAACAGCAGGTAATACTGCTGGTCCTCATCTATCCCAAATACCTCTGCTGCTGCTCTTTCAGCGCAGGTCTCCACGTCATTGTCGTCATCTGCAGTCCCGCTTCCCCTGTAAAGGCATTCCTTTACATTGCCCATCACTTCCAGTGCAATGGACTTGTAGTCTGCAAATCTTGCTGGAAGGTCAAAACTTACGCTTTGCCTGAATGATGGTCTGACAGCATATACTGCAGCATAGTCATCAGGTTTTCCTAGCTGGGACATCGATTCCACAGCAGCAGCTCCGGTAATCCCGCTTCCGGCTCCCAGATAGGATTGTTTGTAGGCCATGACCCTGGTAACATAGTTCCTGATCTCCTCTACCTTCTGGATCTTTTGTTCCCTATCGTCGAAGTAGGGTACATCTCTGTAGCTGAGTGTATCTGAAACCAGATCCCAGCTCGGGTCTGCGAATCCGTACCTCTCCTTGGTCTTTTCAATAGCGCTCTTTATGGTAACCGAACCTCCGTTATAACTTGCTGTAGCAAATCTTTCAAAGTCAGAATAACCTGCGAACTGCTGCAGCAGCTGAGACATGTACTTGGTACCTGCCTGGATGGATTTTTCCTCATCAAACCTCCCATCATTCTCAAGACTGCACTTGCACGGAGAGCAGTCGCATCTGGTGATATCCCCAAATATGTACTGGAAGTCTGTAGCTGTGCCATAACAGAACTGCATCAGGCCTGCGCATCCTGTTGAGCTTATGGCTTCTGGCCTTCCTGCAGATTCCTGCATTATCATCCCCACTATGAGGGCCTCAGAAGGCCTTGGGTTGAGATATCTGATATGCCTGCTGATTATCTCACCATACCGGCTGCCTATCTCTTCGAGCGTCTGCATCTGAGAGCCTGTAACTCTGTATTCAGACGGTTCAGAAGGAAGAGGCGCTGGCAGAGGCTCGGGCTCAGGCTCTTCAGGCATCTCCTCAGCTTCAGAAGGCACAGACTCAAGCTCCTCATAGCCAGGAACATCCACGTCGAGCATGATGTTCTGGAAAGCGATGCCTATTACCTCTATGTCATCATCTATATCCGCTTGGTATTCATAATTGTCAAAGGGGATACCTTTCTCAGGAAAAGCTCCTGCATAAAAGTTTATGTGGTCGTTCAGGAACACAGGATACTGTTCAGCCAAGGAATCCCTGTCAGGATAACAGTCCTTTTCAAGGTTTTTCCATAGCATGTATCCTTGCTTCTCTCCGCAGGGTGATTTCGCATATCCCCCGCTTTCCAGTAGGTCATATATCGCATGATGCATGCTGTACTTTGCAGACTGATCTACATACAGCAGTGTTTTTTCTCCTCTTTGGTAAGTCTGCAGCAGCTCGAACTGCATTTCGCCAAGTTCTTTGTTTGCGACATTTGCCTTCTTGATCTCCATCTTGACAAACAGCGAGAACATGATCACAGGCACTATGATAGCCACAAGTATGACCATGAATACTACTCCTTTTCTGCTTCTTATTCCTGCCATAAAATCATTCCCCTATGCTCTGGGCATAACCAGGCACCACTATCCTTACCACCAGGGCATCCCTGCTCTGCTGCAGCGGAAGGTTTATCTTTGCGTCAAGCAGCGGCTCATCTTCCACTGTCCTGCAGTCCCTATGGGCAAGAAGTTTCCTGCCTTCTTCAGGATATGCGTAGATTCTCCAGCATACCTCTTCCCCCTTGAAAAGGCCGGAAAGGATGCTGTCCATCTCATGCTCAAGGCCGTGTACAGGTCTTTCCTCATGCTTGGCCACTATCATGTCTGCGATATTGAGTCCCCTGCTTCCTGCGGGGCTTCTCAGTATGTTGAGGAAAGTCTCTGTATCCTTGAGCATCATTTCCTTTTCTTCTATCTCCATCACATGTTGCTCTCTTACAAGATATACTATGCTGAACCACATCACCATTATCAGGATGAGCAGCAGCACTGAAAAAAGGTCCTTGAGGAAATCTCCTATACCTCCTTTCTTGTCCTGCAGAAGCTTACTCAACCTTTATCACCACTTCTGTTTCCATCATCTCTCTCTTGAGATCATCGCCTTTGACCACAGTCGCAAGGGTCCTTCTTCTCAGGCTTAGATATTGGTCATAAGACACCAGGGGAGACCACCAGTCATACCTTTTCCTGTTGACATACCTGCATTTCAGTTCTCCATCAGTGAGGCATACCTTTGCTCCTGTATCGTTTCCGTACCTGAAGCTGCTGTCAAACACTTCCTGTTCAAACATGCTGCTGTCGACCATCCCAGGAAAGATCCTTCCTGTCTCAGGATCCTCATATAGATAAGATTTGGGAGCTGTCCTCAACCTTTCGCTCATGATCACCGCTC
>WJKB01000044.1 GCA_014729345.1 Candidatus Woesearchaeota archaeon
AATCAATACTGCCACCAGCAACAGGGTTGCGATTGTCGCAGGCATTGTCTCTATAGCGATCGCTGATACCTTTGCTGACAGCTTCGGGATTCACATCAGCGAGGAGGCTGAAGGGGATGCCAAGGTCTGGAAGAGCACCATCTATACGTTCCTTTCCAAGTTCTCATTTGCAGTGCTTTTCCTTATCCCTTTCATGTTGATGAAGATACTGCATGCTGTGATCCTCACAGTATCCACGGGTCTTGCGATTATCGCAGTATACAGCTTTTTGATGGCCAGGAAACAGGGAAAAAAGGCCTGGAAAGTTATAGGAGAGCATATGCTCATAGCTGCAGTGGTGATAGGGATAACCTATCTCACTGGCTACCTTATCAGGAATTACCTGCAATGAGATGAAAGTGCCATATAAAAGAATGGGAGGTACTGATGTGATATCAGACTCCATCAGAGTATGATATAATGAAAAGAGCAACATTCCGCAAGTTTGCAGACCTGTGCAAAGATCTGGAAAGCATCTCTTCAAACACATCTATGAGAGGGAAGCTTGAGGACTATTTCAGCAAGCTTTCCAAGGATGACATCAGATACGCTTCTTACATGCTTCTCGGGAACATCAGACCCAAGTACAAGTCAAATGACATGGGGATAGGAGACAAGACTGCTATAAGCATAGCAGCAAAGGCCTTTGAAAAAAAAGAAAACAAGGTCAAGAACCTGTTTGACAAGAAAGGGGATATGGGAGATGTGGTGGAGAAGCTGAACAGCAAGAAAAGAAGCTCTCTCTCCCTTAAGGATGTCCATGATCGCCTGGTCAAGATACAGAATAGCTCGGGCAAAGGAAGCCAGGAGAAGAAAGCTGAAAAGCTTTCAGGACTCCTAAAGGACGCTGCCTCTCTTGAATCAAGATATATCATGAGGATCGCCCTGGGAAAGCTCAGGCTGGGGGTCGGCGACATGACTATCCTGGAGGCTTTTGCCGCAGCTTTTACCGGAGACACCAAGAACAAGGATGATATAGAGGACAGCTACAATGTCTGCACCGACATAGGTGCTTTGGGTGAGTCCCTGGCAAAGAACGGCCTTAAAGGGGCAAAAAGGTTCTCCATAACACTTGGAAGGCCGGTGCAGGCGATGCTCGCCCAGAGAGTCAAGAAAGCCTCACAGATACTTGAGAAGATAGAGGGCGATGTTCTTGCTGCTGAGCATAAGTATGACGGCGAGAGGGTCCAGATACACAAGGATAAAGATGAAGTGAAACTATTCTCCAGGAAGCTTGAGGACATCACTAAGCAGTATCCTGACCTTGTGGAATACATAAAGGAATATGTCAAAGCAAAAAAGGCTGTTATCGACGGTGAGATCGTAGCCTATAAGAAAGGGAAGATACTTTCCTTCCAGAAGCTAATGCACAGGAGGAGAAAGTATGATGTTGAGGAGTACAGGAAAAAGATCCCTGTGATCGTGTTTGTTTTTGATCTGCTTTACGTGAATGGGAATTCCATGCTCAAGAAGCCTTATCCCAAAAGGAGAGAGAAGCTTGAGAAGATCATCAACCAGAGATCAAAAAAGGTGAGGCTTGCAGACCGTAAGACCTCCAGGAAGTTTGAGCAGATAAAGGATTTCTTCGAGAAGGCTGTCAAGGACGGCCTTGAGGGCATAATCGTCAAGTCAACCTCAAAAGACTCCATATACAAGCCAGGTAAGAGAGGATGGCTCTGGATCAAGTGGAAAAAGGAATATGAAGAGGGCATGCAGGAATCGTTCGATGTGGTGGTAGTTGGCAGTTTTCACGGCAAAGGAAGAAGGAAGGGGATGTTCGGCGCTCTGCTCTGCGCGGTATACAATAAAGACAAGGACAGGTTCGAGACCTTCACAAAGGTAGGAGCAGGATTTACTGACGAGGATTTCAAGGATATAGGAAAAAAACTAAAAAAGTTCAAGGCGAAGGAAAAACCCAAGAGGCTTAAGGTCAAGAAAAACATGGAGCCTGACATCTACTATGAGCCTAAGATGGTCATCGAGATAATAGGAGCTGAGATAACCAGGAGCCCTTCCCACACAGCAGGCACGAAGAAGGGCAAGGGGCTGGCATTGAGATTTCCCAGGTTCCAGAGCCTCAGGCAGGACAAGTCTGCTGAGGATGCTACAACCGTGAAGGAGGTCAGATCTCTTAAGAAGTAAGAGGGGAAAGGACAAGCATAGGAAAAATGAGCACAAACCGCAAACTTGTCAGGATGTTCAGGGACATGGCCCTGATGTATGAGCTGGAAGAGGTAGATTGGAAGCCCAGGGCTTACAGGGAAGCTGCCTACGGAGTAGAGGGTTTGAGCAAGGATGTAAAGGAGATATATGAGAAGGACGGAAAGAAAGCCCTTGAAGATATTCCGGGAGTCGGCGAGAGCATCGCAGAACACATCATAGAATATATCGACAAGGGAAAGATCAACAAGTTCGACAAGCTCAGGAAAAAATACCCAAAAGAGATCACCGAGCTCGTGGACCTGGAAGGCATGGGTCCAAAAAAAGTCAAGAAGCTGCTAAAAGAGCTGGACATCTCTTCTCCAAAAGAACTCAGGAAAGCTGTAAGGAAACACAAGATAAGGGATATTGAAGGGTTTGGAAAGAAGACCGAACAGAATATCATGGAAGCCCTTGAAGTGAAGAAGCAGAGCAAGAAAAGGATGAGGTTGAACAAGGCGCTGGAGATAGCAGAAGAGATCGTAGAGCACCTCAAAAAGAATTCACCGGTGCAGGAGATAGATTATGTGGGCAGCCTCAGGAGGATGAGGGCCACCATAGGGGATATCGACATCCTGGTCATCTCTGATGATCCCCAAAAAGTGATCGATTGCTTCACAGATATGGACGGTGTGAGGAAGGTAATATCAAAGGGAAAGACCAGGAGCTCCCTGACCCTGGAGGAGGACGGAATCCATGTGGATCTCAGGGTGGTAAACAATTCCAGCTACGCTGGTGCCATGCAGTATTTTACCGGCAGCAAGGAGCACAGCATAGAAGTAAGGAAGATAGCCAAGAAAAAAGGCTACAAGCTTTCTGAATACGGAATATTCAAGAGGACCAGAGGGAAAGGCAAGAACAAGAAGATCCCCCTTAAGAATGAGGATTCCCTATACAACAAGCTGGGACTGCAGTACATTCCTCCTGAGATGAGGGAGAACAGGGGTGAGATAGATGCTGCCCAGGAAGACAAGATACCTGATCTGGTGGAACCGGATGATATCAGGGGGGACCTGCATATCCATACCACCTATAGTGATGGCTCCAACAAGATAGAGGATATGATCAAAGCTGCCAAGGAAAGGGGCTATGACTATATCGCAATAACAGACCATTCCAAATCATCCAGGATAGCCAACGGCATGGACGAGAAGACCCTCAAGAGGCAGCTGACTGCTATAGACAAGGCTGCGAAAAAATCCGGTTTCAAGGTCCTCAAAGGAGCTGAGGTGGATATCAGGAAGGATGGCAGCCTGGACTACCCGGAAAATGTCCTGAAGAAGCTCGACGTCGTCGTAGGAGGGGTGCATTCCAACCTAAAGATGTCCAGGAAAAAGATGACTGAAAGGATCCTCAAGGCCCTAGACGATGAGCATCTTACTGTCCTGGCGCATCCGACCGGCAGGAGCCTGGGCAAAAGAAAGGGATATGAAGCAGACTTTGACAAGATCTTCAAGGCTGCTGCAGACAACAACAAGATCTTGGAGATAAATTGCCAGCCTGAAAGGCTTGATCTTGACGGAACGCATATACTTGCAGCCAAGAAAAAAGGATGCAGGTTCTGCATCAGCACAGACAGCAAGGATACCTCTGACCTTGACCTTATGAGGCTAGGGATAGGCCAGGCAAGGCGGGGATGGCTTGAGAAGAAGGATATTATCAATACAAAGACCTACAAGCAGTTGAAGAAGTTTCTTGAAAAGCGATAACTAGATTGGTAAGGCAGTAGCCAGGTTGTATCTGTATCGTATGTGGATCTCTAGACAATGATAGGGGGTCAGAATACCAGCCTTACGATCCACCCTATACCTATAACACCGGCGGCTGCGAACCCTATAGTGCCGACTATATCCATGCCTGCAAGCACCATAAGCGATGAGGCTATGATTATAGCAGACATGACCATACTTATTGAAAGCTTGTTGCTCGACTCGCTCAGGTTTTCGAGTACAGAATTCAGCCCTACATGCTTGAACTTTATCTCGGTTATTCCCCTTTCCAGGTTGCCCAGGATGGCGTCTATCCTTGCAGGCAGCCCTGAAGAAAGCTCAAGGATTTCATAAGCCTTGTCCTTGATGTTCTCCTTGATCCTGATCGGGCTTTTCCTTTCCCTGACCATCCTATGGACAAAAGGCTTGGTGGTCTGGATAAATTTGAATTCAGGATACAGCATCCTTCCAAGGCTCTCTATCTGCATGACTGTCTTGAGCAGCAGGCTGAAAGTCTCGGGTATAATGATATCATTTTCACGGAGAATCTCGTGTATGTCGTTGATGATCTCTCTTATGGAGAAGCTCTCAAGCTTGATATCATAGTACTGGCTTATCATCCTGCTGAGCGCTGTCCGCAGCCGCATCCTGTCTATCTTTCCCTTGAATGTCCCTATCTCAATGACTCTCTTGAGAGCCAGGTCAGCATCCTTCTTGACTATGGCTATCAGCAGGTCGATAAACGCTTCCCTGGAGGAGTCATCGACAAATCCCACCATTCCGAAATCTACGAAACCTATAGATCCATCCTTTATAAGTAAGTTCCCTGGATGAGGATCTGCCTGGAAAACACCGTGTACCAGAACCTGCTCAAGATAGGCGTTTGCCCCCATGATCGCAATCTTCTTTCTCAGTTTCTTGCCAGGATTTTTCTCTAACCATCTGTCTGGCCTTTCACCTTTAAGATACTGCATCACCAGTACCTTCTCGGTCGTGTAGTCCCAGTATATTTTCGGGAACTGCAATCCCTTCTTATTCCTGAAATAGCTGCCTATCTTCTCTGCGTTGCGGGCTTCCTTGAGGTAGTCCATCTCCCTGAAGATCGTATCCTCGAACTCGTCGATGATGCCTGTAATGTTATAGTTCTTTATCTCTTGAAAGTTCTCTTCAGCAAACTCTGCTATCTTCCTGAGTATGGCGATGTCTATCCTGACATCATCCCTTATGCCTTCTCTCTGGACCTTGACTACCACATCTTCTCCTGTCTTCAGCACTGCCTTGTGTACCTGCCCTATAGAGGCAGCAGCTATAGGCTTATGGTCAAATGTCCTGAAGAGAGCGTACAGCCTGCGTCCGGTCTCTTTCTCTATTAACTTTCTTGCTGTACTGTAATCAAACGTCGGCGCCTGATCCGTCAGTTTAGAGAATTCTTCAGCCAGCTCTGCAGGCACAAGCTCCCTTCTTGTGCTGAGAAACTGACCTATCTTTATGAATGTAGTTCCAAGATCCTCGAGCAGCATCCTTGCCTTTTCAGGCGTAGGTTTTTCTTCAGGGGATTTCTTCTTTTTCAGCAGCCTTTTGGTGAAAGGAAGATGCAGGCTCGGAAGAAGAAAGCTGAACCCGTGCCTGATAAGGACCTTTACTACATACTTATATCTGTCTCTAGCCTTTTTACTGATTAGTTCAAGCATCTTTCAGCAGGTAACTCGCTATCGGACCATCTGATTGTTGGCCCTGGATAGTGTTATCTCTTCTTTTTTTGGCTGCTCAGCTTATCGACTTTCCTTTTCAGTTTGTCCAGCTCGGATTTCTTTGCTATGTCCATCTTTGCCATCGCTTTCTCGATCTGTTTCTGCAGGTCGTTTTCAAATCTCTGTCTCTGTTTCTTTGATTTGCTCACAAGGTCCCTGGCCATCTTTTTTCCTGCCCTGGCCTTGATATCTCCCTGCTTGACCATATTATCTATGTATTTCTCTATCTCTTCTTTTGTAATCAGTGCAAGACCTATTCCTGTCATGCCAATCCTTTCAAGATTTTTAGACATATCTATCACCTCAGTTTTAATGGTTATTACAACAATCACACTATATAAATGTTTTGCGGCTGCGGGACTAAAGGCAGCGCATTATAGTGTTTCATTTCTAAAGCTTGACCTTTGAAGGTCTTCCTTTGGCCATCTTTCCGGCCTGCCTGGCTGTCTCTCTTATGTTTTTCTCCAGCTCCTTGACATCCTTTACCAGGCTTTCCACCTTTACAGTGCGCTTCAGGTTGGATTTCAGGTCTTTTATCGCAGATTCTCTCTTGCTTATCACTTTCTGCTGCTGTGATCTCAGCCCTGTGAGCTTTCTCTTAAGCATAGAAGCATCTTTCTTTATCCTGTCACTCAGACTCTTGGCTTTTGTGGAATTTTCATGGATTCAAGCCATTCCAGCTGGTCCAGGCACATCTGTCCCTGATTGTTGTGGAACATCACAAGCTTGTCATGGTCAGGAAATCTCTCGTCTTCCTGGACATCCGACTTGGGCTGGCTTTCGGACATCTCAGGATGTTGTTCTGTGCCACCGTCATCCTCTGCAGTTGGGCTGTCTTGCTCAGAAGCTGTACCTGGGTTATACTTCCCAGCAGAGCATCCAGCCAGAAGCAGGAAGATGCAGATGACTGCGGCAAACCTTATTCTGTACCTGCACATCATCCCATATGTCATGTCTATCCTCTTTTCCAGCACTGAACAATCCTTGATATAAATATCTTTCTCAAAGATATTTAATATCTCTGCTCAGTACCTCACCTTAAAGCTTGCAAACTCTGCAGACTCTTCATAACTGACATCAACATCAGTCACTTCAGCCGCAGGAGGCCCTTGCCTGCAGAATCTGACCATCTCCTTTACATTTTCCTCGCTGCCTGAAAGAACAGCTTCCACCCTTCCGTCGTCAAGGTTCTTTACCCATCCCTTGACTCCCAGAGCGTCAGCTTTCCTTTTGATGCTGTCCCTGAAGAAAACACCCTGCACCTTTCCTTCTATGAACACATGCGCTGTTCTCATATTCTCGCCGTTTCTTATCTCTCTTCCTTCTCTATCTGTTTCATGGTCCTTCCTGTCTTTGCAGACTTCTCTTTCTTCAGTATGTTGACCCTTCTGTCAGCCTCATCATCATCTTTCTTGACCAGCAGCCATTTGTTCTCCTGGAACCTGTTAAGCCCCCACCCTCCCATAAGCTTCTTGCCTTTCAGCTCAAAAGATATGTGCCCTTTCCTGAAGGCCTCCTCAGCAGATATCTTTTTGTCATCCTTTTCAGTAGTATTCTTGTATGTCCCTTTGTCCCAGACCATCACTGTACCTGCGCCGTACTCTCCTTCAGGT
>WJKB01000045.1 GCA_014729345.1 Candidatus Woesearchaeota archaeon
CCAAGCCTGATCATCTTTGTCCTTCCGCACTTCTCACGGGTGATGAAGCCCCCCTCTTCGAGCTCTTTCAGATGGTCATAGGCCTTGTTTGAGCGGATCTTGACTATCTCACTCTGTTTGACAGGTGCCTTGAAGGCGACAGTTGCAAGGGTCTCTATGATCGATTTCCTTAGCTCTGTCTGGGTGATCACCTTGTGGACTACAGGCATGTATCTCTCCTTGACAGTAAGTTTGTAGGCATCATCCTCCTGGACCATCATTATGCTCTTGTCTTCTGCAGAATATTCCTTCTTAAGCTCTTCAAGTGCCTCTTTGACCCTTTCCAGATTCCTGGTCCTGCAGAGCTTGGCAAGCTCTTCAACAGTCATCTTTCTGCCAGAAGAGAACAGCAAGGCTTCAACCTCGTTTTTCAGTGTACTCATTTTTGCAATAGACTTAGCTTTCCCTCTTTTTCAGCAAGCCTGCCTTCCTTAACCAGTATATCAATATAAGGCCTGAGCTGATCTGCAGGAATGCCAACTGTGCCGCAAATCTCTTCAACAGTCCTTTCCCGGTTTCCGACAGCCAGGATGACCAGGTTCCTGAGGAGTTCAGTCCCTCTTTTCCTCAGAACATTGTTCTCAAGAGTAAGATTCTTTGTTTTCATGGAAAAACCATGTAGCTTGACCATAAGGTCATTCATAATATCATTGAGATATGCCACGCTGAAATCAAAGTGTGTGGGCTCGACCACTTCCACGCTTCCGGGAACAAAATCAAAACAAAAACCTATGAGCCTGGGAAGGTCCTTGAAAAGCACCTCCATCTCAGCGAACGCCAGGTAAGCACCCTCCTCATTTTCTTCTGCAGGGAAAACCTTGGTTGACTGGACATCTATGTCAGGCTGGTCCTTTATGGCCTTCACGATGCCTGCAATAGCCTCCTCTACATGCTCCTTGGGCTTTCCAAGCACTTCTTGGATAATCCTAGCCAGGACAGCGCCTTTTTCAAGCTTATCTTTTGTTTCCTGTTCCATCACGTAAACCAAAGAACAAAGGATTTAAAAAGCTTTTGCCTATACCATCATCAATATCAGACACAAATAACAAGCAAAAAGAGAAAGATGCATCCGGTAACCACCATAACGCTGATCGCAATATCAGGTCCACTGATAGGTTCGCTGATAGGAGTCGTAAAAAAGCCTTCAAACAGGTTCATGTACAACATGCTGGCTTTTGCAGCAGGGGTAATGCTGGCAGTATCATTTCTTGAGCTGATACCTGAAAGCATAGAGCTGTCCTCCATATGGATAGCGGTTCTTGGGATAATCCTAGGTGCTGCAGTGATGTATGTGGTGGACAAGATCATACCACATATACATCCGAGCATGTGCAGCAAAGAAGAGGGTCATAACATTAGAAGGACTGCCTATTATCTTCTGATTGGGATATTCATACATAATTTTCCAGAAGGTCTGGCCATGGGCCTTGGTTCAGTGACTGAGATGAAGCTCTCGATGCTGATAGCAGTGGCGATCGCCATCCATGACATACCCGAGGGTGTCTGCACGAGCGCGCCCTATTATTACATAACAAAGAAAAGGCTAAAGTCCTTTCTTGTATCCTTCTCCACAGCAATCCCGACGCTGCTGGGTTTTTTCCTGGCATATTATTTCTATCCTCTGATACCTATGACAATGGTAGGGATCATGATAGGAGCTACTGCAGGGCTGATGATATACATATCCAGCGACGAGCTTATCCCAACCAGCTGCTGCAAGCTCACAGACCATTCCACCATATTCTCACTTATCTTTGGAGTTATCAGCGTGGTGCTTCTTGGATTTCTCTGATCGACTGTCTTTCTTCCAGATAAGGGCCAGGAGCAGGAGCGCAAAACCGATGATAAACCAGTTGACCAGCTTCCTCGCCTTTCTGGAGACAGACTCAAAGATCACATCCTTCTCGTCCCTAAGCACGTAGGATTCAGGGACAACAAAAGTGCGGCCAGAGACATTGCCAGGGTCTTGCGAAAAGAATCTCATGACCCCCTTATCCTTACTGTCAGGATCACTCTCTTCATCCTGTTTGCCTGAGACTGCATCAAGCTCGCTGCTGATGCCTTGGCCATCACTTCCAGAGCCAGCCATATCTTTGACAGTGACGTCTCTTGTCAAGTCCTTTGTGGTCTTTTGCTCATCTTTCCTGAGTTTGACCTTGAGCTTGTAGTCGCCAGGCTCTGCAACAACAGTGTTCTGAAGGATTATGTCCAGCTTTTCTCCAGCTTCCAGGCTGAACCCCTGCTTGTTCCCCTCCCTTTCGCCGCTGTAACACTTGTTCCCCCTATATACATAGCTCCATACTTCTATCTCATGGCAGTTTTCATCACTGGTCACCTCAAGGGTCAGGTTGAAAGGGATGCCATTAAATATATCATCAAGGTCGGTGATATCATATCTGAATTTTAAGGGGGCTTCTGCATCATCGGCTTGATCATCATCCTGCTCATCAGCTTGGTCTTCTATGCTTTCATCAGATATTGACACCTCCTGGCCTGTGACTTCGATGCTCATGCAGCAGCTTTGCCTCGTGCCCAGAATAACGCCGCAGATGTCATAGGTCCCTGGCTTCAAAGGCCTGAAGTACCCTGTGCTGCTGGTCCTGTAGCTGTTGATGCAGTCCACTTCGACAGAGTCCTCTTCTCCATCGATAGAATATTCTACAGTTATGTTAAGGCAATGCTTTTCTCCTTTGTCATATTCGAGATTTCTGATCCTGAAAAGGTTCTTATGAGTTTCTCCAGTGGACAAAGGACTGTCAAGTATGCATTCTATGCTGACAAGATCGTCATTCACATCCAGCAGCAGCTCTATCTCTTCTGCATATGCAGCAGGCACAGCTATTAATATCATCACGAGCAATATTTTTTTCATCCAGATATGAGATAACTTATCATTTATATGCGTTTTTCAAGAAAACTAGCGGGATTTCCGGTCAAAAAAGAAGATATTACTGAATTATATCCAGCAGTTTCCTGAAATCACTTATCAGCCAGTCAGGTTTTGCGTCTTTCAGGTCTTTTTTTCTACCAATACCATAATCAACAGCAATGACAGGCAGATCATTGTTCTTTGCAGCTTTAATATCATACAGTGTATCGCCTATATAGACTGCTTTTTGGTATTTGATCCTCTTAAGAGCACCTGTAAGGATCTGGTCCTTTGGGGTTTCACCAACACCTTTCTTGATCGAACTGCCGTGAATAAGATCAAAAAGACCTGTCAAACTGTGTCTGTAGAGCATCTTTCTTGCAAAAAACTCAGGCTTTGTGGTCGCTACTGAGAGGTTCTTGCCCATCGCCTTCAGCTTTTTCAGGGTACTCTTCACTCCAGGAAAGATGCTTGATTCCTTGAACAGCATCCTGATCTGTCTTTCACGATGTTTTGATATGCATGCATCGATCTTTTCTGCAGGAACATAAAGCTTGAACATATCCTGCAAAGGGGTGCCTATGAGCTGCTGAACCTCAGAATAAGGTCTTTTCTTGAACCCGTTCTTTACAAGAGCATGATTGAAAGAATTTACGATATTCTTCTCTGTATCAAATAGGGTTCCGTCAAGGTCAAAGATCAGCGTGTCAAACTCTTGTCTCTTCATCAGCTTCCTCCTTTTCGGGTAATGCATCACTGCCTGCTTTTCCTTTGCAAATATGCTTCCCATCCTTGCTGCCTGTAATGCGCTGCAGCCTGTTTGGGATCATCCGCAAGGTAGATTCCCCTGCCGACTATGATGATGTCCGAACCAGCATCTACCGCATCTGCTGGAGTATTATACTGCTGGCCAAGGCTGTCTCCACCTGCTGCAAGCTTGACTCCAGGAGTAAGCAGGATAAAGTGGGGATCTGACATATCTGCAAGCTTTTTCAGCTCCTCTGGCACTGATCCGGCGCCGATAAATCCCATCACAAACCCAGGAAACTGCTTTGCCATCTCAACTGTCTTTTGCGTGTAGTCTGCTGTCGCCAAAGTCCCTTGTGAAGTCATCTGCGGCAGGAGGATGAGTCCTCTGGGATCTTCTGCAGCTTCCTTTGCTCCTTCCTGAAGACCCTGGATGATCCCAGGACCTGGAACAGCATGAGCATTGACCATGTCAGCCCAGGAAGCGATCCTATACATGCCTTTTGTATACTGGAGTTTGACCGTGTTTCCGATGTCTGCAAACTTCCTGTCCTCAAAAAGCATGAAATTTTTCTCTTTGGAAAGAGCCTTGAGCCTGGCTATGATGTCAGGAGTGAAGTTTTCCACTATGTCGATGTGCGTCTTGAGCACACATATCTCGTCCCCAACATCCTCTGCAAGCCTGAGGAACTTCTGAGGATCAGTATGGTCATCGCTTGCTGCAAGGTTTGTTTTCTTCTCATCCATAAGTTTAAACAACTTTTTCGCGGCTTGATTGTTGCAAAGCTCTGCCCTTTCAGTGTAACTCATCTGCATACGTTTTTCATAGTTCATCTTATCACCTTTAGAGTAATTTATGGAATATCAGTCAGCAGCAGCGTTTTCAAAACCATGCTTTGGTCCCCAGCCTGAAGGATCAACTGACCATTCAAGCACAACTGCCTTTTTCTCTTCTGTGATATAACCCTTTTCAGCTGCCACACCAATAAGAGTAGGGAAATCAGTGAGAGGATAGACATTAATCTTCTTCTCTGCAGCACTGCTCTTTGATTTCTCCATGGTATATGTAAAGATCGCTATAAGGTCATTGCAGCCTGCACCTGCTTCTCTGGCAGATTCAAGGGCATTAAAAGAGCTTCCTCCTGTGCTGATCAGATCCTCTACAACAAGCACTTTTTGGCCTTGCTCAAGCCTGCCTTCTATCTGGTTCCCTTTGCCATGTTCTTTGGCTTTTCCTCGAATATATATCATGGGCTTTTGAAGCTTGTCAGCAAGCCATGCTGCATGCGGTATGCCAGAGGTAGCAACACCTGCAATAATATCAAACTCAAGGTTGTTCGCCTTAATGATGTCCATCATCGCCTCAACTATCTTCATCCTCTCTTCTGGATAAGAGAGAAGCAGCCTGTTGTCACAATAGATCGGGCTTCGGATGCCGCTTGCATAAGTATAAGGCTCCTTTGCATTAAGGGTTACAGCCTTAATCCTAAGAAGTATCTCTGCAATTGTTTTTGGATCCATCTTTTCACCTCATTTTTGGATTATCATGAAACTTTTTTATGATCACAACAGCTCAAGCTGATCCTTGTCAAAGGTGCTTTCACAGTAATGGCATTTCAGCCTTACAGGATCCTTCTGCACAAGGGTAAACATGGTCTTCATGTCCTGATGCCTGGTGATGCAGTTTGGGTTGAAGCACCTGAGCATGCCCGCAAAGACATCCGGCATCTGGACCTTCCGTTTCTTGATGACCTTGTAGTCCTTTATCTCACACAGGGTCGCCTCAGGAGCCACCAGGGCTATCCTGTCAAGCTCATCTTTCCTGAGCATCTTATCGCTGACCTTTATTATGCCTTTTTTCTTCATCTTCCTGCTTGAAAGGTTGTTCCCGAAGGTCACAAGCTCGTCGCCGAGATCCAGTATATCCAGCACTCTTGCAGCAGCATGGGGAGGGATATGGTCGATCACAGTGCCTTTCTGGATCGCAGGAACCTTCATCTCTTTTTTGGCAGCAGTCATCTTATCACCCCTGTGACCAGCGCGAGAAGCGCCATCCTTACCGGAATACCGTTGCCTGCCTGCTCAAAATATTCAGCATAAGGGGTGTCGTCGACCTCTTTCATGATCTCGTTGACCCTTGGAAGAGGGTGCATGATGCTGAGATTCTTCTTAACACCCCTGAGCATAGATTGCTTCAGGATAAATATGTTCTTTACCTTTTCATATTCCTTCTCGTTCGGAAACCTCTCTTTCTGTATCCTGGTGGAATAGAGGACATCTACCTTTGTGATGACATCCTCGATCCTGGGATGCAGGGAATATTTGATATTTCTTCTGTCAAGCTCGTCCAGGATGTGCTTGGGCATCTGGAGTTCAGGAGGGGCGATGAAAAAAACTCTGCAGTTGAAAAGGCTAAGTGCAGCTGCAAGGCTGTGGACAGTCCTGCCGTACTTCAGGTCACCGCTCATCGCGACCTTCAGGCCTGTAAGCTTTCCCTGGCATTTTTTTATGGTATAAAGGTCAAGAAGGGTCTGGGTGGGGTGCTGGTTGGGCCCGTCGCCACCGTTGATTATTGGGACAGAAGCTGCTTCAGCAGCTAGTCTTGCGCTGCCCTCGTGAGGATGCCTCATCACTATCACATCGCAGTATTTCTCAGTGACCTTGATGGTATCCCAGAGAGATTCGCCTTTCTTGACAGAACTCACAGAAGGGTCGGCAAAACCCACTGTCTGCGCCCCAAGCCTCTTGGCAGCGCTCTCGAAGCTCAGCCTGGTTCTGGTCGAAGGCTCGAAGAACAAGGTGCCGAGTATCTTGCCCTGCATGAGCTTTTTGCTGCTCCTTTTCTCCATCTTCTTCGCTGTCTCGAGAATGTGGATTATCTCAGGTTTAGTCATGTCATTTATGGATATGATATCCTTTCCCTTAAACCTCATCGTATTCAACCTCCTTGGCCTTGATATCAAATATGTCGCCTTTCTCAAAGACTATATTTCCGTTGACGATGGTAGCCATGGGCCAGCCCTTGAGGATCCATCCGTCAAAAGGGCTCCAACCGCATTTGGTGTGCAGCTCATCGTTCCTGACCTTTTTCTTCATGTTTAGGTCTAGGATACAGAGATCAGCGTCATAACCAGGACTTATGGACCCCTTGTTCCTAAGGCCAAATATCCTGGCAGGATTCCTTGAGGTGAGCTCCACTATCCTTGATAGGCTAATGTTTCGTTTGTTGAATGCGTCAAGCAGAAGCGGAAGCATGGTCTCAAGCCCGGTAACTCCTGAGGGAGGGGCCGCGCTTTTCTTCTCATCCAGAAGATGAGGGGCATGGTCGCTTCCCACTGCGTCGATAAGACCGCGGTTAACAGCAGCCCAGAGGGCCCTCCTGTCCTTCTCGCTCTTCAGGACAGGCTTCATCATGCCGAAGCCTCTTAGCTTTTTCTCATCTTTTGAAGACAGGAAAAGATGATGAGGGGTCGCCTCGCAGAACATGTGCCTGTTCTTGGCTCTCTTGAGGAAAGCAAGCTCTTTTGCCAGGGTGACATGGCAAAGATAAAGCCTCTTGTTGGTCTCCTTTGAGATCCTGACAGCATCCTCGAGCTGCTGCTCTTCTGCATGGGCTGTGACCATCCTTGAACATGAGAATATCTTGCGTATAAGCTCGATGTCCTCGACAAGAAGGTTGCCTGTTGTAGAGTTCATGTAGACCTTGGTGGAAGCCACGCCCCTAGCCTTCCTTATCTCAGAAGTATTATCCTGGGCAGATGCGCCGAAATGAAAGCCATAATTGACTATAGACGTGCTGGCAAGGGCTCTTTTCTTTTGGAGCCTCTTGACCGTGAACGTAGGCGGCTTGACATTGGGCATGTCCAGCACAGTGGTGACACCGCCTGCTGCTGCAGCCCTGCTTCCGGTCATCCAGTCCTCCTTATGGTTCAGGCCAGGCTCCCTGAAATGAACATGCGGATCAATGACACCAGGTATGACAAAGTTCCCTTCTGCATTAAGGTTTCTTTCTGCATCCACCTTTATCCTTACAGCGACCCTGCTTATCCTGCCCTGGTCTATAAGTATCTGTCTTATCACAGGCCTGCCTTTTACCACCATCCTAGCGTTCCGCACCAGCAACCTGGTCATAGTTTCACCTTCCTTCCGGTCGCGTCTCTTCTGTGGCTTCCGAACTCTTTTATCTTTGAAAGCTGCCGGCCGGTGAATACAGGACCTTCTTTGCAGACCCTCAAGCCTATCTGGTCCAAGCAGCACTGTCCGCATACCCCGAAGCCGCATTTCATGTACCTCTCCAGGCTGGCCTCACAATAGATTCTTTTCTGCAGGCACATGTCCACGACAATCTTCATCATCACCTCAGGACCGCAGGTATAAACAGAATCCACCTTTTGCTTCTGAAGAAGGTCTCTCAGCAGATCAGTGGCATATCCTCTCCTGCCGGCAGTACCATCGTCTGTGGAGATATGGGTCCTTATCCCTGACCTTTTCATCCTCTCCGTAAAAAGGAGGGCCTTACTGGTCCTTGCCCCTATGATGAAATCCACCTTTTTGCCCATCCTCCTGGCTGTATCTGCAAGAAAAGCAGTGGGAGCGCATCCGCATCCCCCTCCGATAATGGTCAGGTTCTTGCCCCTGATGGTATAAGG
>WJKB01000046.1 GCA_014729345.1 Candidatus Woesearchaeota archaeon
CTGGATCCAGGCTGTGCTGCGGTCTCGTGAGGATCCTCTGTCAGCTGACCTGCCTGATCTCATCAGCGATAAGCTCCATCTCGCCCTTGTACTCCCTGACTTCTCCGGCAACCTCGATCTCCTGGCCTTCGCGGATATAATTGCTACCATCCTTGAAGACCACTGCGCTTATTCTCTTGGGATCCTGCTCGTAAAGCTCCAGGATCAACACCTTGTCTGTCTCATACACGCTTGTGACAATGCCCCTGATTCTTGTGATACTGCCCTTATCTGAGCTGTCGATGGCTTTCACAGCCTGCCTGGGAACCTTTATACTGCCAGAGACAAAGTAGAGGCACACGATGCCTACCAGCGAGATGGTCAGGGCGATCCTCAGCAAAGTATCTTCTCTCATGGCGCATTGGCAGTAGACAGGTTTTTATATTGTTTGCCCGCAAATATTCAGAAAACTTACGGCATAAGCAGCAGATCTTTGAGGCTGCACAAAAAAACAATGTCCATAAACCTGCTTACAGAAAAATTTATAAGCCAGTCCGGAAATCCTCCCCAGATGGAAGCTATAACCCATTCTGCAGCGATCATCATAAAAGACAAGAAGGCGCTGCTGGTGAAAAGACCCCAGGATGATGTTGAAGGGGACAAATGGACCTTTGTCAATGAGACCCTTGAGCAGGGTGAAACACCTGAACAGGCAGTGGTCAGAGGCGTAAAAGAGGAGATAGGATGCGATTTTGAGATTATACACAAGCTTTTTGAGCACGAATTCAAAGGCCATAAGACACATGTTTTCTTGGGGACGATACAAGGCGATATAAGGATCAACCCAAAAGAGGTCCTGAAAGCAGGATGGGCGGTCTATGAGGAAGCCACTAGCCTCGCTTACGCATTCGGGTATGAGCAGGTGCTGAATAGGCTCAGGCAGCTGCAGCTCATCTAATCGATAGCTTTTTAAACAATCAGTTGTTCTTTTTGGGGATATGGTGAGGGAACTTGATTTCAAGAGCACTGCTGAGCTGAAAGTCTCCAAACAGATAATCAACCAGGTGGTGGGCCAGGAAGACGCTGTAAAAGTCATACGCAAAGCAGCGCATCAGAGGAGGCACGTGCTTCTCATAGGAGAGCCTGGAACAGGCAAGAGCATGCTTGGCCTGGCGCTGGCAGAACTGCTGCCCAAGGAAAAACTTGTGGACGTGGTCTCGCTGCCGAACCCGAACGACGAGAACCAGCCCATGATAAGGACCCTGCCTGCAAGCAAGGGAAGGGAAGCAGTGGCGCAGGCAAAGATAAGTTCTATGACCACGTTCAAGAACCAGAACATCATAATGTTCGTCCTTGTCATCATAGCGATGGTGGTGCCATGGATCGTCAGGTCAAAGTACAACTCAGATATTATGTTCACAGCTTTCTTCCTGGGAGGGATGATATTCCTGGGAGCTTTTGTCATATTCCTTAACCTTAACAAGAGGTCCATGTTTCCAGGACAGAAGATAGAGATTCCTAAGCTGATCGTGGATAATTTCAAAAGGAAAAACGCGCCTTTCTATGATGCCACAGGAGCTCATGCAGGGGCTCTGCTCGGAGACGTGCTGCATGACCCTTTCCAAAGCGGAGGCCTTGGTACGCCTGCCCATGAGAGGGTGGTCGCAGGGATGATCCACAAGGCGAACAAGGGCGTGCTTTTCATAGATGAGATAGCGACGCTCCAGCCTGCAACACAGCAGGAACTGCTCTCAGCGCTTCAGGAAAGGCAATTCTCCATAACAGGACAGTCAGAGAGGTCAGCAGGGGCAATGGTAAGGACAGAGCCGGTGCCCTGTGACTTTGTGCTTGTCGCTGCAGGCAACCTTGAGACTGTCAAGAACATGCACCCTGCACTCAGGTCAAGGATAAGGGGTTATGGGTATGAAGTCCATATGAAAGAGACCATCCCTGACACCAAAGAGAACAGGGAAAAGATAGCGCTGTTCGTAGCGCAGGAAATAATCAAGGACCAGAAGATACCTCATTTCTCAAGAGACGCTGCGCTTGCCATAGTCGAGGAGGCAAGAAGAAGGGCTAACAGGAAAAACCACCTGACCCTAAGGCTCAGGGATCTTGGAGGCTTGATAAGGGCGGCAGGAGACCTTGCTGTTGAGGAGAAGAGCAAACTGGTGCAAAAGAAGCATGTGGTAGGGGCCATGAGCATAGCCAGGACCCTTGAGCAGCAGATAGCTGACAAGTATATCGAGAGGAAGAAAGAGTATGAGGTCATAATCACAGAAGGACAGAAGATCGGAAGAGTAAACGGCCTGGCTGTGATAGGGGGAGGTGAAAGTTTCTCAGGCATAATACTCCCTATAGACGCAGAGGTCACCCATGGAGGGGAAGAGAAAGAGATCATAGCGACAGGGCAGCTGGGAGACATAGCAAAAGAGGCGATCAAGAATGTTTCCGCGATCATAAAAAGGCATTTCGGCCTTGACATCAAGAAGAAGTTTGACATATTCGTGCAGTTCCTGCAGACATATGAGGGGGTTGAGGGAGACTCAGCCTCGATAGCAGTGGCCACAGCCATAATATCGGCGATAACAAAAGTGCCTGTAAAGCAGAGCTATGCGATGACAGGCTCCCTCACTGTAAGAGGGGAGGTCCTTCCTGTAGGAGGGGTGAGCTCCAAGGTGGAAGCAGCCATCGACGCAGGCCTAAAGAAGGTCATCGTCCCAAAATCAAACATTAAAGACATAGTGATATCCCCTGACAGGATCAGGAAGATAAAGATAATACCTGTAGAGACCATCGCAGAAGTGCTTGAGGAAGTGATGGTCTGGAAAGGGAAAAAGGACGTGCTGGAAAAGATAAAGAAGGAATAAATGAGACACGGAGGGAAAGATGGAACACGAGCATAACTTAAGCGATGTTAACGATTTCTTCATGAAAGTCTATATGTGGATGTTTGTCGGCATGATAATATCTGGCACAGCTGCTTTTGCCCTCCTTTCGGTCCCTGAGCTGCTGAACCTTGTGCTGGGCACCAGCGGAGTATTCATAGGCCTGCTGATATTCGAGCTTGCGCTGGTCTTCGGGCTCTCATTCTTCATAAACAAGCTGCCTCCTGCTGTGGCAGCATTCATGTTCCTGGTCTACTGCGCAGCCACAGGCCTGACAATATCTGTGGTTATACTGGTATACACCATGGCATCTGTGGCTATGGTATTCTTCATAACTGCTTCAATATTTGCCATGCTAAGCATATACGGCTATGTGACAAAAAAGGACCTTACAAGCCTGGGAGCTATACTCTTCGTGGGGCTGATAGGCATAGTGATCTCAGGGCTGATCAACCTATGGCTCAGAAACTCACTGATGGAAGTGGTCATATCTATAATAGGGGTGATAGTGTTTACAGGACTGATAGCCTATGACACCCAAAAGATAAAGAAAAGGCTTTCAAAAGCCCATGGAACCCGCATGGAGACCAACTATGCAGTTGTAGGAGCCCTTAGCCTTTATCTTGACTTCATAAACCTGTTCCTCAGTCTTCTCAGGCTGCTTGGAAGGAGAAGAAGTTAATCTACAAGCACTCAGAGACAGGTTACTGCTATGAATCGATGAAAGGCTCATTTGGATCGTAGTCCACTTCCTCGATCCTGATAGCGGCAATCAGCTCATAACCATCCTTTCTGAGGTCTTCAACCATACTCTTATGAGCATAGAAAAGCACAGGATAATGGCTGTATGCAGGAGGCTCTTGATCCTCTTCAGAAATCGCAGCTTGCCTGCGAAGAGGCTTGTCCACAAAGTCTGTCTTTATGGTGATATATTCGACAGCCTGCAGAAGGTCAGGAAAAGGGTATTTCTCTGCCTGGATCTCAAGCAGCCGGTCAGCGAGGCCTTCATACCCTTCAGGCCCTGGAAGCTTGCTGCGGGTCAGCAGCGCAGCATCCATCACAGGAACATATCCTCTTTGAGCCATCTCCTCTACTGATACGTCGAGCAATATTTCCATGGGGAAGGATAAGCAGCAATCATTTAAAAAATTTTTCAAGTTGTTGGTATTCCAGACAGGATCAAGAAGATTTACTCAACCTCAACCTCTTTGATAACGATCTTGTCCCCTTCCAGCACTTTTGGGAGGGATTCGCATTCAGGACATACGAACAAGATATATCCATGCCTCTTTTCAAGGACTTTGGGCTCGCCTTTGTATCCGCATGTGCACTTGACCACTGCAGGCTTCTTTACTATCACTATGTTCCAGTCAACAAGGTCAGACATGGCATCATCCAGCTCTTCAGCAGACAGATGCGCGAGGTCTCCTATCTCAAGGGTGATGGACTTGACAATACCATGCTTCTTAGCCTCCTCAATGATCCCTTTTGCGATGGATTTTTCATGCATAAGAAAGCAAACAAAATGAAAGATATAAAAAACTTATGAAAAGAAGCTCTTGATCCATGCCCAGATCCGGGCAAAAAGGCCTGTGCCAGCTTCTGCAGAAGTATGCGCTCCAGAAGCTCCTTCATGGACTGTCTTGCAGTCCCTTACGCATAGATAAGGCTCTTCCTGAATCGTCTCCCAGGCCTGGCATATGCTGTCTCCGCATCTGCCCTGCTCATACTGCATCCTGGCAGGCGGGCTGCAATCATCAGGACAGTTGCACCAGGTTTCGCCAGTACCGCATTCGCCATCCTCGCATCTGGTGCAGGTGAATACGCCAGGCGCAGCTGCCTTGCATCCGCCTTCATAGGGGTAGCTTGCTGGTATGCTTACCAGCCCTTTGCAGCAGCTCCTTCCTGGCTCAAGCACAGGATCTGCAGCCTCTCCTTCCTGGACACACATGGATGTTCTAGTATCAGGACCGGTTTGGCTGTCACTCTCATCAGCTCCAGCGCTGTAACTGCTGTTGTCCTCAGCATAAGCAGGACTGGCCTGGCCGAGCGTTAGCAGGACAACAAAAAGCATGGATACAAAGATATTTTCTTTCATAAGCATCTCCTTTCAAATATATGATGATCCTTGTCATATAAATACTTGTTGGTATTCCAGATATCTGGACCCGACCCACTGCCCACTGGACACAGACCGGCAAACCTTTTTTAAAACATGGTTCATTGGAACAGTTATGGCTCTTGTAGGAATGATCGGAAACAGCGGAAGCTCTCTGAATCTAAGGCTGATAATGCACGCAGCCAGGTACACTCCAAGCCTGATAATCGACTGCGCAAACTCAGCAGATCCTCATGCGTTCTTTCCGGACGTGAACATAGAGCAGATGATGAACATGTATATCATAGAGGTCGAGATGCTCTACAAGTTCAGGGATATATTCCTGAAGGTCCCGGACATGATCAGGAAGATGGGGATAAGGATCACAGTAATCACTGCATCAGACCATCTCTTCAACTATCAGGATGAGATAGAGAACAGAAATATTTCCCAGCATTCATGGGAGCTCATGAGAAAGATAGGAGAAAAGCATCCGGTAATCGTGGGAGTCAAGCTTGGCTCAGTACACCAGAGGTTTGCTGAGCAGTACTGCCACAGGTTGGGGGGTGATAACGATAGGACACACAGTCTTAAGCCAGCGTATGCTGATAGATATCATCATCGCTGAACTGAGGGATTATGGAAAAGCACTCAGAAAGGAGGACAGGGATATCTATGAGTCCCTGCTCAAGCTTCCGCTGAAGAAAGCAGGAGCAATATCATACACCTCAAGCATAAATGCGTGGGCTTTCCTGCTCTTGTCTATCATACTTGAACAGGAGAAGAATATGAGGGAAAGAGAAAAAAAGATGGCAAAGGAAGATGAAAGCCTGGCTAATGGACGCTTACAGGAAAGAGAACTCAGTTGTGCTTTGGATAAAGACAGCTAAGGATGATATCAGGATAGAGAGGCCATTCCAGACAAGCATATTCATAGGACCTGCAGCTGAAAACATGCTCAAAAGATATGACATAACATACAGGCATGCAAGGAAAAAGACATACATGGGCAGGGAGAAGCATGTGCTTGAACTGCCTGTCCCAAAGCTAAGCTCTTTTGAAAAATTTGTGAGGGACATAGAGCATGCGACAAGGCACAGGATAAATCTCTATGACGCAGACATCAAACCAGAGCAGATGTTCCTCTACAAGCATGATCTGAGGCCGTGCAGCGCTGTGCAGGTTGAAGGGGGGAAGATAGTCGGATCGGGTGAAGAGCACCCTGTTCCCCTGAAAAAGGTAAGAATAAAGGTCTGCCCATCTGCGGATATACATCTGGACAAGGATGCCAGGATCAGAAAGATAAAGCTTGACAGCAGATATATCAAGGGCATCGAAGACAGCGGGGAGGATGAGGAAGAAGAGAGAATATTGCTGCAAGAATTTGCAAAACAATTCCAGGCAGCTGACCCTGACGTGATAGTGATGGACCATGCATTTGCGATGCTTCCATACCTGGCAGGCAGGATGGAAAGGCATGGGATAAGCTGCCCTTTCCACAGGTGGGACCATGTGCAGATAAGGTACAAGGGTGGAAGATCTTTCTGGAGCTACGGGCAGGTGAGATACAGGGACTATGCAGTCAGGCTGAGAGGAAGGTTTCTGGTGGATACGAACACTTTTGTAGGTACAGAGTGCGAGCCAGAAGGCATAGCTGAAATTGCGCAGCTTTCAGGGACGCTTTTCCAGAACACTGCTTCAAGGAGCTTTGGCGCAGCTTTCCAGACAGCACTGGTAAGAGAGATGGTCAGGAGAGATTACCTTGTGCCTTACAAGGAAAAGCCCATAGACAGGCCCTTGAGCATGCTTGAGATGGTGAAGACAGACAGGGGAGGGCATTACCATGACCCAAAGGTCGGGTTCCACACAGATGTAGCTGAGATCGACTTCACCTCGATGTTCCCGTGGTTGATATATAACCATAACATAAGCGCCGACTGTATGCTTGCAGAAAAAGGGCATTTTGTAGATATTCCAAACACTCCATTCAAGACCTCGATATCAAAGAAAGGGCTGATACCTACTGCCTTGAAGCCCTTTATAGAAAGGAGGATGCATTACAAGAGAAACCCCTCTGCAATCAACAAGAAAAGGGCGCTTGGCCTAAAATGGGTGCTGGTAAGCTGCTACGGCTACCTGAGATTCAGGGAGTTCAAGCTCGGAATACCTACAAGCCACATGGCAATATGCGCTCTGGCAAGAGAGACCCTGCTTAAAGTGATAATGCTTGCAGAGAAAAAGGGATTTGAGGTCGTGCATGCCATAGTGGACTCACTCTTTATCAGGAAAAAAGGGATAACTGATGATGAAGTGAAGGATTTCTGCACAGAAGTGGAGATGCTGACAGGGATCCCGATAACCTCTGAAGGCATATTCAGATGGATCGTGTTCCTTCCTTCTGTTGTGGATCCACACAGGGCGTTGCCCTCAACCTATTATGGGGTGTTCAGGCACAAAGAGATAAAGGCAAGAGGGATCGAGGTAAGGCAAAGATCTGCCCCTATGGCAGTGAAGTTCTTCCAGAACAGGATTATCGAGATGATGGGAGAATGTGATACAGAACAGGAGATAAAAGACAGGGTGCCTGAGTTCTTCAGATATCTCAGGGAGCTGATAAGGAACATCAAGCACATGAAGAAAGAGTACCTGATCCTGCCTGTAAGGATAACAAAAACAGAATACAAGCACAACACACCCCAGAAGACCATCGTCGAAAGGCTGAAGCAGAAAGGGGTGAGGTTAAATCCAGGAGAACTCGTCGAATACATATTCCAGGAGCATGGCATGCCTGTGCTTCCGGAAGAATACAACGGAAAGCCTGATGTTGACAGGTATTCAGACCTGCTCATAAGAGCGTTGTTCGTGATACTACAGCCTTTTGGATACAGGAAGGAAGATGTGATAGGGAGGATCAGAGAGGAGAGACAGAGAAGGATAGATGAGTTCCAATAAGGCTATATCTGTCCAACAAGGTCCAACAAGGCTATATCTGGCAGGCTCTCTCAACAGGGTGTTATAAACGTACCAAAAATCAAAAACTATATAAATTCCTGATTTTTTTGCCTTATACATGATAAAGGATATAAAAGAAGTGAAAACATGTCCTGACTGCGCAAGCCAGAATATCATCCATAATGAGGACAAGACCCAGGTCATATGCAAAGACTGCGGACTCATATTTGAGCCCCTGGCTCCCAAGGATGAGGCAAAGTACGAGAAGGTTGCAGGACTGAAGAAAAAGAAGTGAGCAGTAAAAAGATATCTTTATCTTGCTGAACTAATCTTGACCCCAGACTTTATCTCCAGGTGACATCGACATCATCAGTCCGTTCATAAGGCCTGATGTCAGTGTCCTCCAGCTTCATCCTTACACCTGCATTGTACTCCAGCAGGCCGAGCCAGGCTATCATGGCTCCGTTGTCAACATTGAACTCATTAGAGAGGATGCAGCACCTGCTGCCACGCTCCCCGCACATATTCTTTGCCATCTCCTGGAGCCTCTTGTTGCATGCAACCCCTCCGCCAAGCAGAAGCTCTTCCTTGTTGCAGTGGGCCATGGCCCTTTCGCTGACCTCAAGCATCATCGCAAAGACGGTCTCCTGGACAGAGTAGGCAAGATCTGCCTTGCTGTACTTTCCAGAAGCCAGCTTCTGCTTAAGATTTGTGAGGATGCCTCCGAAGCTAACGTCCATGCCCTTGACAACATAAGGCAGCTCTATGAAACTCTTGGCCTTGAGACTGAGCTCGTAAAGCTTAGGGCCTCCAGGAAAGCCCAGGCCAAGCTCCCTGGCAAAAGAGTCAAGGAAATTGCCGATCCCTCCATCCAGGCTCTCACCGAAGATCCTGTACTTGCCTCCCTCATAAGCAATAACCTGGGTGTTTGCTCCTGAAACATAAAGCAGGACAGGGTCTGTGCAGTCAGTGAGCATGTTGCCTATCTCCAGGTGTGCTATGCAGTGGTTTACGCCGATGATAGGCTTTTTCCAGAGCGCAGAAAGGGAGCGCGCAGCCATAGCGCCTATCCTGAGGGTATGGCCCAGACCAGGGGACTGCGAGAAAGCGACAATATCAATATCTTGCGGATTTATGCCTGCAGTCTTGAGGGCGTCCTTCACCACCTGGCTGCATACTTTCACATGATGCTCTGCTGCCTGGGCAGGCACGATGCCGCCGGACTCAGTGGTATAACTGTCCTTGACATTAGCAAGCAACCTGCCTTCACTGTCAGCGATGCCGACACCGAAAGTATGTGCTGTAGATTCTATACCTATAGATATATCTTTTCCCATGCATCAGGGGAATAGCACAAGTTTTATATATTTATTGATATACAGAGGAGGTATGGGCAAAAAAGAGTCAGAAAGCCAAGGCGCATACAAGGACCATGTTGAGCAGACCATAAGGTCATATGACTTGAATGCAGAAGAGTATGAAAACAGGTACAGGTCAGTTGAAGAGCCTTTTCTCGATTTTCTGCTGAAGTTCGCAAGAACAGCCAACAAAGGCAGGATACTTGACATAGGCGCAGGCACTGGAAATGACTCAAAGCTGCTGAAGAGCAGGGGATTTGACGTGACCTGCCTGGAATTGTCAGAAGAGATGGACAAAAGATGCAGGGCAAAAGGCCTGAAAACCATAAACATGGACATGAGGGAGATGCACCTTCCTGCAAACAGCTTTGATGCGGTCCTGGCAAAAGAGTCACTCCTTCATCTCAGGAAATCTGAGATCCCTAAAGTGTTTGAAAAGATCAAGATGATCCTTAAGCCAGGAGGGCATCTTGGACTGATAATGAGGGAAGGGGACGCAGACCACATACTGAAGGAGGATGCATACTTTCCCCAGAGGTTTTACTCCCGGTTCCGCAAGCACAGGCTTGACAGGCTTTTAAGACAGCATTTCGATGTTATATATGACAGGGTGTTCGAGCATAGAAACAAGTTCCTCTTCAGCTACATACTCAAAAACAAAAAATTCTGAAACACCAAGATGGAAAACAGAAGAAGCGCTACAATCCTGGGGATAATACCACAGTATCCTGAACATTCAAAATACAACATCTATGGAAAGATAAGGATGCCCCCTGTTGGGATAATATCTGTGCTGAGCCAGGTCCAGCATGACCAGAACCTTGAGGTCTATGCCATAGATGAGAACAATTACGTAGGTCCCAAAGATTTCATGGGCATGCCTGACCATGGTTTCCTGCAGGAAAGGAAACAGGCTGACATGGTACTGCTTTACGGAGGGATGAGCAACTCCATACCCAGGATGTTCTCAGTGGCAAAACAATACAAGAGGTTTGGAGCAATCACTATAGCAGGAGGGAGCCATGTGGATGCCCTGCCAGAAGAGGCACTTAGGTCAGGGATAGACATCGTAGTTCATGGAGAAGGAGAGCTCATATTCAAAAAGATACTCAGGGCATGGAAGCAGGAAAAAGGACTGGACAGAAATATCTTGAATAAGATAAGGGGGATCAGCTTCCTGGATGAACATGGAAGACACATATTCACAGGGAAAGGCAGTCCGATTACTGACCTTGACAAGCTGGAACAGGCTGACCTCACCCTGATCAAGCATCTCAGGGAGAGATGGTCAGCCATACCCATAAACAGGGGAAGAGGATGCAACTTCAACTGCGAGTTCTGCGTGGTCAACAGACAGTACGGCAGGTACAAGGCAGCCTCAGTCGAGAGAGCATTCCAGCAGGTCGTGAAATATTCAGATCTTGGTTATAGGAGGTTTTTCTTCACAGACGACAACTTTGCGCAGGACCCTGACACTGCTACAGAGCTCTGCAAGATGATAGGAGACTACAAGAGAAGGTTCAGGAAGAAGATAAGGATGATAGTGCAGGTAAGGAGCGAGGTTGCTGAGGATGAAAAACTCATAGAAGCCATGAGATATGCAGGCGTGGACATGCTCGCGATAGGATATGAGAGCCCGGTAGATGAAGAGCTGAAAGCCATGAAAAAGGGAGTGACAGTCGAGAAACTCACCGAAAGATCAAGAAAACTGTCAAAGCATTTCTACCTGCATGGGATGTTCATCTTCGGATATCCGGTATCCACAGACTCCGAACAAAAGACAAGGCTGACATTAAAACAAAGGGCAAAAGCGCATGCAAGGTTCTACAAGAAGGCAAAGATAGATACACTGCAGGTGCTGAACGCTGTGCCTCTGCCAGGCTCAGAACTGAGGGCAAGGCTTGAAAAGGAGGGCAGGCTGCTCCCACTGGAGACAGTTGGGTGGGACAAGTATGACGGTTTGTTCCTCTGTTATGTTCCGGAAGAGGGTGCCAGCGCGTACGAGCTACAGAACCTGCCCAGGCTTCTGATGAAAAAGAAATACCTGGGAAACTCAGTCATAAGCAAGATAAACTACAGCAACTGGATGGACTGGGCATTCAACGCCACAGTAGGGTTTCCTGTGCTTTTCGCAGTATTCTATACAAAAAGATTCATGATAAACATCCTTGAAGAAAAAGGGAAAAAGAGGATGGAACAGGATAAAGGGACAGACAGACCCAGGCTTATTCCCAAAAGAAACATCTTTCATGAGTCGATGGTGATGGCATGGAAGGATATCAGGAGGATATGGAGAAACCTCGCTATAATGACGTACGGAGGAAGGATCGTAAAAAGATGGTTCAAGACCTATCGCAGCAGCGATTACAGCAAAAAGATAAGAAAAGGATTTGCAGAGAAAGACACAGTTGCAGCCAGATCATAGCTGTCACCAGGCACTTTCGTATGGTATGGTTGAAAGAAATATTGACCAATATTCTTAATATTCTTCAATGATAATTCTTCAGTAAGCAAACGCATAGGAGCGTGTTAAGGGTTTTCAAGGCCCGCAATACCCCCAAAGAGATCTTCACACATCAGGCAGGCCTTGTCCCTGTATTCATCTTTTTTGTCCTGATCAAACACTCCCAGAGTCTTAGCTGCTCCTGCCACACCATCATCCATCAGCGCTTTGATAACATCATCTTCCAGTGACCTTTCGACCATGTCCTCGATAGGCTCATCAGCAGCATTTCCTATAGGAGGGTGTTTCATCCAGCAGCAGAGGTAGACCATGCCATCAGGATCAACAGTGACTCTCCTTGTGCCTGAAGGATCATCTCTCCAATCAAGGAGTTTGCATCCAAAAATGTCTGCAACCTCTTCTTCAGGAAGGTTCCTTGCCCTCCCAAGAGGAAGGACATCTTGCCCTTCACCGCTTCCTCCACCAAGGAAAATTGGTCCTGGGAACATTGCCCTGAAAAACCTATTAGGCCATATCAGCCGATAAGCCGTGCTCAAAGGCCTGTTGCCTGAAAGATGCTGCATAGCAGGATCGACGCCCTGTTCATGATGATAGCACGTGTCTCCGGTCGAGTATATCTGCGCAGTACCTGCATCTCTCAGCTTCTTGAGCACCCAAAGAGAGGACCAGAACCTCTGGGTCCAATATCCGTTTGTATGGATAGTAAGAAAGGGCATACCTGTATTGAGCCTCACCACATGGTCCTTATAAGCATCCAAGGCGTATGTAAAGGTCTTTTTTGCAGATGTGACCTCTCCACCAGAGAACAGCAGGTTGAAAGTGCTCTCTGGGAGATGCCTGAAGACCTTATCGATAGTCTCATCTGACATGCTCCTGCCACCTGGCCCGCACTCAAGATAGCAATGCCTGCATGAGAGGTCGCATTCATAAGTCAGTTTCAGATGGACTGTGTACATGCTTCAGGAAAATGAAGCTTGTTTTATATAGTTTTCTCTATATTGTTACGCAAAAGTAGAAAAACAAAAAAAAAGATGATACCATGCATAGGTTGAGCTAAACGAACAGTTGGAAATCGCATGCTGAATACGTCGCCGAAGCTTCGTACTTACACACCGATCCCATCAAACGAATATTTTATTCGTGTTCTAAGGTGTCTCTTTTAAAGGCAGGCTTCGAGCTTAGATGCTTTCAGCTCTTATCCCTTAACGCGTAGCTGCCCTGCATACCCTATCGGATAACAGGTTGACCAGAGGCGTCGAGACCTCGTTCCTCTCGTACTAAAAGTCCCTTCCTTTCAGACACCACACATCTCCAGTAGATATTAAACAAACTGTCTCACAACGTTCTGAACCCAGCTCACGATCCCTTTTAATGGGTGAACACCCCCACCCTTGGCCGCTAACAACAGACAAAGATGCTTAGAGCACTTCATCTGCTTCTGCACGGCCAGGATAGGAAGAGCCGACATCGATGTAGCAAGCCGCGCCGTCGATATGAGCTCTCGGGCGCGACAACTCTGTTATCCCCGGAGTAACTTTTCGGTCATCTCTAGCCCCTATCAATGAGGACTTAGAGGTTCGCTAGACCACAATTTCTTGGTTGGAATTGATCTTGTTACAATCCCAATAAGGCTGGCTTTTGCTCTTGCACTCTACATCCGATTTCTGACCGGATTGAGCCAACCATTGGGCCCTACTGATACCATTTCAGCAGGGTGCCTCCCCAGCCAAACTGTCCACCTATTGATGTCCTGGAATTGCTCCCAGTTAGCAGCGCGAGTTCTGAAGAGTGGTGTTACACTGGCGTCTATGCATGACCTGGCGGCCATACCATAACGACTCCCACTTACTCTATACAACAGAGCTCACGTCGCAACAACAAGCTACAGTAAAGTTTCACGGGGTCTTCACTTCCCACTGGAGATCTCTGGTCTTTGCACCAGAATGATGTGTTCGGAGGCTTCTGATTGGGGACAGTGAGGATCTCGTTACGTCATTCATGCAGGCCGTCATTCAAACGGCAAGGCATTTCGTTACCTTAAGAGAGTTATAGTTACCCCCGCCGTTTACCAGCTCTTAGCTCCCTTGAAAAGGAGTTTCAAGTACTGACACTGGGCAGACGTCTCCTTCTATACACACCTTTACAGGCTAGCAGAAGGCTAAGTTTTTGTTAAACAGTCGGACCCTCTTAGTCACTGCGCCCTGCAACCGCAGTCATAGGACTACAATCGCAGGGACCCCTTATACCAAAGGTACGGGGCCAATTTGCCGAGTTCCCTCAATCAGATTAGACCTTCACGCCTTAGGCTTCTCACCTAGGGGCACCAGTGCTGGTTCTGGGTATGATTATCTGGAATCTTTCCTGTTTCCCTTTTCATGGGGTCAGGGCATCAGCTGAACAGACCATAGGTCTGCTCTTCTGAGGTTTAATCAGGTTCTCATCATTACAATACTCCCCTGATGTATCCTCATTAACATAAACGATGGTTTATGTCAGCTTAGCCACAACCGTCAGAAAACAGACTTGCGTCACCGCATATATCCAGATAGTACAGGAATATTAACCTGTTTCCCTTTCTCAAATATCCCTTAGGAATTTGATTAGGATCAACTAACCCTTGGCTGAACTACATTGCCAAGGAACCCTTGCCCTTTTGGCGACAGAGATTCCAACTCTGCTATGATCCTACTACCACCAGGATTCTTTTTCCTATCAGGTCCACAATTTCTTTCGAAATCATTTCTACCCCGATAGAAGACCTGCCTACCGCTTCTCTCGAAACCCGCAGTATCGGTAATTGGTTTAGCCCCGTCCATTTTAGAGACCTGCAACCTTGACAAGTAAGCTGTTACGCACTTTTTAAAGGGTGGCTGCTTCTAAGCCAACCTCCTCGCTGTCTTGGGCTACAGACACTCTTCACCCTTTCACACTGAACCAATATTTAGGGACCTTAACTGCAGTCTGGGTGGTTCCCCTCTCGGAAGCCAAGCTTACCCCTGACTCCCCGTTTCCCAGGTTCTAAGATACTAAGATATTCGGAGTTGGACAAGAGACCGAATCCTTTCGAATCCTAAATCTCCAATCCGTGGCTCTACCTTCTTAGCAATCTCACCTGAGACTTGACTACGGCCAACTTCGGCAGGAACCAGCTATCGCCGGACTCGATTGGCTTTTCACCCCTATTCCCAAGTTAGAAGAACACTTGCACGTAGAACCTCTTCAGGCCTCCACAAGGTTTTACCCTTGTTTCACCTTACCCAGGAATAGATCGTCCGGCTTCGGGTCGTATCCAAGTGACTCCAGGCACTTTCATACCTCATCCCTCGCAAGCTGCGGATATGTTGGTTTCCCTTCGGCTTCTCGTATGAGATTAACCTTGCCACTCAGATACACTCCCTGGTACGTTATTCGAAACGCATGATAGAACATCGGAATGCACTATCAGTCCATGGCTATTAGGTTTCAGGATCTTTTAACTTCCTGTTAAGGGTCCTTTTCAACTTTCCCTCACGGTACTAGTGCGCTATCGGACTTTATAAGTATTTAGGGTTGGAAGTTGATGCCTCCCACGTTCCTGTCTAGTATCCAGTAGACAGTACTCTTGAACTGTCCAAGTCCTTCTAAGTTACCCTTACGGGACTATCACCCTCTGCGGTTTTCCATTCCAGGAAAATTCAGGTTCCCTAGAGAGGATTAAGGACAGCCACACCACATCTCCTTTGCCTTTCAGCAAAGGATTCAGTTTGCCCTGAGCTGCTTTCAATCGCCTTTACTGACAGCATCTCAATTGATTTCTTTTCCTGCAGGTACTAAGACGTTTCAATCCCCTGCGTTACCTATCCTTACGGATCTGATGAGAAGTCTCATTCGGAGATCTCCGGCTCAAAGTGCACATACCACTCACCGGAGCTTAATGCAGTTAGTCACATCCTTCATCAGCTATAAAGCCAAGTCATCCACCTAATAGCGTATCTGATCTCAACCTATGCATGGCTTCATCAATAGGAAATTTGTGAAGACAACCTATCTAGCCCTTGATCCGATATCCTTGATATCGAACTGCAAATCAATAATGAATATGAAGTGGACCCGTCGGGAAGTTCACAGATATTAAATCTATAATACCTGTTTTGAACCCGAGGCCTCCGCCTTACTTTAGCAAAGCTATGCAAGGGCGGCGCTCTCCCGCTGAGCTACGGGCCCGGTGAATATAATGAATGAAGAGAGTCACCCAAAGATTCCAATAAAAAAGATCAAAAAATAAAAAGGAGGTGATCCAGCCGCAGGTTCCCCTACGGCTACCTTGTGACGACTTAACCCATCTCACTGAGCTCAGGTTCGGATTGATCAAAAAAACCAAGCCTCACCTAAACCCTGCTCGAGTGGTTTGACGGGCGGTGTGTGCAAGGAGCAGGGACATATTCACCGGACTATGATGAAATCCGATTACTAGGGATTCCAGCGTCATGAGGATGAGTTACAATCCTCAATCTGGACTAAGATAGGGTTTAGAGGTTTAACTTCTCCTTTCGGAGTCGTATCCCATTGTCCCTACCATTGTTGCGCGCGTGTAGCCCAGAAGATTCGGAGCATACAGACCTACCGTAGCCTGCACCTTCCTCCTGTTTTCACAGGCAGTCCCTACAATGTGCTCGATCTTGATAAATCAATCGTTAGCAATTGTAAGCACAGGTCTCGCTCGTTGCCTGACTTAACAGGACACCTCACGGCACGAGCTGACGACGGCCATGCACTACCTCTCGGCTCGTCAAGTAAAACCTTCAATCTGACTTTCATCCTGCCGTCGCTTCTGGTGAGATTCTCTGTGTTGAGTTAGATTAAACCGCACGCCGCACCCCTTGTAGTGCTCCCCCGCCAATTCCTTTAAGTCTACTGATTACCGATCAGGAGCTTCAAAACTCCCAGTCAAGATAATTTCAGTCTTGCGACCATACTTCCCAGGCGGCGAGCTTGACACCTTCGTTTCGACACTGCATATTCACGAAGAATATGCAACACCTTGCTCGCAGAGTTTACAGCCAGGACTACTCGGGTATTTAGTTGCATCAGCTCCTGATGTTTAGTAGATATTATCGCGATCAAATATCCAACAGAAGCCGCAATATCTAATCCGGATCGCTCCCCTGGCTTTCGTCCCTCACCGTCGGATCCATTCTAGTCAGACGCCTTCGCCACAGGTAGTCTTTCTGGGATTATTGCATTTTACCGCTACCCCAGAAATACTTCTGACTCCTCCTGGTCCCTAGTCTGACAGTCTCTTCTGCACGCCGTTAAGTTGAGCCCAACGATTTCACAAAAGATTTACCAGACCGGCTACGGACGCTTTAGGCCAAATAAAACCGGTTCCCACTTGTGGCGCTGGTGTTACCGCGGCGGCTGGCACCAGTCTTGCCCACCACTTATTCTTCAAGGTATTTACCCTTGAAAAAAGCCTAGCAAAAGCTAAGCACTCAGGATTCCCTTATCACACTTGCGTGCATTGTAAAGGTTTCGCGCCTGCTGCACCCCGTAGGGCTAGGGCCAGTATCTCAGTGCCCTTCTCGAGGCTACCTCTCTCAAGGCCCCTATGGATCTTCGGCTTGGTGGGCCGTTACCTCACCAACAACCTAATCCACCGCCGACCTATCCTTAGGCATTGCTTTTAAAGGAATGGACATCCCAGTACCATTCCCCTATCCGGGTTTACCCTCAGTTTCCCGAGGCTATCCCAGACCCAAGGTTAAGTTATCGACGTGTTACTGAGCAGTCTGCCGCCCTCAAAAGAGAGCAAACTTGCATGGCTAAATCGAATCCCGATAGCAGCAACCTCCCGCAGGATCAACGGGAATTTATAAGGTCGCATTTGGAATTTTTTTGGGTTTCGTTCTCTTCATTCATACTCAAAACTCCTGTTTGAGCATACATCTTTGTGATTGAATCATCTGTTTTGGAGACGATTGTTTGTTTGGTTTAGAATTTCTAGTCAATGGTATATGACTCCTATCCGAGGATAGTACGACTATGGATTTTGAGGTTATTTATAAACTTTTCGTTTTCCCACTAATTAAGATATAGTTAAATGTATATTAGTTTATATTTAGTTTAAGTTACTCAAAACCTGCCAAATTTTCCAGGCTTGTCAATAGTCCAATAGGCATCATCAAAATTTTCGATATTGATGCTGTAGTTCCAATCCTCTCCAAACATTACAGTAGCAAGCTTTGTCTGAAACCCAATATGTTTAGCGACCTTATAAATTCTGCATGAATTCACAGTGACCTTTGTAGGCCATCTGTTGTTTGAAGCATACTTTCTGTTCTTGGATTTTATCTCATAAAGTATTATCTCCTGTTGAGCCCTGCATCTTTTGATCTCTATCCCGTCGATAGATAACCAGTTCTTATCGAGGAACATCATCTGCTGATGGGTCAGGCATGAGCCGTAGAACCTGAAGAACAGTTTCCTGTCAAGCAGTCTTGTAAGGACCAGGTTCTTGTTGACCAGGCGGAACATACATTCTGCAATGGTGCCTTTTGCACGTCCCCTCATGGATTGCAGGTTATACATGTAAAGTACGGTCGAACAGTGGTTTATATGCTTTGCCTTAAAAGATCAGCTGAATTTCCGATGGGAAACTAAAGATCGACCTAAAGAAATATCCAATCTACTTCTTAGCCCTTCTTTTCTTCTCTTTCTTCATGCGCTTCCTCTGCCATTTCCAGCGCATCTGCTTCTTTTTCTTCCAACGTCTTGAACTTCTTTTCATTGTTCTATGGTTTTTGGGAGGAGGTATTTAAAGGTTTTTGTTTTAGGTCTTATCAGGCAGTGGCTGTCACCATCGTCCTGTCAAAGTTCAGGAAAAAGACCGTGCCCACCACCACAAAGAAGGATGCTACGAAATCAGAGATAGTGTCGCCTGCAATCATGACAATGATATTTTCGGAAAACAGGAAAGGGACAGCAAGCACTGCCTGAGCAAGGAATGAGAGTACTGCAAACACGAGCACGTAACCGAGAACTGTCCACCAGCGCCCTTTTATGATCTGTCTGCTGTATCTGAGAGCATCCAGCCCCCACTTCCCTTTCAGTATCACAACATGGATTATGAAAAACCAGTATACTGCATAGACTATTCCAGGCACAATGAGCAGGATAAAGAGGCCTATGAGGAAAACCGAATAGATGAGGCTTGTAGCTATCATATGAGGCCATCTTTTAAGCGACCTTTTCAGGCAGTCAGAGATACTGACCCTGGCCCGAGATTCCCTCTGGCTTACAAGATATATGATCGCCATGGTCGCCACTATCCCAATTATCCTGTCAATGGATCTGCTGAGCCAGGCCAGGATCTTTCCAACAAAAGAAAGACCAATACCTGCAAAAAAAGGTTCAAAAGGGACAAGGGCGACTACAATATTCAGAGGTACATAGACTATGAGGATGATGAGAAGGATGCTGGAGATGCTTCCTGTCCAGTGCTTCCATGCTTTCAGCAGTATCTCTCCTGGACTGTACTCTTTTCTCTGTATAGAGTAACGCATACAATGTATTTGAAGTATACGTGTATATAAACTTTGGGATACTTAAAGGGCGTGCACCATTTCGGCTGCAGGCCTGTCTTTGTATCTGCAAGCAGGGGTGTCTGAGACTTCAGGCGATAGTGTCTGCAGATCTCCCTGTTCAAGTATTGATCTGGCCTGCCTATAGGCAAAAATATGAACATAACTGGTTATTGTAGCATTCTCCATTATCCTTGCATATTCAGCATCATATACCTTCTGGATATCCTCTCTGCTGCAAGCATCCGCAAACTCTTTGCAGAGGCTTTCGAGTCCGACATGCATGCTTACACCTGCCCTGAATAGGGAGAGACATGCACCTCAAGCTCTTCTATCTCCCAGGGGGAAAGCTCGTCAAGCTCTTCCTGCATCCATAGCCTGCCCCTCTTATCCTCAAATATCATATTACCACCTCCATAAACATCATAAAATGCATGAGTTATTATATAATTATCCTGTATAAACTATATAAACAACAAAAGATTTATATAGTTATTGTGATCTCAGATACCCATGCACAGGCGAAGAATCCAGCTTATCGCAGGATCGACATATTCTGTAAGCCTTCCGAAGGAATGGGTGAAGAAGAACAACTTGAGAGAGAAGGATTATTTAAGGCTGAATGAGAAGAGTGACAGGGGACTTCTGATAACCCCTGACAAAGAGGGTACAGAGAAAAAACAGAACGAGATAACCCTTAACATAGACAACTATCTGGATTACATAGAACAGATACTCCTTGCGATATACTCACTGGGCATAGAGAACATCAACATATTCTCAAAAAAAGAACTTACAAAAGATGTCAAAGCAGAGATAAGGAAGACACTGACCCAGATGAGCGGAACAGAGATTAGCTATGAGGACAAGAACAAGATAACCATAAAGGTTCTTCTTGACAAGTCAAAGGTGGATATATTCCAGACATTCTACAGGATGAGCCTGCTAATAGACACCTCGATAGTGAACATACTGGAAGAGATGAATATCGACGAGATCAGGATCAATGAGAATGAGCTGGACAGGCTTTACCACCTTATCTCAAAGATCCTGTCTTTGGGCCTGACAGACACGGAGGTCCTGCATTCCTCAGGCATATCAAACGTCTCAGTGATACCCTCATACTCCCTTATAAGCAAGAGATTTGAGAATATAGGCGACGATGTCAAGCACCTAGCAGAATACATGCACAATAAAGGTGCAGACTTCGACCAAAAGAAGAAGATACTGAGCTTCATAAGGGAGGAGTTGGGCAGGACTGTCAGCCATTTCATGAAAAGGGGTTCGATGGTTTTTGAGAAGCCTGATACTGCAGCGGTCAAGAAGATAAAGGTCATGATCTCAAAGGTCCAGGACATAGCCATAAAGGACCACCTGGAGAACATGCTCAGGTACCTTCTTCATGTGAACGAAGAGATAATATACGTCTCTTTCTACAACCAGCTGATAGAAAGCAATCATCTCTGAACAGTCAGTTTAGGGGCAGGAGGAAATGCTCTCCTGAAGCAGCTGCATCTCTACCATAGGATTGCCTGTTGTGTTTCCTGAGCCATGTGACCAGGCAGGCCTCATATCTGAATATGCGGCTGCCGTCGTGGTCAAAGACCTCAAGAGTGTCTTTTCCAGCCAGTGTCTCAACATCAGCATACCTGGGCTCAAGGTCCAGCCCAAGAAGCCTATCCTGGAGTACCCTTCATTAAGAAGGTTCTGGAAAACATGCAGGCCCCACTCCAGGTTGTTCTCAGGCAGGTTTCCCTCGACAGACTTAGGGCTTTCAGCATACCTAAGCATGATATGGATACC
>WJKB01000047.1 GCA_014729345.1 Candidatus Woesearchaeota archaeon
TCACTGCACCAAGCGCAAAGCCTTTCCTGCTCCTTGCCTGGTGCTTCAGCTGTATGGTGTCTGCCTGGCTGTCAAACCCCACAACATGCGTCCCTGGGATGTTTCCTGCTCTTACAGAGGCAAGATGCAGCTCTTCAGACCTTGGAGGCCTGTCAAGCCTTCCTGTCTGTAGCTCTGTCTTACTGCTTATGTTTTCTAGTAGGATCTTACCTATGGTTTTCGCAGTGCCGCTCGGGCTGTCTGCCTTCTGGTTGTGATGGAGCTCGTATGAGAACACATCATACTCTGGGATCCTGTCAAAGATCCTTGCAGCCTGCTCGACTATGCTGAAGAACACATTGACCCCTATGGAGAAATTGCTTGCCCAGATCATACCGATGCTGTTATCCTCAACAATCTTTCTCATCTTGGTCATGTCGTCATACCACCCTGTGGTGCCGAGCACTATGTTCTTTCCGATCTTTGCGATAGCCTCAACATTCTTCAGTGCGCAGTCAGGATGGGTGAAGTCTATGCAGACATCTGCATCCCGCAGGGTTTCTGCACTTATCTCTTTTGCTGTGGCTGCTTCGCAGACAGGATCGATTATCGCAGCTACCTCTATGCCCTTCTCTTTCAGGACATCCTCTATCTCATGACCCATCTTTCCATATCCAATAATTGCCGCTTTCATCAAACTCTCCTCTAAGCTCTTCAGTCCTCCTTCAGGACCGTGAACGTCTCTGTGTGGACCACACCATTGGTCTGCCTGATGCTCTCAAGCAGGTCATTGATATCTTCCATGTTCTCTCCTGTGAGCTTGCATATTATGTCAAACCTTCCTGTAACCTCAAATATATCATCTATCCCCAGTTCCTTGAGGCTTTTTGCGATTCCCTTTGTAAGCATGTGGCTGTCTGTCTCGATACCTACTATAGCGGCAGTGTCATGGATGGTCTCGATGGTGAATCTCCTTATGATGCTGTCAGCAGAAAGCCTGCTGACCCTTTTTCTTATGGTGCCTTCGCTGACCTTCAGCTGTCTTGCTATCTGCAGGAAAGGGGTCCTGCTGTCTTTCCTAAGTTCAGTTATTATGGCATCGTCAAGCTCATCCATAGTTCCACCAGGCATTCCGAAACGCTGTCTGTTTATAAACCTTTTGGTATCTTCGTAAAATAGGTACGATATTCGTAAGAATGTTATCCTACTGTCTGGATAATCGTAGAAAATCAAGCTGCTTTCAAGGAGACTTATGCCTCTTCATACCCTTTCATAAACGCATCTTCCTCAGGAGAGATGCAGTCATCCTCGATCAGCACTTCTCTCTCCTCTTCAGAGTAGATGCTTTGGTCTGAAACACTATCCTCGACCCAGGACTCTTCATCCTCCCAGCTTTCTTCTATCCTTTTCCTAGGCATACAAATCCCCCTGTGCTACTCCAGCAGCTCCTTATGAAGGCTCTTTACTGCCTTATCAGCATCCTTATCATCCACTATAAAGCTGAGATTTATCTCAGAAGCTCCCAATGATATCATATGGACATTGACTCCCTCAGATCCCACTGCTGTGAAGACCCTGCCGCACAAGCCCACTGCCTCAGAAAGCCCCTGGCCCACTGCGCAGATTATGGCCTTTTCCCTCATGACCTTTACCTTTGCGAAATGTTTCAGCTTCTCAGCAATCTCATCGACATGCTCATCATTGTCGACTGTCAGAGAAACGCTCACCTCTGATGTTGAGACCATGTCCACTGGTTTATGGTGCTCCTCAAAAACCTGGAATATCCTTGCGAGAAAACCATGCGCAAGAAGCATCCTGGTGCTTACAACATTTATGAGAGTTATTCTCTTCTTGGACGCAATGGCCTTGAGAGGGTTGGAATCCTTTTCTGATTCTATGCTTATGACAGTCCCCTTCTTCTCAGGCTCAAAAGTGCTGAGCACCCTTACAGGTATGCCTTTGCGCACAGCAGGCCTGATGGTCTTGGGATGGAGCACCTTTGCCCCGAAATAAGCCAGTTCAGAGGCCTCGTCAAAAGTCACGCGAGGGATGCTTTTTGCCTCTGGAACAACCTTTGGATCAGCAGTCATGATCCCGTTGACATCTGTCCATATCTGTATCTCTTCAGCATCCACAGCAGCCCCTATGATTGCTGCAGTGTAGTCGCTTCCCCCTCTTCCGAGAGTGGTTATGCGGCCCTCCCTGTCCTTTCCTATAAACCCTGTCACAACAGGGACCACAGGGGATTCACTGAGCGCTCCCAGCTTTTCAAACACTTCTGGCAAAGGCTCTGCGTTTCCAAAATTATCGTCTGTGATCATGCCTGCATCATAGGCATCAAAAGCCCTGGAGCCGATGCCCTGTTTCTCCAGGCATGCTGCAAGTATCTTTGAGCTGCATCTCTCGCCGAAGGATTGCACTTTGTCCATGATCCTGGGAGAGAGCTCCCCCAGCTGGGCTATGCCGCTGAGAAGCTCGTCCAAACTGTCCAGCTCTGAGATTATGGCTCTGTCAAGTCCCAGTTCAGTGATGATATCCTCATGTTTCTTCCTTAGTTCAGCTGTGTCTGCTTTTCCTTCTGAAGCAGCTTTCTGAGCAGCGGAGATAAGCATGTCAGTCACCCCTCCCACTGCTGAGACCACCACGATAGGCTTTCTTTCAAGCCTGCTTCCTATTATCCTGGCAACTTCTCTTATCCTTTCAGGGCTTCCCACGCTTGAGCCCCCGAATTTCATCACGATCATAGGATTATGCTTTTTTAGGCTCTATTTAAAAAGTTTAGTGCAATAGTGCAAAAGGTATACGATATTCGTAACAAAAAGCTGTTGTAATCATCATTACACCTTATCATTATATACATCACAACAGACCTAGACAGCATGGTTTTCAGCTGTTTGACAGACAGGTTGAGAAAGAGGGATGAGCAGAGTCTGGAATCAAGGATAGAGATGCTGGAGCGACAGTGGCATGACCTGAGGCAGTGCTATGCTGCAGGAAAGAGAAGCAGCATCGACAGCTCCCTGTACGAGGCTTTTGTGGACTATGGTTACATGCTTCTCCAGCACTCAAAAAAGATGCTGGAAGAGATATACCTGGTAAACAGCATACAAAGCGGAGTGATGAGAAGCCTGGATGATATGGAGAAGCTCAAGGTGCGGCAGGCAAGAAAGACAGTGCAGCGCGCAAAAAAGCAGACAAGATCCATCATGCGCAGCTACCTTTCATGCATGGGAAAGGTTGCAGAAGGGTTTTCTGAGAAGAAGAGAAAAGGAAGAAAGTTCATCGAGGAGGAGACTGACGGAAAGATAAAGGAGCACCCCTATGATACAGAATGTGCCCTGATCAGATCACTGTTAAGGAGACACATGTACCTGTATGGAAGGTATTCCAGGCAAAAGAGAGATTCAAGGAAAAAAACTCCGGCAAGGTACAGCTTCAGGGGAAATATCTTTGACTCGCTTGCAGAGGCTGCCTGCGGAGTGTTGATGGAGAAGTACATAACAGGCTGGAAGATCATCGAAGGCGAGACTTTCCAAGTCAATGGCAGCATACCAAAGGCCATCGATTTCTATGTAAGAGGAGTATTTGTGGAATACCATCCTATCATACTTTCCAGGAAAGAGCATGCATCTGTGAGATACAGCGCTGAAAAAGCCTCTGTGCCCAGACAGATACAGAAGCAGTTCAGGGAAAAGCTTGAGCTGCAGCAGGCGCAGAGCTATCTGCTCCAGAGAAAGATGGCGATAGACAGGAGCCCTGTGTACAGGGGAGCTGAGATAATGCTCATAAGGGATCCTGAAGAGCTGTACGATCATGTGATAAAAAGATTCGGGTGCAGCTATCCTGCAAAGGAAGATTTTCTCCAGGAGTTCAGCAAGGTCAAGAAAAAGGTCAAAAAATCCGGATAATTGACTATCCTAGAGTAATAAAAACAAAACATTTATATCTTACCTGTTTCTCATAAGAGATATGAGCACGATAATATATCTTGTCAGGCACGGAAAGACAGAATGGAACAGCGCATCACCTGAGAAGGTCCAGACACACTCAAACGGAAGAGGAAACATGCTGACGCATGAAGGTTATGATCAGGCGCGCAGGGGTGCAGAGATCCTAAAGGATGAGAAGATAGATATCGCATTCTGCAGCCCGCTGCTAAGGACGCACGAGACTTATGCTTTCATTGCAAAGGATCACCCTGGCACAGCAAAACGTACTGATGACAGGCTTACAGAGATGTCAAGGAGCTTTCTGGACGGCATGGCAAAATCAGAGTGGGGGGAACAGTTTCCTGAAACAACACCCATCCTTGAGGCCAGGAAAGCAGACATGTACGGATGCACGATGCCAGAGGGTGATTATTCACGCTGCATATTAAGGGCAAAACAGATCGCAGCAGAAAACGGGGAGCCCAACAAGAAGTTCCCTCCATGGGAGAACTACAGTGACGTCACCAGGAGAGTCGCCCCTTTTGCAGAAAAAGTGACAGGCCTTGACAAACATGTGATGATAAGCGGGCATCAGGGACTCAACAGGTCCCTGCTTGGCATACTGCTGGCTGAAACAGACTATATAGCAGGCACCCAGGAAGTGCCATACCTTGTCATCCCCAACCGAGGCGTATACAGGGTGGAGATAAGGCCAGAAGGCACAAGGCTGTTCCACAATGTAGGTCAGGGATGGAACGAAGGGCTGATCAGGCAAGATTTATAAGAAAAGCAAGGCTTTTCTGGCATATAAGCTATCTGAAGATCATATTCTTTGCTCCTAAAAAATTCGAAGAATTTCTATGGGGTCGGCATTGGACATGACGAAAGTTTTTCCAAAGGCGGATTTTCAGATATCCAGAAACAACAAAATCTTATAAAGATTTGTATCCAAGAAACGCTTTACGTTTCTTTGGATGGAAAATTCGACCTGAAGGTCAGGTTATCAGACCTGACAAAAATTCTCCCAAGGATCGATTTTCAATAAAAAAAACGGGCTCAGAGGGATTCGAACCCACGGCCGCTCGGTAACTCCTGGTATATTAAGAGCCGAGCGCTCTACCAGACTGAGCTATGAGCCCATCTTAGAACTGATTTTTATCTGTTATTTTAAAAACTTTCGTTATTTGGTGATATTCGTCTTGGATGCTGAAAAACAGCAAACTTTATATAAATCACTTACTTAGTAAACCTATGGGGTGATACTACGAAAAACATCGGCTTTTGCATAAGCTGTGGAAGAAAAGTATACGTCAACAACGACAATGTCTGCAAGAGATGCAACAAGGATGGATTTGTAGTTGAGCAGGAAGAAAGCATCGAATAGAAGTGATAAAAGAGGTATATTTATGAGAAAAAGCATGATCATGATAGCGTTAGTTCTTGCAGGAGTCTTACTGATGTGCGGATGCTCACAGGAAGAGGTCCAGGATAACCACACAGGCGCAGGTCAGCCAGGACCAGCACAAACAGAACAACAAGAGGTGGAAGATATGAGGATAAAAAGTGTTTTCGAAGAAGGAAAAGAGATACCATCAGAATACACATGCCAGGGAGACGACATAAACCCTGAGCTGACAATAGAAGATGTGCCTGAAGAGGCAAAGTCGCTTGTGCTGATAATGGACGATCCAGATGCTCCATCAGGAACATGGGACCACTGGATAGTCTTCAACATACCTGCAGACACAGAGAAGATAGGCAAGGACAGCGTGCCTGCAGGAGCGGTCCAGGGAAAGAACAGCTGGGAAAAGAACGAGTACGGAGGACCATGCCCCCCTTCAGGAACACACAGGTATAATCTCAAGCTGTATGCACTGGACACAGAACTTGACCTGGACGAAAGCGCAGACAAGAAGGCTGTAGAAGATGCCATGAAGGGGCATGTTGCTGCAGAAGCAAAGCTGACAGGAACATACGAGAAAAGCTGAAAAGGACTTGGACCTAAGAATGAAGATCACGATATGCTCGTCTGCATTCTTCGTAAGAAAAGGATATGAGATAAAGCAAGAGCTTGAAAAAAAGTCAGGCTGAAGAAGATGCTCATGGATGAGCATTGCAGGAAGGTCAGACAGACCGACGCAGTGCTTGTGCTTAACTTTGAAAAGGATGGGATATATCGAAGGCAACACTATCTCCTGCGCTCAGCCTCCTGGAGTTTGAGATCTATCACGCACCTGGCAGTAGTGTGGGTGTATCCTGGCATCATGAAAGCGTTTTGGATCTGGGTGACAAGACACCTGTACTCCATGTTTTCATCTTTGTATTTCTCAGGAGGAAGGACTGTGTCCACGAGGGATTCATACTCTTTCCTGAGGACATGGAAAGCTTCTTTTGCTGCTGCATCAAACCCTCTATAATGCTCAAGCTGGTCAAGCATTCTATCAAGATAATCGCGTAGATCATCTATTGTATTCATGGAAACCCTCAGATCAAGTTTTTAAACCTAAAAACAAAAAATAAAATAGTGGTAAGTACTGTTTGCCCTTACCGCTTGTGCGCTGCACAGTATTTTGAGCCCTTCACTGCAAAGTTTTTGCATCTCTTACCTGCTTTTGTCTTGGCTGCGCATCTTTTTTTTGCAGCTTTTTTCTTTTTGGTTGCGATATGTCTCACCTCTGGTCAATGGCAGAAGAGGTATTATTTAAAAGTTATGGTCGAAGCTATTCAAACAGAAAATCAGTGTTACTATGACTTTGATATTATCTCTGAATCAGGCAGATAACCACAACAGGATCCCTGCTTCCAGGATTATCATATGCAGTGATAGTACATTATCCTTATGCTTTCAGGCTTATGATTCAAGCTTATGCTTTCAAGCCTGTGATTTCAGGCTCTCGGACTGATCTGAAACCCTTAAATTCGGACAGTACAGGCCTTCTATCGTCATTCTACAACCAAAAGATTTATAAAGAAAAGCATATTAGATATCTTATTCAGAACCTAGATCTGAGGTGGGATTAGTATCTGAAAACCCTGGATTTAGTCTGGAAATCAATCTCAAAGAGTCAAGATGGAAAAGAAAAGCTACAAAGCAGAGCAGATACAGGTCCTTGGAGGACTGGAGGCTGTGAGGAAAAGGCCGAGCATGTATATAGGCAGCACCTCGCTTCCAGGTCTGCACCATTTGGTATATGAGGTTGTTGATAATTCTGTTGATGAAGCTCTTGCAGGACACTGTACAGAAATATATGTCACTATCCACAAGGATGGAAAGGTCACTGTCATTGATGATGGAAGAGGGATACCTGTGGACATGCACTCCAAATTCAAGAAGCCTGCGCTGGAAGTGGTCATGACAAAGCTGCATGCAGGAGGTAAGTTCGGAAAAGACGCTTACAGCGTCTCAGGAGGCTTGCATGGAGTTGGTATCAGCGTAGTGAACGCACTGAGCGAGAGCCTGACAGTGGAAGTCAACAGGGACGGAAAGATATACACGCAGGAGTACTGCAGAGGAAAACCCCTCTCTGCCATGAAGGAGGAAGGAAGATCAGAAAAGACAGGCACAAAAGTCGTATTCCTTCCAGACAGCGAGATATTCCCAAACACTGAATTCCATTTTGACACCTTGTCATCCAGGCTGAGAGAATTGGCTTTCCTCAACAAGGGCCTTCTCATAGCTATCATGGATGAAAGGACAGGAAAGCACCATGAGTTCAAGTATGACGGAGGAATAAAGGAGTTTGTGCAGTTTCTATCAAAAAACAAGAACCCTCTGCATAAGGCAATCTACTTTGAGAAAGAGATGGACAGCGCCCACGTAGAGGTAGCCATGCAGTATACTGACAGCTTCCAGGAGAACATATTCTCATTTGCAAACAACATCAACACGATGGATGGAGGCACCCACCTTTCAGGCTTCAAGACAGCGCTTACAAGAGTGCTTAACAACTATGCCATAAAGCAGAAGCTTCAGGAAAAATCCTCTCTTTCAGGAGATGATGTCAGGGAAGGGCTTTCAGCAGTGATATCAGTGAAGGTGAAAGAGCCGCAGTTCGAGGGCCAGACAAAGACCAAGCTTGGAAACCATGAGGTCAAGGGCTATGTTGACTCTATCATCACTTCAGAACTAAATACATATCTTGCAGAGCATCCTTCTGAGGGAAAAAACCTCATAGAAAAGGTAATAACAGCGGCAAAAGCAAGGGAAGCAGCCAGAAAAGCGAGGGAGCTTACCAGAAGGAAGACAGCGCTTGAAGGAGGGGGGCTTCCTGGAAAGCTTGCTGACTGTTCTGAGAAAGATCCCTCCAAATGCGAGATATTTGTGGTGGAGGGAGACAGCGCAGGGGGGTCGTGCAAGATGGGCAGGAACAGGAATTTCCAGGCCATACTACCCCTTAAAGGAAAGATACTCAATGTTGAAAAAGCAAGACTGAACAGGATACTTTCCTCTGATGAGATAGTGATACTCATAACAGCACTGGGCTGCAGCATCGGAGAAGAGTTCAGCATGGAAAAGCTCAGATACCATAAGATAATCATAACATGCGACGCAGATGTCGACGGAAATCACATCACCACCCTGCTGCTTACGCTCTTCTATAGGTATCTGAAGCCCATAATAGAGGCAGGATACCTGTATATCGCGCAGCCTCCGCTGTACAAGGTCAAGAAGGGGAAGAAGCAGTGGTATATATACAATGATGAAAGGTTTGAAAAGCTGATGAGGGAGATAGGAAGAGAAGGCGTCAAGATCCAGAGATACAAAGGTCTTGGAGAGATGAACCCCAACCAGCTGTGGACAACCACAATGGATCCGAAAAACAGGACCCTCAAGCAGGTAACTGTGGAAGATGCAGTAGAGGCAGACAGGATGTTCACCATACTGATGGGAGATGAGGTAGAGCCAAGACGAAAGTTCATAGAGGAAAATGCCAAGGAAGTTGAGGAACTTGATGTCTGAACAGCTTGTTCTTGTCCTGTTACAGCAAAAAAGATGATACAAAACTTATATAATCACCAGACGCACCAGACAGAAACATTTATAAATAAAATACTAATCCTGAGATAGTATGCCGCCTAAAACAAAGACTGTAAAGACAAAAGTAAAGAAAAAGCGATGGATCAAGATAGTTGCTCCTAAGAGCTTCAACCAGGAGCTGCTGGGCGAGACATATGTGCTTGAGCCAAAACAGGTGCTCGGAAGGCATATAAGCGTCAACCTTATGAGCCTGACAAGAGACCCGAAAAAGCAGAACACAGACCTGACTTTCTATGCGAACCAGCTCAGCGGAGAAGAGGTTATGACAGAGATAGCAGGTTACAGGCTTTCTCCTTCCACGATCAAAAGGATGGTCAGGAGAGGAAAAGACAGGATAGACCATAGCTTCGTAGCAGTGACCTCTGACAAGAAAAGGATCAGGATAAAACCTCTTATGATAACGCTTTCATGCACCCATAGGCCGGCAAGGGCTGCGCTTAAGAAAGGGCTTGAGAAAGCGATGAAGTCCGCCGTATCAAAGAACACTTTTGAGAAGCTTATACATGACATAATCACCTTCAGGTTCCAGAGGACAATGAAAGACGCGGTCAAGAAGATATATCCACTGAGAACAGTGGAGATCAGGTCAGCTTCCATAGAGAAGGAAAAGACCTTTGGAGAGGAAGAGAAGCCTGATTTCAAGATAGAGAAGAAGCCTGAAGGGGATAAGGAAAAGAAAGAGGCTGCAGACAAGGAAAAAGAAATAGCTTCAGAAGAAGAAAAGGGTCCTGAACAAGAAAGAGAGCCTAAAAAAGAGAAGAAAACGGGCGAAAAGGCCGAAGAGCAGGGTCCTGAAAAGCCCAAAAAGGCAGAAAAACAGCCTGAAGAGAAATAGTGATCACCTGAGAGTTCTTCTAGTCTTCTGTTTCGTGCACTGCAAGCAAAAGCAACAGCCTTTCGGAAACCTGACCGCATCCCTTTATTCTTATAAGAATATTTTTTTCAAGAAAATATATATAAGCTTGTCACGATGGCCAAGGTATGGAAATCGAAAGACAAGTAACAGGCACTACCAGGCCAGGATACACGGTCGCTGAGAGCGAAAACGCCCAGCTAAAGTATCTCCATGGCAATAACCTGGAGGAGACCAGTTTCCTGGATGGAAGCGGAGACCCCAGGTATTTCCTGTACATAAGGGAAGAGGATAAGGGGATACTGGCAGTCATAGGCCTGTCGCATCTTGTGGAATCTGTACATCACTATGACATTTCAGGAGAAAAGCCCTCTTACAGCCACCCGCTGCTCTCAAGGGCAAACGCCTACGGCAATTTCCGCTCGTACAACGGCAGGAGCGTTGACGAGCTTATGGACTACGTGAATAACAATATCAGGCATCTCAGGTTTGCGCCGGATAGGGAGCAGGAAAGGAACTGCTTCCTTGACGTGCACTCAGAATACCAGTCAAAGACGCAGCAGGACCTTGCCAGGTTCGGCGACGCGAAAAAACTTTACACCAGCGAGGAGGGAGAGCCTGATATCATACCTGAATTCACTGACCTCATGATACCTGTAAAGGCAGGGCAGGGCTGCATAAGGGCATGCATATACTGCGACGAGAAAAGGAAGAAATTCAGGCTGTATCCTGCTGAAAAGATACGCAGGAACATAGGGATAGCCCGCGACTGGTGGAACAAGCACCATCCGCACAGGCCCATTACCCATGAGAACGAGCTGTTCATAAACACGCCTGACATTCTCTATTTTGAGCTTCTGCATTCAGCAGAGCAGAAGCAGGGCCGCAGCCTCGGCGCTTTTGAGGAAAGGCTTTACAGGACAGGCATCAGAGGAGTGCCTTCTGCGGGAGAAGTGGTCAGGCTCATGAGAGAAGGTTTTCCAGGGACACTGGAAGAGCACTTCGGAAAGATGTACTTCTTTGTAGGGACGCCCACCACCCTAGAGGTTCCGCTTTCTTCGCTTGAAGATATATGCAAAGGAGTATTGGGGAGACCAGGAGCAGGGGCAAACAGGCCGTACATAGGGTTTGAATCGCTTGATGATCCGACTTCAGAGTTCCTGAACAAGGACGAGACAGCTGCGCAGAAAAAGGAGGCTCTTGACAAGCTCCATAAGGCAGGCTTTCCAAAGGTAAAGATAATAATGCAGCTGGGGATGACAGGAAGAGGATTTTATGACAAGAAAGGAGACTTCAATGACAGCCTTGAAGCAGCTGCCGGCTCTGCAGAAACCCTTGCAGGGATGCTGGGAAAGATGGACAATGTGCAGATATCTGTCAACAGGGTGCTTGATCCCTGCCATCAGAGGAAGATAGCGCAGGGCATGATCATACCTTTTGAGGATCCTGAAGAGGTGCAGGAGCATGTAGAGGTCTTCAGGAAGACACTCTTTGAAAGATGGCACAAAACTGACAGGCCAAGCGTTGAGGATGACTATATTGTTGCTCTTGAAAACCATCAAATTTAAATATCATATCTACTATTAGAGCACCATGCCAGATAAGGAACAAGAGATACCGGAACTTTGCAAGGACTGCCCAAACTCTGGGTTTTTCAAGAAAGAAGGCACATGCAATGTCTACTGGGAGGGCAAGAAAGACTGCGCAAGCAGATTCTGGCTGGAGAAAAACAGGTAAGACATCTGATGGTCAGGACTTTTGCCGAGCTTCCTGCGCCCTGCCTGTCATGGGCACGAACATAACGCCTGCTATATGTTCTGTGATCCTCTCAGTGCCCTTCTTTGTCACAAGCGTCAGTGTCTGGAAGCTTGTCATCCTTCCAAGCGGAAGCACCATCCTGCCCCCATCCTTCAGCTGGTCAAAAAGCAGGGGAGGCACATGATCCACAGCAGCAGTTATCATGATCCTGTCAAAAGGAGCATTCTCTTCCCATCCAAGATAGCCGTCAGAATGCCTGACTTCAACGTTCCTGTAACCTGTTTTTTCAAGGTTCTGTCTGGCCCTTGCTGCCAGGGCCTTGATTATCTCAACTGTGTAGACCTTTCCTGCCAGCTCTGCAAGCACTGCTGACTGGTAACCTGATCCTGCGCCTATCTCAAGCACCTTATGCTTTTTGCTGACATCAAGCTGTTCAGTCATCAACGCGACAACAAAAGGCTGGGAGATGGTCTGGCCATGGCCTATAGGCAGGGCAGAGTCCTGGTAAGCGATGTCCATCAGATGCGAAGGCACAAAACCCTTTCTTTCAACACTATCCATGGCCCTGAGCACTTTTTCGTCAGTTATGCCCTTTGACCTCAGTTCTTCAGCGATCATACAGATGTCAATGATCCGCAAGTATAAAAATATTGCCTAAGGTATACGGCCTAGAGGATGCACAGAAAAAGGTCAAAGAAGGCTGTTGGCCTCAAGCCCTTTCTTGTAGCTTATGTTTCCGCAGTTGATGCACCTGAAATAAGGGCCCCACTTTCCCTGCATAATATCAAGGGGCTCCCCGCACATGCATTTCAGGTTCTTCAGTTCGTCCTTGATATGCCTCTGGCACACAAGTATGCCCTGATTGTTCATGGCTGAGGCAGTGGAATCGCAGAAAGGGCATTTCGACTCTTTTGATCGGCCGTATATTTTTTTTCTGTACATGGATTGCGATGAAAATAGATGATATTTAAGGGTTATGCAAATTGACAGCTCAAGAATGCATAAAAATAAGTAGCCCCGCGCGGACATACGAGGGCTCAGGTCTGGTCTGAACCCCTTTCGAACCGCGGTCACCGGATATCCCAGACCCACAAACAGTGGATCGCCAGAGTCCGATATGATTGGCTTGGAAAAACCATTTGGCCGCTACACTACGGGGCTGTGTAGCAGCAAATAAAGGCCAGGTCTTTTTAAGTTTTGCTATTTCATCCTGTCAGACAGCAAAGCTGTTGTATACAAGCATTCTTTTGGATCTGATGCCCTTTCCTCTGCCTGACTGAGGGCTGCAGATAGTGCCTTGCCGAAGATGTTCTGCCATCCTCCTACCCAGCACCATGTTTGTGACCTCATTGTTGCATCACCTTTAGCCCAAGGCTGTGCATGCTGGCGCTGCTGCAGACTATCTCGATGCAGGTTTTGCAGGTGTTTCTGCAACAGCCGCTTCTGTGCATAGAAAACTAAAAAAAACCTTTGGATTATAGCAAGATTTTTAAAGGAATATGGCATTTTTTAGTTTATGAAACAGATAGGAAGAGGGGCAGAAGCTGTCATATATTCCGACGGCAGCACTGTCCAGAAGCACAGGATAGAGAAAGGATACAGGCTGCCTGAGATAGATATCTCTCTAAGGAAATCCAGGACCAGGAGAGAGGCAAAGGTGCTGGAGAAGCTGTATGAGATAGGCTTTCCTGCTCCAAAGCTAAAGCAGATGTGCGACAAGGAGATGAAGATAGACATGGAGCATGTAAAGGGAGAAAAGCTGAGGGATGTCCTTGACGATGAGCCTGGGCTTGCCAAAGAGGTCGGCAGGAAGGTGGGCTTGATGCACAGCAATGGCATCATCCACGGAGACCTGACTACCTCAAATATGATCATGGATGATGAGATCAAGTTCATAGATTTCGGGCTGTCTTTCTTTTCAGAAAAAGAAGAGCATAAGGCAGTTGACCTGCACCTGCTCAGGCAGGCTCTTGAATCAAAGCATTACAAGGTCTGGGAAAAGGCTTTTGAATATGCTTTGGAAGGGTATGCGGAGACCTGTACTGACCATAGCACTGTCCTCCAAAGGCTTGAAAAAGTGGAAGCAAGGGGCAGGAACAAGAACAAGCTATGAACAGTATCAAAAATTTTATATATCCTTCTCCTGTAACATGCCAGATATGAACCTTTTTATCCAGATGATGGTCGTCGTGGTCGCTGTAACTGCTCTCTCTATAGCAGGGGTCTCTGCTTATGACGCCATAAAACTCAACAACATGAAAAGAGAGGCGCAGCCATGCGGATTTGAAGCAGAAGATTACCGGCAGGAATGCGTCTGCGACGGAGAGATATTCAGCAGCGAGGACACCCTCAATCCCTCCCTTGCAGAGAACATAGGAGGAGTCAATTACTACTGCTATGGCAGATGCTCAGAGTGCGTCTGCTTTGACGCTGACGACAACAAGGTGGACTGCGAAAGCATCTGATACAAGAGATAGCTGCAATGAGAGGAGATCTGTTCAAAAAAAGAGGTGAGAGATGATGGTACTTAACAGTTTTGCGTACAAGAAAGTTCTGGGACTTCCGATAGTGGACTGGGGAGGCATAGCCACTTTCCTGCTGCTTGCTGCCACTTTCTACACAGGATATGTCAGGTATCCCGGAGATTTGCACCTGATGTTTGCAGTTATCACTGTAGTGTTTGGGATATTCCACGGAACTTTCGGGCTTTTGACAAGGTTCTGATGAGAATAGGATACCCCTGCATCAACAACAGCATAGGGTGCACTGCAAACCATACTTTCAGGCTTGCATCATACTCCAGGAAAAAGCTCCTGGATACTGTAAAGGAGAACCTTGACTGCCTGAAAAAGACGCTTGGATGGAACCTGGAGCATGGGATCATGTTCTTCAGGATAGGATCCAGCCTTGTGCCTTTCGCTTCCCATCCTGTCTGCAAAGTAAGGTGGCAGGAGAGGTTTTCAGACGAGTTCAGGGAGCTTGGCGCTTTTGTCAGGAAACACAGGATGAGAATATCCATGCATCCTGACCAGTTTATTGTGATCAATTCAAAGGACAAGGGCATAGTGAAAAGGAGCGTAAAGGAGCTTGAGTACCACAGCCAGGTGCTGGATGCCATGCATCTGGATATCACAGCAAAGGTACAGCTGCATGTCGGAGGAGTCTATGGCGACAAGGAAAGCGCTGTGTCAAGGTTTGTTTCTGAATACAAAAAACTGCCTGCTCATGTGAAGAGAAGGCTGGTCATAGAGAATGACGAGAGATGCTACTGCCTAAAAGACTGCCTGGGGATCAGCAGAAAAACAGGCGTGGCTGTGCTTTTTGACTCCTTCCACCATGAATGTTACAACAAGGGGGAGTCTTTCAGGCAGGCTGTGGGGTCTGCTGCAAAGACCTGGAAGAGAAAGGACGGCAGACCAACGGTGGATTATTCCAGCCAGAAAAAAGGCAGGAAAAAGGGCTCGCATACGGTAACTATAAATACTAAGCATTTTTTAGGGTTCATAAGAGAGACAAAAGGCATTGATCCTGATGTCATGCTTGAGATAAAGGACAAGGAAAAGAGCGCTTTGAAGGCTGTTGAGGCTCTGAGGAAGAAGGGAAAAAAAATAAGATGAACATCCATCCTGTACTGCAGATATTTATGGTAGGAGCTGCGATACTTGCAGGAGCTATCATCCTTAACCTTCTGGCAGGGCTGATAGGGGTTGCAACCTGGTACACTTTTGCAGCTGACATGCAATATTCCGGGTTTTTTCACGCCCTAAGGAAGCAGGGCCTGAATCTTCTGTGGCTGTTTGTCATATATCCGCTTCTGCTCGGGCTTATAGGTTACTACACGGCAAAGGTGTTCTTATGATAGACTGGAAAAAACTTATCGCATCACTGGTTGTCTGCCAGCTCGCAGGCCTGTTCGGCTCGATCTTCAACATAAGTTCAATCCCAACATGGTATGCTGGACTTGTAAAGCCTTCTTTCAACCCTCCAAACTGGGTCTTTGCACCTGTGTGGACGACCTTGTTTGTTTTGATGGGAGTGTCACTGTACCTTGTCTGGGTAAAGAAGGCAGGATCAAAGAAACAGGTCAGGGCAAAGAAAGCTGCTTATGCCATGTTTTGGGCGCAGTTTGTGCTGAATATCCTCTGGTCATTCTTCTTTTTTTACCTCAGGTGCCCCCTTTGCGGGCTTGTCGAGATAATCTTCCTTTGGATAGCCATAGTATCCATGATCATTCTGTTCCACAAGATCTCAAGGACAGCTGCCTACCTTCAGATACCTTACCTCCTGTGGGTGAGTTTTGCAGCTGTGCTGAACTTCATGCTTTTTTACCTGAACTGAAGAGGTGATACAGATGAGAAAAGGGCTGGGAAACAAGAGGCTCATGACAGCAGTGGTCACAGGCGCGATACTTGGGATTTTCTGCATCATGGGGGTAGGCTATAGGATAGGTTATGCAGGCAATGAGCTGTTTCTTTTTGCAACATGGTTCAACAGGGTCCTGATGGGGCTGGTGATAGGACTGGCTGGCAGCCTTAACATCATGAGACCTGCCCAGAGGTGGTTGAACCCTTATATCAGAGGCGCTGCGCTGGGCCTGATAGTGAGTTTTGCGTTCTTTGCGTCCACAGGATTCCTCGATACCACAGGGTTTTATGCAGGGATAGTGTATGGGGTGATCATAGATGCGGTTGCAAGCAAACTTGGATGATGAGGTGATAAGATGTCAGTAAGATCAGGAAAAAGGACAGGCAAGAACAGGCTGGGAAGCATGCCTGTTTTGGTGCTGCTCATGCTTTTTTGTCAGGATGCGCAGCGCAGGAGAAGGAGGAGCCAGGGAAGGAAGATATCTCAGCAGGTATAGATGACCCCTCAGCACAGGATCCTGCAGAGGACGGCAGGCCGGAGATAACTCCTGAGCAGGAAGAGTCCACAAAGCCTTTGCCTGAGACAGCTCCGACAAGCGGCGGAAACATGTCTTCTGCGCAGGAGGATGATACAGGGTCTGACATACCATCTGTCTCTGAACCATAGCGCTATGCGACTCGTTGTGCAACAAGGTTCGGATGCCTACTGCCAGGAACAGAGGACAATAATCATGAACAACAAGGAAGGTCACCGGAACATGCAGGGCATTTTCAAGAAAAGGAAATGTTCCTGGATTCAACAGGTGTCCTGGATTCTGCAAGAGCTATGACAAGTCGACAACAACATGCACAACAGACGGAAGATGGATGCTACCTGTGATGGATGATACTTCTTTTTTTTAAGATTGGCACTTTGCCTAAGGAATATGTTTTTTTCCTTATAAGGAAAGAAAAAAAATAAAAGAAAATGCGCTTATTTCTTTTTCGCAATTGCAAACAGCGCATAGACTGCAGAAAGTCCTACAAGAATATACACTATGTCCCTAAGCACAGGTATTCCTCCCAGCAAAAGCTGTACCAGGTCAAGATTCATCTCTGCAAGGTTTCCTATACCTACAAGACCCCAGTTAAGGCCTCCGACTACCAGCAGGACATATGCTATCCAGTCCCATGTTGTCATGTTTTCCTTAGCCATGTGTTTCACCTCTTTTATGCATTATCATGCAATTATAGCACTATTATTCATCAGAGTATAAGAATTTTACTGTTTTTTGGGATTTTTGAGCAGGATGCAAGATGCAGATAGATGGTGATATGCATCAGAAACCTTTAAAAACCTTTGTCCTGTCTTCTTATGCATGAAAGCTATAGGTCTGTTTTCAGGAGGGCTTGATTCCATGCTCGCAGTCAGGTCTGTAGAAGAGCAGGGCATCAGGGTAGAGGCAGTCGCGTTCACATCACCTTTTTTTGGAGCCAAAGAAGCGCTTATGAAGCAGGCAAAGGACAACAGCATAAACCTAAAGATTATGAGCATGGACAAAGAGTTCCTGCGCATGGTCAGGCAGCCCAAACACGGCAGGGGAAGGCACCTAAACCCATGCATAGACTGCAAGATACTGATGCTCAGGCAGGCGAAAAAGGTTGCGAGAAAGACAGGCGCAAGATTCATCTTTACAGGAGAGGTACTAGACCAGAGGCCGATGAGCCAGAGAGGTCCTGCGCTGAAGGTGATCGAAAAAGAGGCAGGCCTGCATGGAAAACTTCTCAGACCGCTCTCTGCCAGGCTGCTGAAAGAGACTGAAGCTGAAAAAAAAGGATGGATAGACAGGGAAAAGCTGCATAAGATCTGTGGCAGAAGCAGGAAAAAGCAGATCCAGCTCGCAAAAAAGTACAAGCTAAAGGGTTACAGCACTCCTGCAGGCGGATGCCTCCTGACTCAGAAAGAATATGCAAGGAGGATCCATGATCTTATCCTGAACAGGCCCAGGGCCCCACCCGCAGACTTCCACCTTCTAAGATATGGCAGGCATTTCAGGAAAGGGAGGAACAAGATCATAGTGGGCAGAAACGAGCAGGAGAACAAGGCTCTTGCAGGGCCCAGGGCAGAGAAGGACTATGAGTTTGAGGTCAAAGGCCACGGAAGCCCTGTCACCATACTCCAGGGGCCCAAGACAAAAGAGGCAGTTAGGCTGGCAGCAGAGCTGACTGCAAGATATTCTGACGCCAAGGGGATCGTTGAAGTGAGCTATGAGGGCAAAAAGATAACTGTCAGTCCAAGGTCATATCCAGACCTCCTTATCTGAAGAGGCTGCAATCCAAAGCTTTATATATGCCCAGACCTGCATCATCATCATGAAGACTTCAACAAAAAAGGGGCTGAGTTTCGGCCTGACCTCAGGGATAATCACTACCCTGGGCCTGATAGTGGGGCTTGAGGCAGGCACGCACTCCAAAGGCGTGGTGCTCGGCGGGATCATCGTGATCGCAGTGGCTGATGGCCTTTCAGACTCCCTGGGGATACATATCTCAGAAGAGTCTGGGGGAAACCGAAAGACAAGGGAGGTATGGGAGTCTACTGCAGCAACCTTCTTTTCGAAGATGTTCTTTGCGCTCACGTTTGCAGTGCCTATACTCCTGCTGCAACTGCGTACAGCGATCATAGCAAGTGTCGCATGGGGGCTTGCGCTGATAGCGCTTTTCAGCTATTCACTTACAAAAAAGACAGAGATCAGCAGGCTTAAGGCAGTGCTTGAGCACATAGCCATAGCAGTTCTGGTGATAATCAGCACGCACTGGATAGGCCAATGGATCGGAAGCATATAGGACGCCAGATGAGATCCAAGATCATGATAACCGCTGTAGTGCTTTTCGCGTTGGCGGCAGCCGCGGCTTCAGGGATCCTTATCAGGAATCTGACCAGGCCTGACTATGACAGTTTTGCACAGTGCTTGACTGAAAAGGGAGTCATGATGTACGGTGCTTACTGGTGCCATGCGTGTGATGTCCAGAAAGAGAGATTCCAAGGCTCTTTTGAGGGCATCAGCTATGTCGAATGCTCAAAAGATCATGAGAGATGCGAAGATATCCATGCCTTCCCTACCTGGGAGTACAGGGACAGGCTTTACCGCGGAGTCCACTCCATAGGGCAGCTTGAGGAGATTACAGGCTGCACTGCCTGACTGCAAACTACAAGGCACGTTCTGCCTGAAAAGCGGGCATGTTTTTGGCACAAGATTTATATACCTTAATCTATGTATAAGAAGAAAAGAGGTGCAGTATGATACTTCCTATAGTCTTTGCAGTGCTTATCGCGATCGCCCATTACTGGTCTGACAGGTTCTGCAAGGTCTGCAGGGAATTCGGAGAACAGATGTTTTCTTTTGTCGCAGGCATCGCCACTGTCTATGTGTTCCTGGGGCTTTACCCTGAGTTCTACAGGCAGGCCAGATTCCTCAGCCCCTATGCGATGACATCTGTACTGCTGGGTTTTGCTGTCCTGTATGTGGTGGACAAGGAGATATACAGGAAGACAAGCAGGAGTGAAAGAAGATTTGACCTTGAGATGGCGCATGGTGTAGGACTTATGGCCTATTACCTTGTGGTTGGGATAGCCCTCTACAGGCTCACTGAGGTCAGTGTCAGGTCAGGCGTGCTGTTCTTTATACCTGTGTTCATCTACTCAGGAATATCAGCCATGTCTCTCTATGGGCTACGGCTGACAGACGCACGGAAGACAGAACTCAGCTACCTGGAGATGATGCAGGGCTTCTGCGTGCTGGCAGGGGCTTTTATAGCTCAGTTCTTCTTCATACCAAGCTCGTTCATGATATACCTTGTAGGGCTTGTAGCAGGCATCCTGACATATGTTGTTTTCAGGGATATGCTTCCAAAAGGCAAACAAGGGGAGCCCCTTTACTTTGTAGTAGGAGGAGCCATCTATCTTGTGCTGATAGCGGTGCTGTGGACATTATGACCTGTACAGGCGAATATTTATATATCATCAGGTGATTGTGATGGCAATGATGGATGAACAGCTGAAAAAGATCATAAAGAAAGTTATGGAGGAAGAAGAATACTTCAGGAAGCTGTACAGGGAATGTGCTGAAAAGATAGAGACACCTTCTGTGAAAAAGCTCCTGAAAAGGCTTTCTGAGGAGGAACAGCAGCACAAGAACAGGCTGGAATCCATGGATATGAGCAGGATATGCAGTGCTGGGGAGAAAAGACCCATAGATATCGGAAAAGAGATTATGCTCACACCGATAGATGAGTTCAAGGAGGTCAAAGATGCGCTGAAGTTCGCACTCAGGGCAGAGATTGGTGCAAAACAAAAGTATCTTAAGCTTGCAAGGTCTGTGGAAGACAAAGATGCAAAAGAGCTGTTTGAATGCCTTGCCCAGGAAGAGAAGTCTCATGAGGAGCTGCTGAAAAAAGAGCTTGAGTCCCTGGGGATATGACAAGGAGAGCAAAAAAGGTGATCTAATGACAGGAATAAAGAAGAATGAGATATACAAGTGTGAGATATGCGGAAACATTGTGGAGGTAGTGTTCTCAGGAGAAGCCAATCTTGTATGCTGCTCCCAGGCCATGGACAGGCTGGAGCCCAAGGCACAGGAAGAGGAAGGCAAAGAGAAACACGTGCCTGTGATAGAGAAACAAAAGGAAGGCAGGGTTGTTGTCAAGGTAGGATCAGACCATCATCCCATGGAAGAGGACCATCACGTGACTGCCATAGAGCTTCTCAGGGACGGAAACATCGTGGGAGCTGTCAGGCTGAATCCAGGAGACAAGCCAGAGGCTGTTTTCTGCCTTGAGGATACTGAAGGCCTGACTGCAAGGGCGGTCTGCAACAA
>WJKB01000048.1 GCA_014729345.1 Candidatus Woesearchaeota archaeon
CGCTGCCGAGGGCTTCCTTGAACATCTCGGTCATCTTTTGCATGTTCATGCTCATATCTTCGATAGTATTCTGCAGCGTCTTTCCAGAACTAGTTTCCTGCCCTTTCTTGAGCTCATCAATCTCTTTTTTCAGAGCCTTTATCTCTTTGTGAGGGATAATATCATATTCATCCGTCATCTGATCACCTTCTTTTTTTGCATAATATCAGTTGAAGTCAAGCCAGCTTAACTCCAATAATAACTATATAGGCACTAATTGGCTTATTTGTATATAAATCTTTTGCTTGAAAAAGCAGAGGTTTTGTGTAAAATATCTACTTGGGAATGGTATTAAAACAGTAATATTTTTAAATAGACCGGCAATTCATGCCTGCATGGCATTAGCAAAACAAATACTGAGAGCAGACGAGAGGGGAGCGCTTACAGAGCTTGGACTCGACTTCATTGAAGAACAGTGGAGCGAGGGAAGGCTGCCTTCAAAACCTCATGTGATCCTGTATCTTAGGGATTGCCTTGGAAGTGATGTCAGATTGCGGGACATCAGGCTTGCAACAGAAGATCTTTCCGACGCCCATCGCAATGTACTTGAAGACATGGGATATACCTGTGTGGGCAAAGACTTTTATGTGTCTGAACAGCAACAGGCGCAGCTTGTAAGGATGTAATTCACTTCTTGCTCATATGTTTTCAGCCTCAAGCGTAAAGATTTTTATATGCCAGCCTCTATCATGATGATATGGATAACCTGGACAATGATCTGAAGGGCATAGCATTTTCAGGACTTAAGACAGGATTCTACAGCGGACTTACCCTTGTCCTGATGCACTGCTTGTATGAATGCAGGGATGTTCCCTCAGATACACTTGGATATGTCAAGCAGTATTCTGCATGCATAGCTGTGATGTATTCTGGCATGAGAGCAGCTGTTGAAGGGATGAATTTTGGGGTAGGTTCCATGAATGCGATCGTCTCGATCGTAAGGGGGGAATATGATTGAAACTGTGTGGGCTTTTGCTTTTGTACCTTTGCCATAGTATCTATTATTTCCTTTCCCACATAACATGATAGCATCCTCTATAACTTTTGGATGTCTCTTTGTTTTCTGTGGTATAGAAAAAGCTAAGCAAAAAGAAGATAAGGAAAAAGAAAAGATAATAAGAATGTCACATACCCGGCATTCCGCCCATACCGCCCATACCTCCTCCAGGCGGCATCTGAGGCATTCCGCCTTCTCCGCCTTTGCTGCTTCCGGCGATCACGTCGTCGATCCTCAGTATCATCTCAGCAACTTCTGAGGCAGAGCTTACTGCCTGTGTCTTGATCTTGAGAGGCTCAAGGACGCCTTTCTTCCAGGCATCGACGATCTTTCCTGTGAAAACATCTATGCCTGCCCATCTTGTGCCCTTATCATGGGCTGCCTTAAGCTCTGTCATGATATCGATAGGATCTATGCCTGCGTTCTCCGCAAGTGTTGTGGGTATGACTTCCATAGCGTCTGCAAAAGCGTTGACTGCAAGCTGTTCCCTGCCTGAAAGCTTGTTGGCATACTTTCTCAGGCCTTTTGCCAGTTCAACTTCAGGAGCTCCGCCTCCTGCAACCACTTTTCCGATCTTCAGGGCAGCAGTAACATCTCCGATGGCGTCTTCCACAGCTCTGGTTACCTCAGCGACAACATGCTCTGTACCTCCCCTGACAAGGATTGTGACTGCTTTTGGATTCTTGCATTCCCTCACATAGGTCATCTCCTCATCTCCTATCTTCTGCTCTTCAACAACTCCTGCGTAGCCAAGGTCCTTACCTGAAAGATCATCGAGGTTGGTGACCACTTTTGCGCCGGTAGCCCTTGCCAAAGCCTCCATGTCAGACTTTTTAACCCTTCTTGCGACATAGATGCCGTGCTTTGCAAGAAAATGCTGGGCCATGTCATCCACCCCTTTCTGGCAGAAGACGACGGTCGCTCCTGATTCTGCCACTTTCTCGACCATCTTTTTCAGCATGCTTTCTTCCTGGTCCAGGAAGGCCTGCATCTGGTTGGGATCGTTTATCTGTATCTTTGCCTCAATCTCTGTGTTCTTTATCTCTATTGCAGAGTCGATGAGCGCGATCTTTGCGTCCTTGACAAACCTTGGCATGCCTGCATGCACCCTTTCCTTGTCTATGACAAGTCCTGTGACAAGCTCTGACTGGTAGACTGCTCCGCCTACCTTTTTCTCGAGCTTTATGTTTTCCTTGTCAAAGCTGATGACATCCTCCTCCTTGTCAAGCACCTGTTTGACTGCCTTGACAGCAAGCTCTGAAAGCAGCTCTTTGGAGGATTCTGCGCCCTTGCCTGTCATCGCAGTCATAGCTATCTTCTTGAGGATATCGGTGTTCTTCTCTGTCACAGGCTCAGCTATCTCATCAAGTATCTCCTGGGCCTTGTCTGCAGCGATCCTGTATCCCCTGGCCACGACAGTGGGGTGGACCTCCTTCTCAAGCAGCTCTTCTGCGTTCTTTAACAGCTCTCCTGCAAGGACAACTGCAGTGGTGGTGCCGTCTCCGACCTCATCCTCCTGTGTCTTGGCGACCTCGACGATCATCTTTGCAGAAGGGTGCTCTATCTGCATCTCCTCGAGTATGGTCACACCATCGTTCGTGACTGTAACATCTCCCAAAGAATCCACTATCATCTTGTCCATGCCTTTGGGGCCGAGAGTTGTCCTTACGGTCTCAGCCACCATCTTGGCTGCCATGATGTTGTTCTTCTGGGCTGTCTTGCCGGTGCTTCTCTGCGTCCCTTCCGGCAGGATAAAAATAGGTTGTACATTCTGGTCTGTCATTTTATCATCCCCCATATTTGTTTAAATTTGCAGAAAAAGTAGATAACTGGTTCTATTTAAAGTTTTTGGTCTGGTGGGCTTTGGTTGCTCTGATCAACATACAGCAGAACCTCCATCACTTTCACTTAGCCTGCTGGTTCCAGTAATCATTTACCTTATAAGCATATGTTATCAGCGTCTGTTTGTTGTCATTCCAAAGCCTGACAGCATCGTCCATGTATCTGGCTTCCTTTTCCCTGTCCTTGGTGAGGCCTATGAGCACGTTTTGGGATACGAAAGCCATGAGCCTCTTCATCAGGTTTGTTATCTCTGCCTTTTCCTCCTCGCTGAATGCCTGGCTCTCAGAGATGCCTATCATAGAAGAAGGGTTTGGCATGAGCCATGAATGGAGCTGGCTTATCCAGGCATGATACGTGTCCCGTATCCTTCCGCAGAGCATCCTGGAAAGCTGTGGACTGGAAAATCCTGCCTGCATTATCATATCCTTGAAGAAGAATATCTCGTCGAGTTCTTCAAGCGATGAACTGAAGCCAAGTTCTTTTTTCAGATCGTTGAAGGAAGCCTCAAACTCCTCAAGCAGTTGTTTGTTTTGCATATCGCATCTAAACTGGCTATTCGTCTCCCCAAACAACAGTTCCTGTATCTGAAGCCATCTTTCCTGCTTCAAGTATCGGAAGGTTTGCCTCAGTCGGTACATAGATGACATCTGCTCCTGAAAGAGAAAGAGCTTCTATGAACTTCCACTTCAGGTAGCTGGGTGTTATGCTCCCTGCGATAATCTTGTTTGACTCAGATATCCCTTTTGCTCTCTCGATGTCTATCTCTGCGTCCATCTTTGCAGCCTGCAGCTCGAACTCTTTTTTCTGCGCCTTCTGCTCTGCATCTATCTTCTCTTCTATCGCGTTCCTTACTCTTTCCGGAAGATTCACATCCCTGAGGACAACATCCTGTATGTTAAGGCTTTCGCCAAGCTTGTTCCTAAGCATCTCCTTGAGCTTCTGTGCCACCTCTACCCTGCCTGCCTCAGAATAGATAGCTTTTGCCTCATACCCGGCGACAGTGTCCCTTATACCTGACCTGATGTAAGGAATAAGCAGGGTATCTTTTATATCTCCTGTCACTGTCTGCATTATCTCAGAAGCCCTGTAAGGCTTTATGCTGTACATCACGCTGACATCAAGGCCGACAATAAGACCTTCCTGCGAGGGTACAGATACCTCCTCCTCGATGGTCTGTGTTTTTGTGTTGACAGTGTATATCTGCTGGATAACTGGCAGCTTGAGCTGGACACCTGTGCCAAGCTCAAGATCATCATAGTTTCCCAGCGTCTTCTTGATTCCTACTTCTCCATCATCGATTATCCTGATGCATGCGATCAGAAGCGCCAGCAGCAGGAAAAATGCAGGTATCAACAGTATCGTCTTCTTGGTCATGTTCTTTCCCCCTTCACCGACAATGGTAGCATTGACTTTCTTTTCCATATCAGATCATCTCTGCTTTCAGTGCCTTACGGACTGAAATTATGATATCAAACTGTAAGATATGCGCCTGATTTATAAATCTTTTGAGAGAGAAACCCTTAGAGACACTTGAAAATCAGATAGATTTAAATATAATAAACTACTATCAAGTGATAAAATGTTCGGTTGGACAAAGAATGATAATATTGAAGCGGTCGGGGAATACTCCCTGGTGGGAAAGCATGGGAGTTCTATTGATTATGCTGATGTTTTCCATGCAAGAAGGATGGGACAGGATGCAAGGATAGTGGCACTAAAAGAGCACGTATCAGGGCATGCTGACCTGGTTTCAAGGTTTCAGGAGCAGGCAGACCTCTGGAAAGGCCTTGACCATCCCAACCTGCTGAGCATAATCGAGTATGGCAGCCATGCAGGAAGACACTTCTATGTTACAGACCATGCTGTGCCTCTTGAAAACAATGTGCTGGGTCGCAGGAGGATAGATGCAGCTGATGCGCTAAGGATCGCAAGAGGAGTAGTCCACGGGCTGCTCTACCTGCACAAACATGACCTTTCCCAGATGCATATATATCCTGCGAGCATATTCCTGGAAGGACAGGACATAATGGTCGGAAGTGCAATACCAGAGAAGCTTGAGCAAAAGCCTTCCCTGAGATTCCTTCAGAATACCTGGTACAATGCGCCGGAAGAGATCAGAGGAGCCCACAAGGGTCAAAAAACAGAGGTGTTCCACGTCGGAGCGCTGCTTCACACCATGCTTACAGGCATGGTCTATTACCCTGCAATATGGAACTGGAACCTGCCTGCAGATCTTTTTGGGGATACTGGTAAGGTCTTGCAGAAAGCTATCGACAGGGCTGTAAACAAGAGGCCCTGGAGAAGGCCCTCGCTTGAATCCTACCTGGACAATCTCGCAGATACAGCTGAAAAATACAGCAGGCTGGTGGAGCAGGATACAGACCCTGGTGCATGAATCCTGAGCCATGGATCAGGACTTTGCAAAGAAGCAGGGCTGTGGCTTCAGAACTCTTTGATGAACCTGACAAGCTCTCCTGCCTCCTCAAGCTCAAGGAACTCTTTTTTCGTAAGGCCAGGTACATGCTTGGGCCTCTTTTTCCTGAATATCACAAGGTTGTCAGCGTCGATCAGTTTGGCAAGCGACTCAGCATGAGGATCAGGAGAATCACCTATCTCTGTAAGTATTATCTCATCTTGCTTTCTTGCGATTATGCTGAAAGGCACTTTTCTTGTCTCAGTAGCCTCAAAGCCCAGGTCATGGTACTTCTTGGTGAAAGAAGAGTTGACATCCTCAGGGTGTGTGCTCGTATGGAATATGTCTATCTTTGAGAAAACCTCATGTCCGAGCAGGTCATACATCTTGAGGGCCTTGCAGACAGTTATCTCAGAGCTTCCGTCCTCATACTTTGATATCATCCTGGGGCTCACTCCTACTTTTCTTGCAAGCGAATTCAGGCTGAGCCCTTCCCTTTCCCTGAGCTGCCTGACCTTCGTACCTATCAGCTCTGCTTTCAGTCCTGCCCTGTCTCGTTTTATGAAAGGCAGCTTGTTATCTATGCAGTTCCTGAATGTGAGGATGTTGAGGGTATAGATGTTGAACCTGGTATAGACCACGAAATCATCCAGTTTCCTGCCTGCCTTTTCAGCTATGATAAGAGGGCTTGCTGAGAGGTACTTGCCTATCCTGAGCATCTGCTCAGCATACTCCCTGCTGATGGAATCGGCATCCTCTAGCATCTTTATCAGGAGTATGGAGGTCCCTTTCCTGGCTATGATATCAAAGCATCTTTTCGAAAGCGACCTGATAGTGTATCCTTTCCTCAACAGTGAGATACATACTTTCTCTGAAACACTGGTGTTCATAAATAAAGAAAACAAGGTCAGGTATAAAAACATTGCCCACACATATACAATTACCTGATCATACTGAGAATTCAAGCACAGCCAGGCCTGTGATCACAGCAAACACCAGCACAGATGCTGCGATTGAGAACATTGCAAATGTTTTCCCATGCTCCCTGTAGACCCTAATATGCCTGATGCCCAGCAAAAATACAGCGACAGCAGAAAAGAAAGCCACAGGCGCTGATATGCCAACCACCACCAGGCCGAGCGCAGCCATAAAGGATCCGTGAGGTCTTGCCGCGGCATAGAGAACGACTGACAGGATGCCGGAAAAAAGCATAATCATGCAGAACACTCTTGCAGAATACCATGTAAACATCTCCTGCTTACCTCTTTTTCCTGCAGCATTCATGATAATATCCCTCTTATGATTGCATCTCAATGCTGCAATATATATAAAGCTATCCCTGGATCTCGATCTTTTTCAGTCTCTTTGACAAATTTTTTATATCTGAACAACATTCCTGCTCTTGGGTGATACTTATGAAAAAAATACTTTATCTTATGATACCTATTATGATAGCGATGATGCTGAGCGGATGTCTTGTCTGTGAAGAGCCGCTGATAAAGTCTGCAGGAAGATGCTGTCTTGATGCAAACAACAACGGCCTCTGCGACGATGCAGAAGATGATGCCGAAGCAGACGATGTTGCTGAGCGTGAGGAGGAAGCTCAGGAGGCTGGTGAAAGTGAAGAAACAGATGCAGAGCCTGAAACATCAGAGCCTGTGTCCATCGATGAGGTCGGCAGGGCCATCGACAGCAAGTTCGGAGCCTCAGACTTCAGGTTCAGGGAGTATGACAGGGAAAGCCCCAACCGATTTGAGCAGAGCTATGAGGTCTATGCACCGAGTGTGGAAAAATTCTTTATCTACAGGCTGAAGGATCCTCAGGACTATATATTTTCAGATGAGGATTTCAGGAGATTCATGGAAGAGCAGCACAAGGTCAATGTTGAGGATGAAGAAGAGATAAACTATGAAAAGATTGCAGACCTCGAAGAGCAGTCCATCAACAACAAGAACGCGTATTACAACAGCTCCTATGAGATGTACAGCAAGGAGGTAAATGGTGAGACAGTGTTCTTTGAGAAAGGGTGGGTGATGTACAATTCCCAATGGGGATATGCGATAGACGGAAGATACATCTATGACGCAAATGTCCTGTGCAGCCCTGATACAGTGGTCAAGATAAGGGTAGACAAGAAGCTCAGGCTCAGGTGGTACAGCATAGAGATGGAAAAGCTTCTGGTCAACTTCCTTCCTCAGATAGATGAGCAGGAGAAATACCTGATATCTGATATCAAGAGGGTGCAGGAAGCCTGCAGCATGGACTAGATTTTGCCAACATTTTTATACTGCTTCTCTTTTCTTTTTATTATGATCATAACCATAAGCGGCTCACCTGGTTCAGGAAAGAGCACTGTGGCAGACATGGTAGCCAACAAGCTTGATCTGAAAAGATATTCAAACGGCGACTTCATGAGGGAGATGGCAGAGGCTAGAGGGGTGGCCTGGAAAGAGTTCCACAATATCGCAGAGGCTGACCCCAGGGTCGACGAGGAGCTTGACGAAAGACAGAGGACACTCGGGCAAGAGGAGGATGATTTTGTCATCGACTCGAGGCTTGGGTGGCATTTCATACCTCAAAGCATCAAGATATTCCTCCATGTCGATCCAGAGGAAGGGGCAAAAAGAATCATGAAGGACAACAGGGCAGAGGAATCATTTGACAGCATAGGCAAGGCCATGGAAAAGATAAAAGAGAGGGCTGACTCAGAGAAGAAAAGATACAAGGAGATGTATGGGATAGATTTTCTAAAAAAGGACAACTACGACCTGTGGCTGGACACCACCTCCATGACAGTCGAAGAGGTGGTGGACAAGATAATATCTTTTGTCAAGCAGGAAAAAGAAAAGGCAGATGCCTGAACCGAAATATTCTTATTTTCCTTGTATCTTCTTTCCTCTATGGACGCACAAGGAAGAAGCGGATATGTGGAGCTTTCTGTGGGAAGATACTGCATGCATTCAGGCAGGAGCAGGAACAGCTCCAAAGCGCTTGAAAAATGTGTCACCCTGGCAAGCAGGGTATGCAACCAGCTCTATCTTTCCACTGCAACTGCAGAGGATACGCTTGAAAGCCTTGTGGCACAGCTAAGAGCTGACACTGAAAGCAATCCTGAGGATCTCTGCTGCATAGATTACCAGATGGGAGTAAGGCTGTCGCCTGCTGAAGGGACCAGATTTGACATCTCGCTGGAAGTGCTGGAGCATGAA
>WJKB01000001.1 GCA_014729345.1 Candidatus Woesearchaeota archaeon
CATTAGCACAAAGGGGCTGGAGGTCCTTTACGAAGGAAAGCCATTTACCAAGTTTGACTGCATATATGCAAAAGGCAGCTTCAGGTACGCAAACATCCTGGGCAGCCTTACAAAAGCCTATTACAACGACTGTTTCATGCCCATCAGGAACGATGCATTCACTGTGGGGCATAACAAGATACTTACCCACCTGCAGCTCCAGAAATACAAGATTCCCATGCCTACCACTTACCTGAGCGCGACACCTGAAGCTGCAAAAAAGATCCTCAAGAAGGTCAACTATCCCATAGTCATGAAGTTTCCCTCAGGCACCCAGGGAAAAGGTGTGATGTTCGCAGACAGTTATGCATCTGCCTCCTCTCTGCTTGACGCCCTCAGCGCGTTGAAGCAGCCTTTCCTCATACAGGAGTATGTGGAGACAGGAGGCGTTGACATAAGAGCTATCGTCGTGGGCGGAAAGGTCGTGGCTTCAATGAAAAGGAAAGCTGTCATAGGTGAGAAAAGGGCAAACATCCATGCCGGAGGCGCTGGAGAAGTTTCTGAGCTGGACAAGTTCACCAAGAAGGTGGCTGTGGACACCTGCAACATCCTAGGTGCAAACATCTGCGCAGTCGACATGCTTGAGAGCACCAAGGGGCCTGTGGTCATCGAGATAAACCTCAGCCCCGGGCTCCAGGGCATCACCAAGGCTACTGGCGTGGATATCGCTGACAAGATCGCAAAATACCTGTTCGAACAGACCAGGGAGAGGGTTGAGGGAAGGAAAAAGCAGGGCACTTCTGAGATCTTTGAGGAGCTTGGCATAGGAGAGGCTGTAAAAGAGCCTGAAAAGGTCAGGGAGATCATCTCAAACCTCGACTTCAGGGGCAACAGGATACTTCTTCCAGAGGTTGTGACCAACATCACAGGTTTCAATGACAAGGATGAGTATGTGATCCGGGTAGACAAGGGCTCTCTTTCCATAAAAGGCTCTTCCCTGGGCAAGGAGTAGGCAGTAGCATATCAAAAATTTTTTATAAGGTTCCATTTTTCCAGGCTTCATGACAAATCCTCATGAGGCGCAGAGCGTATACGAGCTGGGCATGCGCGGCGATTACAGCGGGTTGGTCCATGCGGTCAAGTCTGCGGTTGATGAATGGAATTCTTATGTATCTTTTCTCACTTTTGAGCTAAGGACCTCAGACCCTTACAACAAGCTGGCGCAGATGAGGTCTAAAAGCCTTAAGCTGGACAGTGTTTATGTGGCAGAAAAGGCCATGAAGGGTATGGATCCTGATGACCTTCAGGCTGTCTCTGCCAAGTTTGCACTGATATACTACGCGCTCAAGGACAACATAGGTGAAAGCCGGCACAAGGACAATGAGGATCCTTTTGAATACATGAGAAGAAGGAAGAAGCATCTTGATTCTGTCATCCAGGGAGGGCATTCGATCGTCAAAGGCATCAGGTCAGATGGGCATGATATCTCGGATGCGATGAGGGAGGCATGCTACATGATCCATGACGTGGTCAGGCTTATACCTGTGAAAGGATCTCCTTATCCTGCCAGGACCCTAGAACTCCAGCTTTTCAACGACAACTCAGAAAATCTTGCCAGGAGAGGGTTTGACTTCTACTGCCTGCTTGTAAGGTGGATGGCCATGGAGCATGAGTTCAACGGCAGGTTCAGCAGGAATCTCCATTACCGACAGGTGCAGTCGTGGAAAAGGGAGTATCATATCGGCAGCCCTTCTACAAAAAAAAATGTCAAGCAAGAGATGCAGCACTGCATAGCAGAACTCAGGAAAAAGCTCTCACATTAAAAAATGAAAGAGGTAGATAAACATGCATAAACAGCTTCTGATCGGACTGGGCATAGGGCTGGTGTTTTACCCTGCTCTGGAAGTCCTGCAGGGACTGCCCTTTGTAGGAAGATACATGACGCTAATCGCTGTTGTTGCAGGCGTGGTGCTGATACTTAAGGGCGTACTGGCAAGGTGATCAAACGGTTTTTAGCCAGGACCAAACCCTAAAAAATGGGCTTTTTGTATCTTCAGCCTTTGCAGGCCTGTGATCCTCGTCTTTTGAGGGCCTTTCAGGGTCCTCTTCTTTTTCTGAAGCCTCAAACCTATAGTCAACCTCATAGCCTCTCTGCTCAAGTACATCCTTGATACTTGCCGCAACATATGCTGCGTTTGCCTCGTTCCTGACTGTGAGAGCAAGCTGTCCGGGAGTCTCTTTGAATGAGCCGTCCTCCATCTGCTGTCTTCCCTGCGCATTCATGGAATAGACAGGGTGCTGTTCCATAAGCTCCTCATCATGGCTTGTCACAGTATCTATGGTCTCCTGGTCAATCTCTCCCTTGTACTTGAGAGTATGTTTGTCTGGATTGTATTCTGCAGTAAGTTGTTTCATGCTTATCCCCCCTGTCTTTTGCATGTCTTAAGCTTCATTGTTTTATAAATATTTTCATCTCTCGACTGGAAGCACTCTCAACAGAAAACTATTTAAACCATGGATGATGTCTGCCTGGTATGGCTGACATAAACCTAATGGTAGAGCAGGTAGTTCAGTATTTCGGCAACAGATATGTTGCAGGCGCAATGATCTTTGCCGCATTCTTTGTCATATCAAGGCTTTCTGTATGGATTACAGAAAAGATAGTGCTTGCACTGGCCAGCAGGACAAAGACAAAGCTGGATGAGCTTATCATCGCCAAGATCAACAGGCCCATATCCTTCATACTACTGTTCCTGGGTATCAGGCTCGGGCTGATCGCGTGCAAGCTCTCGCAAGGATGGGTCAATATCTCTGACAAGATACTTGTGTCACTGATATTCGTGCTTGTAGCCTATATAGTCGTAGGTGTGATCAATATACTGCTTGAGCAGTGGGGCAAGAGATGGGCCCAGAATACTATGTCAAAGGTGGATGACCATGTCATATCCCTGCTGCAGAGGTCTGTCAATCTGCTGTTCTTTGTAGTGGCGTTCCTGCTTGTCCTGGATGCCTGGGGCATAGAGATAGGACCTTTGCTGGCATCATTGGGTATAGCAGGTGTTGCAGTGGCTTTTGCGCTGCAGACCACCCTCGGAAACATCTTTGGAGGTATAAGCCTCATAGTCGACAGGTCCATAAAGGTAGGCGACACCATACAGACAGAGGACGGCACCTTCGGCTCTGTGATAGATGTGGGCCTTAGAAGCACGAGGATAAGGACCTGGGACAACGAGGTCGTGATCGTCCCTAACGGAAAGCTTGCCAACGCCACGATACAGAACTACGTGCTTCCTGAGCCAAGCGCAAGGGTCGTGGTGCCTTTCGGAGTAGCCTACGGTTCTGACGTCGAGAAGGTAAAGAAGC
>WJKB01000049.1 GCA_014729345.1 Candidatus Woesearchaeota archaeon
CTTTCAGGTGGTCCCAAAGTTTGATGAAAAAAAATGCATCAAGTGCGGAAGATGCGGAAAGATCTGCAAGGTCAGTGCCATAGTGAGCCTGAAGGACAGGTATCCTGTGTTTGTAGAGAACCTCTGCAACGGCTGCGGAGCCTGCATGATCACCTGTCCCACCAGAGCCATCACAAAGGGAAGAAAGAAGGTCGGGGAGATATTTACCGGAAAACATGGCAGGCTGTCCCTGGTATCTGCAGAGATCATGCCCGGCTATTTTGGCAGTGATTTTGTGGTTGAAAAGGAGATCAGTTTTGCAGAGGATCTTCGAAAAGGTCAGGGCAGGTACAGCATGACCTTTGTGGACACGGCTGCAGGCACCCACTGCAACGTCATATCCGCTCTGAAGTACTGCGAGCTTGCGCTTGCTGTCACAGAACCCACCCCTCTGGGAGCGCATGACCTGGACCTGATCCTCAACCTCTGCAGGACTCTCAAGGTGCCTGCAAGTATCATCTTGAACAGGTCAGATATAGGTGACAGGAGCCTCATAGAGAGGATCGCAGCCAAGTACAACACAGGAATCATCGCAGAGATACCCCATAGGAAAAGGATCATGGAAGCATACTCAAGAGGAGAGCCAATAGAGGACAAGGCCCTTATCAACATATTGCAGCAGATAATCGGAAATAACAGCCAGGCTGAAGGCGGTGACTGAAGCGTGTTGAAACAAAAGGATCATCATCTGTAGGACAGACAGGTCGGTTGGCGTGATGTTGAAAAGTACTATCCGGAGGTTGATTGAACATGTCAGTATTTGAGAATATCAGAACAAATCTTGAAAAGGTCTCAGCATATCTGGAACTCGGTGAGGATGAGAAAAAGCTGCTGCTGAGCCACAAGGCAGTCAATAAGGCAAAACTAAAGGTTGAGGGAAAAGAGTATGATGCCTGGAGGATCGTGCACAACGACGCTCTGGGCCCTGGAAAAGGGGGTATAAGGTTCCATCCAGGGGTCTCCGAGGATGAGGTGAAGTCCCTGTCATTCTGGATGAGCCTAAAGAACTCTCTTGCTGGGCTGCATTATGGAGGTGCGAAAGGAGGGGTGAAAATAGATCCCAGGAAGATGGAAGCTAATGATCTCCAGGGGGTCAGCAGGGCTTATGTGCAAGCTTTCCATGAGCACCTTGGAGAAAACAAGGATATTCCTGCCCCTGATGTCTATACCAACCCTCAGGTGATGGCCTGGATGCTTGATGAGTTTGAGAAGATCAAGAAAAGGCACGAGCCTGGCATGATCACAGGCAAGCCCATGTCCCTCGGAGGCTGCGCCATCAGGGCAGACGCCACCTCAAGAGGAGGAAAGATAATCCTTGACCGCCTGCTCCAGAAGATGGATAAGGACCCAAAAAAGACCTCTGTAGCTGTTCAGGGCTTTGGCAACGCAGGCATGAACATCTCATGCATGCTTGAAAATGACGGCTATAAGGTCATCGCTGTCAGCGACAGCAAGGGTGGGATATCGGATACAGACGGCCTGGATGTCAGCAAGGTCATAGATGCAAAAAAAGACAAGGGGTCTGTCACCTTCCATCAGGGCAGGCGCATCTCAAATCAGGAGCTTCTTGAGCTGGAAGCGGACGTCCTTGTGCTTGCCGCGCTTGAGAACCAGATAACCGTCAAGAACGCTGCTGACGTCAAGGCCAAGGTCATCCTTGAGCTGGCCAACGGGCCTGTGACTGCAGAAGCTGATGACATACTCCTGAAGAAGGGTATTGTGGCAGTCCCTGACATACTCGCAAACTCAGGCGGAGTGGTCGCAAGCTACTGCGAATGGTGCCAAAACAAGACAGGCCATATCTTCACAGAGGATTACCTGACCAGGGTGCTTGAGGAGAAGATGGCTGGTGCCTTTGACATGACCTATGAGCTTTTCAAGGACAAGCAGGGATTGAGCATGAGGATGGCGGCTTATGTCCTTGCTATAAGGAGGATACTTGATGCTGAGAAAGCCAGGGGAAACCTGGACTGAACAGCATCTATGGCATGATATCATGAAAAAGATAACTGTACTGAGCGGAAAAGGAGGGGTAGGAAAGAGCACCTTGACTGCATCGCTTGCCGTCCTGCTTGCAGAGAATAAAAGAAAGATCGTCGCTGCAGACTGTGACGTCGACGCCCCTAATCTTGCCCTTGTCCTGGGACTCAGGCAAGAGGGATCTGATAGCTGGAAAAATGTCCAGACAGGCGAGAAGGCAGAACTTATCCCTGAAAAGTGCACCAGGTGCAGGAAGTGCTATGAGAACTGCTATTTCAGCGCAATATCATGGGAAAAAGGTCCTGTTTTTGATCCTCTCAGGTGCGTGGGGTGCGGTGTATGCGAGCTGGTGTGCCCTGCTGGCGCTGTATTGATGAGACAGGCAAGCAATGCAAAGGTAGGTATGGGAAAGACAAAGTATGGGTTTTCACTGATTAGCGGCCAGCTTGACATAGGGGAGTCTGGCAGCGGAAAGGTGGTCACTTACATAAAGAACAAGGCAGAAGATTTTGCTGAAGCACAGGGCGCTGATATCATCCTTGCTGACTCAGCTGCAGGCATCGGATGTCCTGTAATCGCCTCTATCACAGGTTCTGACTATATAATAGCAGTGACAGAGCCGACCCCTTCTGCGCTTAGCGACCTTAAGAGGGCTTTGCAGGTTGTATCCCACTTCAGCATACCTGCAGGCATCGTCATAAACAAGCATGATATCAATCCTGGACTCACAGCAGAGATAGAAAGGTTCGCCAGAAAAAAAGGCATGGACATCCTTGGAAAGCTTCCTTTTGACAGGAAGTTTGTGGAAGCGGTGGTCAGTATGGTCCCTGTGGTGGAATATGACAAGAAGTTCTTGAAAATATTTTCTGAGATACTCCATAACCTGGAAACTTGTTCTGCTTTGCGCTGATACTTTCGTCTATGCGTCTCACTATAATGTCTCACAGAATATCTCAACAAGCCCTTCAGCCAGTCTTATCCTGTTTGCCTTGCCAAGATCAATCTTGGTTATTATGCCCTTGTCTTCCAGCCTGTTAAGCACCCTGTGTACCTTTACCCTGTGCATCCCTGTGTGCTCGTCAAGCTCAGACTGCGGCATGACTCCCTTGTTCCTGATAAGCTCCCTGATGATCATCCTCTCATCATCATCCAGGAAGTTAAGGGTAAGTTCTGCATTCCTGCCCATCTTTCTACTCTCTTTGAGGTGCTTTGATATCAGGATGTAGAACGAGAGGCTGCCCACGAAAAGGCCCAGGGATGACAGCAGTAAAAGCATGTAAGGTATTGGGATTACGCATCCGCATGCATTGTTGTCCTTGATGGCGTCAGACACGTAAAGCATGCTGAAGGTAAGGATAAAGATGAACC
>WJKB01000050.1 GCA_014729345.1 Candidatus Woesearchaeota archaeon
ATGGAAGAGCATGCTGTATGGACATAGAAGTATAGGCCTAAGGATTTTTCTGAGATCAAAGGCCAGAAGTATGTGGTCAAGCGTGTAAAGGCATTTGTAGAACAGAAAAACATGCCTCATCTCCTGTTTGCAGGTCCTGCAGGCACTGGCAAGACCACCCTGGCTTTGGTCATAGCGAAAAAGATGTTCAAGGATGCATGGAGATCCAATTTTCTCGAGCTCAACGCCTCTGATGAGAGGGGGATAGATATAATCAGGAGCAAGGTCAAAGACTTTGCCAGGACAAGGGCCATAGGAGACGTACCTTTCAAGATTATATACTTGGATGAGTGTGATGCCCTGACCCGGGAGGCTCAGCAGGCTCTTAGAAGGACCATGGAGAACTATACCCAAACATGCAGGTTCGTACTCAGCTGCAACTACAGCAGCAAGATTATCGACCCCATCCAGAGCAGGTGTGCCATGTTCAGGTTCAGGCTGCTTGAAAAAGACCAGGTTTTCCAGATAATCGACAGCATCGCAGAGAAAGAAGTGCTGAAGGTGGACGAGAAGGCAAAACAGGCCCTTTACCAGATCAGTGAAGGAGACTGCCGAAGGGTAGAGAACATCATGCAGAGCAGCGCAGCCATCTCAAAACATCTCACTGAAGATGTCATATTCAGCCTTGCCTCCATGGCCAGGCCCAAAGAGATTACTGAGGTGCTTCAGCTCGCGGTACATCAAAAGTTCACAGAGGCTAGGGACAAGCTTCTTGATGTGATGCTTACCTACGGCCTTTCAGGAGTGGATGTGGTCAAGCAGGTTCAGTCAGAGATACTTAAGCTTGACGTCGACAAGCAGAAGAAGATGCGCATGATCGACAAGTGTGGAGAGATAGAGTTCAGGATGACTGAAGGCAGTGATGAGTTTATCCAGCTCGAGGCGCTACTGAGCCAGTTTGCGATATAACTTCGCAGAGCTGGATCGGCATCAGTACTGAAAAAGAGGTGCTTTATGCCCCGAAAAGAGGCAGGACACAGTAAGTCAACAAAGGGATCAGAGAAAGGCAGCAGGACCAGGCTCAGGGACGACCAGCTGGCTGCTTTCGCTGATGAGATCCTGCAGAAAGACGACCAGCTTGCTGAGTTCAGGCAGGTCGTGGAATCGCTCAAACAGCAATTGGCTGCCTTCCAGTCTCTGAGCAGTCATCTGAAGCAGCAGCTTTCTGAAGAAAAGCAAAGATTTCTTGATGCTGACAGACAGTTGACTGTCTTCAGCCAGCAGCTTATCGACAAGAACAGGAAGATACAGACCCTTGATATGCATATCAACACTCTAGTAGAAAAGCTCAGGAGTTCTGAGAAGAAGAACCAGGAGCTTTCCAATCAACAGCAGGAGAAAAACAGGGAGCTCTCCCAGCTCAGGAAGGGCCTTTCATCCCACAGGGAGAGGCTTGAGATCCTTGAGAGCGCTAACAAGGAGCTTGTCAGCAAGAATCAGCTCCTGGAAGATGAAAGATACCATCTTCTTGATGATATCAGGAAACTGACCCAGATGGTGGATCAGAAAGAGCAGGAGATGCTGTTCCAGACCAAGAGGATAAGGGACGAGTATGAGCACAAGATAAAATCACTCATAAAGGAGCATACAAGGTCTGAGCTTGAGTCAGGGGCGCTTATCGTAGAGCTTCGGAGGCTGCTTGAGGAGCAGGGATCCATCCTGAGAAAGAGGGAGGATCAAGAAAAGAGACTTGCTGCAGAGATAAGCAAAAAGCTGCAGAGCCTTGCGTCAGGAAGATCATCTTCGGCTGCAAACGGTGTTATGAAAGACTACAAGCGATGGAAAAACTCATCTGAAGGATACTTGGTGAAAGAGGCAGGTTCTGAGAACTTCAGCGAACTTGAGCATGTGCTCCCCATGGTCAAGATTGCGATGGAGAGACATGAGCCAGTTGACAAGATAGTTGATTCTCTGGTGAATTCAGGTTATGACAAAGAAACAGTGGAGCTGGCTGTCGCCAGGCTCTTAAGATAGTTCTGGTGGTTCTCTAGGCTATGTATTTCTGGATGTCAACCGTACTAATCACTTGCCTTCACCACGATCTGGGTTGAGGTATCGTCCTCATAAAGATAAGTGAGGTATATCTTGGCGACCTTCTCAAAATCAGACTCAGAAATTATCTGCTGCACGCACCTTATGGTCCTTTCACCGCCATAAAGCGTCACATATCCTGTTGTTTCAGTTCCGTCAACAAGTCCTTGGCAGCTTAGTCCTGGAAGTTCTGTGACCACTTCGACCCATACCTTGTCCTCATAGGTTCTTTCATGTTCGCATTCGCTTCCCAGCTGATAGACCTCTCCGTTGCCCTTGTGCTCTATCTTGAACTGGAACACTATCTTGTCTTTTGCGCTTGGCTCTTCGTAGAGAGAGATTACCTGTACAGGTCCTCCTGAATTGAACACCTGTTTTTCCTCTTCTACCTTGCATATGTCATCATCTTCCACGTCAAGAAGGTTTTCCTTGATGCAAAGCTTGGAGTTGACTGTGGTGCCGTACTTATAGCATGCATCTGCCCGTATCGTGTAAGGTGTAGGTCCGCTGACCTCTCCCTGGTAAACAAAGTTTGGAAAGTTGACCCAAGTGACCGTCCCTTCTATGATGTTTCCTTCAGCATCCTTTTTCCTCTCATTAAGATCTTCTTCAGGATTCTTTACCATGTCAGCTGGTGTCAGGCCGTATTCCACAGGGTCTATGCCGCTGATCTTCACTATGCAGTCTTCTTTTGCCACAAACTCCTCGCCGTCATTCTTGAGCTTCACAGTGACATCGAACGGATGGTTTCCCTCGTCATAGACAGATTCCGGAGGGCTGTTTTCTACAAGGTTTAGGAGAAGTCCTGTGGTTCCCCCTATGAATGGAGTGACCTCTTGTGTCTGGTCCCCTTCTTCACAGCCGGATATTGAGACCAGTAGAATCGCAGCGATTGCAGCCAGTATATATGCTTTCATTTTTTGCGCCTCCTTGCGTCTTTCTAAATAAGACCCTTTATTTAAACTTTTTTGTTTTAACCTGTAATCCTTATGATCTCTACCTCTTTCTCTATGGTATCTGAGTATATGTATCTCAGCTCTATCTGAAGAGGTGTTGTGAAAGCGCTTCCGCTCATCGGTTTGTTAAAAGAACAGTGCATCCATCCCTGGCCGTTTACAAGCCTGACAGGGTCTGATGCTGTTCCTGCAGGGCTGCAGTCAGGGTTTGAGTCGTAAGGAAGCTTTACATCCACGATCACCTTGTTGATCTCGTCATATTCAAGGTCAAACGGGCACCGGTTGTATGCGTTCCAGTGAGCCACTCTCCCATTGTCAAAGTTCCTGATGTAGATCTCAAAATATATATTTTCGCTGCCCACTTTTTCCCTTATGCTCGAGATTCCCACAGGTCCTCCCTGGCCTGAGCCTACACTTATAGAGTCTTCTATATCACAGACTTTCTCTTCCTGCACTACTCTGTATGGGTCAGGGTCTATGCAGACTATAGGGGATGCCATCGTCTTGTACCTGTAGCAGGAGTGTACCAGTATATTTGCTTCGTACTTGTCAGCTTCAAAAGGCACCCTTACCCCGTCGCTGTCCCTGTAGGTCATGGTGTCATATCCTCCTTCAGGGTTGTACATGCTTCTTCCTTGCAGGTCATTGGGCATCTGGTTGCCTCCCTGCCATGTCCCTCTGATAGCGTTCAGGTCAAAACCGCTGACTTCAAGTTTGCCTTCCAGTATATCACTTGTAGGCCATGCTCCTCTGTTCCGCAGCTCAACTATGACTTCCAGGCTGTCTCCTTCATAGACAGTGCTTGGCGGGGCGTTCCTCACAAAATCCGTCTCTATCCCCTGGGTACCTCTATGGTATTCCCTGCCTACATAATCAGAATCAGCGCCTCCATCAGTTGTGCATCCTGAAATCAGGACAAATACCAGAAATATGGTTATGGACACCAACCAGGCTCTTTTTTTCATTTTAACATTTAGGGGTCTATACTTACAGTATCCTGCTATATTTGTATTTAAAACTTTCGTTTAAAAAACACGGTTATTTTACTTTCTATATTGAAATTAAATAACTTCTCTTTAATAATCTTTAAATACTACTCTGACATCAGCATTTGCATGAGGATAGATATGGTCGTTGCCGGATATCTTGTTCATGAGGGAAAGGTGCTCCTGATCAAGCACAGGAAGCTTGGAAAGTGGCTTCCTGTGGGAGGACATATAGAAAAGGATGAGATTCCTGATGATGCCCTTAAAAGGGAGTTCAAGGAAGAGGTCAACCTCAGGATCGAGATCATCGACAGCATGAAGAATCTCCAGGTCGACAGTGATGTTAGGCAGCTCAAGAACCCTTTTCATGTAAACGTCCACAATGTAGGAGACCATGAGCACTGCTGCTTATTCTACATCTGCAGGACAGCAGACTCCAACAGCTTGAAGATGAACAGGGATGAGCTCCTTGATTTCAGGTGGCTTTCAGGCCAGGAGATCGATGAGATCTATGAAAAGGAGGATATGCCCTCTGATGTGAGGAGCATCGCAAAGCTTGCGCTGGAGGCAGCAGGGCAGGAGGATGATGTCTGATGAAAGGCAAATTCTCAAAGGATGTCAGGGCAGATAAAGATGCTCTGCATATGAGCTGCCCAGAGGTTGTTGGAGCCTATATCTCGGTCCAGCTGGCTCAGTACATTAGGTTCAAGAGGGTTGCTGAACTGTGCTGTGCTGTTGGTTTGCTTTCTGTCCAGCTTGCAAAAGTTATGGACAAGGTTTACGCTGTGGATCTGAATAGTGATAGGATTAGGCATGCCAGATACAATGCCAGGCTTTACGGTGTTGAGGATAGGATAGAATTTATTGTGGGTGATGTACTTGATGAGGATCTTCTCAAGAGCATCAGGGCCGATGTCGCTGTGCTGGACCCTGACTGGAGGGCTGATCCAAAAAACACTGCCCTTGCAGGAAGTGTTGATGATACCCATCCAAGCCTGAGAAAGATGTTCAGCCTGACCCAGAAGCATATTGCCAAAGATATTGTCACAAGGATCCCTAAAGACTGGACATTTAAGACACTTGAGAGTCTTGGCGCCTGCAGGATAGACAATATCCACTGGCAGGACAGGTTAAGGTTCAGGATCGCCTTTTTTCTGCAGGAGATAGATAGATGTCATCAAAAATCCTGGCATTTCAGGTAGAATCCTTGCAATCTTCTAATCTTCTATGTCAAGTAATAAGTACCCTACAGTAGTAAATAATAGAAAACTTTTTAAACCCTTAAGGCTTTCTCTTGACCAACATGGGGACTGATTTAAAGGATTTTGAAAGCAGGGAACAGGCTCTTTTTTTGAACAGATATTGGGCTTATGATAACCTAAGAAATATCCTTTCAAATCTTTCTGAGGATGATTTTCCTGATGTCGTGGCTGCAACCAAGGAGGGTCTGGAAAAGGGAGTTGAAGACTTCCTGAAAAAGTCGGATCCTGAACCTGCGTCACTATACCTTGCTGATCTGGTGCAGTTCTCCTGGGACACTTCCACCCAGAGAAACGTTGCTGCGGAGCTTGGGCAGCTCCCTTTTGATCTTAACAATATCGATCCTTTTGCAGAATCTGTCTGCCAGGAATACAGGAGCTTTATCTACAACGAGTCCCTGACAAGGTTCAGGAAAGCATTCAAAAGATAGGCATCCTTTTTCTTCTCCTTGCAGGAGTTATATGTTTTATGATAAGCACAGATATCTTATTGCAGTCCTTGAATGACCTTAATGTATTCCTTATCTTTATCCTTTCCCATATGTGAAGCTTTATCGGCTCGTAGCGTGCAAGCAAAGGCATTATCTTCCTCACACTCTGGCTGGTCTTTATCGCAGTTATCATGAAATCCCCCTCATAAGCAGGACCGACAGGTGTGCTCTTTCCCCTAAACTGCCTGCATTTTACCTTGCCCTCAAGAAGATGATGGGGTATGGGATACCTTCTTTCTCCCTCACGCACACCCTGCTCTTTCAGGACCTCAAGCAGCAGCACGATGACCTGCCTGTCAGTAGGC
>WJKB01000051.1 GCA_014729345.1 Candidatus Woesearchaeota archaeon
AGTATCACTTCCCCTCCTTCCACCTCTATCACATACTTGTTATCACCAACCTTTGTGTAAGAGGTGAATTCAGTTTCCGGGTCGTATCCATCGTCTTGGAAACTGTTAAGCAGCAAAGGGGCTTCCTTGTACATCTCATTTCCGTCAGCTCCATAATCATATCCAGGCGAAGGTGGTGAAGCGGTTGTGGGAGGAGGCTCTTCAGGCTGAGGCTGGGCTGGTTGGGAGGGCATTGCATCAGCACTGGATTGTGCAGGCTGCTGATCTGTATCTCCAGGCTGGGCTGGTTGGGAAGTCGGTATAGTGTAGTCAGCCATCTTCCCAGCATAGGTGCTGAGGTCCTGATAGTCCACATAGGTATCCATAGGTCCCGATCTGTCCTGGACAAGGAATCCCCATGCATCCGGGCTTCCTGGTTTTCTTACGACTATATAATCATCTCCCCATAGGCCATCCACCTGGGCATATTCATAAGTTTCTCCTGCAATGGTTATATATGTTGAATCAGAATCATAATTTACATCCTGAAGCTGCTCTCCTGTCACCTTAATATCGCTGCCAGTGATATCTTTCCTCTGGACCTCTGTAGCAGAAGGGACTGCATCTGCCAAAGCAGGAGCTGCGCATATGATGCAGATAGCGGCAAGCAGGAGGAGAGCTGCAAAGCAGCAGCCTGCTGACCTGTGCCTGGATATCCTTTTCTGGAATATGCCCTGTCTCATCAGAATATACCTCCGAACCAGTCTCCTTCATCTTCTCCTTCGTCGTCATCCAGGAGCTCGCAGTAGTCCCTGTCAAGCTCCCAGGTATCGATTATGTTTATGACATCACCAACAGTCTCACCCAGGAGCGATGCTATCTTCACGATCGCGCATGCTGAATGAAGGTCCTCATAAGGCGCTTCGCAGTAATTGTTGCACAGCAGCCCAAGACCTGTACCGATCATACTGAAAGGGTCAGACAGGGCCTCCTTTATAAGCCCAGTGTAATGGTCAAATATGGCTACAAAAGGTATGAGGTTAAAGACCTCTCCCATGATATACTTGCAGGTCAGATAATGCTTCTGGTCCTCACATACAGACAGAGGCAGGCCTGCCTGGGAGTATTCCTGAAGGCAGTATGCGTAGAGGCACTGTACCTGCCTGTACTTGTTAAGGTTATAGATAACACCTGGTATGCAGAATGTGAGCATGCTGAGTACCATGCTGTCCTTGATGTTCATGTATTCTGCAGGGCTCTTGCCTGTCCACTTATCGATAACATTGACTCCAGGGTAGCTTTCCTGCATCCAGTTGTAGATGCCGCCTCCCCCTCCAAGGGTATTGCCCCATTTGGCAAGGCCCTTTTTCTGCTCTTCAGGAGGATAAGCTCCCATCTTGCAGTTGACAAACGCGCAAAACTTGGTCCCAAACTTATATGCTCTCTTTCCGCCTTCCCTGGCCTTCTCTGTGCCCTGGCACAAGAGAACCCTTGTCTCATGCACTTTTGCATAGGCCGGAGGCACAGAAGATGATACCTTCTCAGCCTTGCCCACCATCATAGTGACTGACTGGAAGATGGTTATCACATTATGGATCACATTTATGACCCTGCAGATCAGCTCTGCGTAATAGAAAAGCTTCTCAAGCAGGCCGATGATCTCCATGACAGTGCTGGTAGCATCATCCTTTGCATCATCTATCTTGGCCTGGACATCCTCGCTGAGCTCTCCAAGGGGCATGTTGTAGAAGCCTATGGTCACCTCAACATCCTCTGTCTCAGGGTATTGCGGCAGGGTATCGCCTACCCGTGACATGATGGACAAAGGACAGTTGAACCTGAGCTCATCTATCCTGAAATCAGCTGTCTTTAGCTCGATATTGAGATAAGGGTCTGTGCTGCCTGCCTGGTTGTTCCAGAGCGAGATATCATTTATATAGCTCATGCTGTCAGTTCCAGCGGTCTGGTTCGAGTCCTCAGCAGAAATATTGATATCCACACCTGTGCATTCGCCCATGTCTATGGAGATAGTCTCTGCATCAGCTGCAAGCGGCTGCAGGTTTATGTAGCAGAAGACCTTTACGTTGAGCAGGCTGGTTATCTGCCTGTCCACGAGCTTGGGAGAGCAGACCACAGAATGGGTCCAGTAGTTGGGGTTCTCATCATCGTCAAGGGCATACACCTCGATGTATTCCATGTAGTCAAGGGTGTTTCCGACAAAATCAGTGAACGTGAAGTCAAGATAATCCTCAAAATAGCCTGAAACATCGATAGGGTCAGTGTCCCATGTGAGTGTGTACTCGTTCCCTGTCTCCTCATACTGGGGCTCTACCTGTGAAGCGCCTGTGATCGCAGCGCTGAAGTCACCGTATGCAGTAAGGCTAGTGGGCTCATAGACCTCTGCGACTATTTGGTACGAGTCCCCTTTCTTGGTGAAACCCTCAAAAGTCTCCTCTTCCCCGCCTATGGTGGTCACATCCAGGGAATCAAGCCTGGGAGGGGTGATGTCGACCAGCATGTCTGTCGAGTAAACGACAGTTGCAGGGTTGCCGAGCCTGTCTCTTGTAAGTGTGCTTGAACTTATGGTAACCGCTCCGTCAGGCCTGTTTGTGTAGACATCATGCCAGTAGCAGGTATTGCCTGAGCAGTTGTCAGCAGCCACTGCTGCTCCCATGCCTATGCCCCTGAGGTCAAGAAATACATCCTCAGGATCGACTCCTACTCCTGTCTCTGCAAGAGCAGCTATAAGCGTGTTGCCTGAAGCCTTGAGGTAGCTGGTGGTGTTCAGCACCTTCTCCGTGCGTATGGATGTGAACTCAGGACCTGTGACATCCATGCTTATGGTCGAGGCTGAAACAGTGTCTGAGGCATTGTTGGCTGCAAGATCAGAGGCAGTGACCGCGAACAAAGGCGTGGTGGTGCTGTCGATATCCACCTCAACATCCCATTCGCACATGGTGAAATTTATCAGGCTCGTGCATCTTGCAGGGGGCTCTGACAGGTACATGCCCTCATGGATAGAGGAAAGGTCTGCATAGACAGTGCTCTCGTCAAGGTCATCGCCTGCGATATCGACCCTTACAGTAGCAGGCACAGGATCTGAAGATATCCATATGAGCTCTTCTCCTTCTGAGTCAAGGACAACAGCATCCGTGAACTGGGGAGGGGTAAGGTCGATCTCAAAAACTGCAGGCTCAAAAGAGCTCTGCCTTCCAAGCCTGTCATAGACCTTAAGGAAAACAGTATGCTCTCCCTCGCTGTATCCGCTGAGGTCAAGGGTGTACTCACCAGAATATTCGCAGTCTTCTGTGTTCAGGTTCACCCTTTCAGGCTCAGAGGTTGTGTCTTGCTCGTATATCTCCACAAACCCTATCCCTGAGCAGGGCAATTCATCAGAGACAGTGTACCTGAGGATTGTATCCATGCCTGAGCCCAGCCGTGAAGGGTCTGCTGAAAAACTATCCACTTCCGGCGCCTGCTCATCAAAGGTGACTGTCATTATCTCATCATCGACCTTTGCGCCTGCATCACTGTACAGGTAGACCCCCATGCTGTGGGAAGGATATGAAAGCGACCATGCAGAAAGGTTCTGGAAGAAGGTGCAGAATCCTTCGGCGCATTCCTTGAACTGGAAGCCTGTGGTGGAGCTGGATCCTGAAAGCCTGACCTGGTTCCTGCTGATATTGGCGTCCCCGGAAACCTGTGCAAAGGTGGTCACATACAGCGTATCCTCCCTGCTTCTCAGATAGCCGTCAACCTGGTCAGCTCCGTAGGCTCTTGTCTGGCTCAGCTGCGCATAGACATCTGTAGTGTAGAAAGGTATGGTCATGACAAGCAATGCCATGAATACTGCTGTCAGCTGCAATGGCGAATTTTTTTTCATATTATCTTCCTTCTTTCCTCATTATCATCGCTTCCGGTATCATCATGTCTTCCTGTATCCTGGAACAAGCTCCTGCCTGTAGCTCCTTGAATAATCCTCGATATTGTTTATCTGGTCCAGGTCCTCGACCCTTCTCTGGCTTTCAGGGATGCCTGCGATGTCAGGTGAGACCAAATAAAGGACCACCACATCATTGTTCTCCAGAGCGCTCCTGCTGAAGGTCCATTCGACTCCCTCTATCCCTCCTGAAGGGAAGGACTCGTTGAAATCCACCTGTGGGATTGTGTATTCCTGCTCAAAAGGCCAGGTACCTTCTGTCCTTTCCTGCTCAGGTATTATGATATTCTCGTCAAGTATCAGGTTGCCTGAAACAGCATAAGTGCCAGGGGCGATACGCAGGTCAGAAGGTCCGCTCTGGGATCCTGTAAACCTGGCGACTGTGCTGAACTCCTCTTCCCCAACAGTATCAGGCACACGCTCAAGCACAACCATGGCCTCTTCCTGTATGTCAAGGTCAAGGGGGTTTTCCATAAATGTCCATTCCCCTGCTGACCTGACCACCTTTTTCTTCTTTATCACAACCTGCTGCTCATAGATGCGGTCCAGGAAAGCCTCTACTGTCACGCCCTGCTCAAGCTCTGTATCCAGGAACATGGACTTGCTTAGGTAATCAGTCTGTGTAAGGGTGAGAACTCCTCCGAGGCAGACAGGGAACCTTGATTTCAGCTCTCCGTCAGCATCTGTGGTGCCTACGTGGCAGCTCTCGCCGGCGCAGGTAAAAGAGGCATCAACACCCTCAAGAGGACTGCCTGCTGCATCTGTGACCCTTATCAGGTTCACGCCGCTGTTTCTCTTGTTCTCATCGCAAAGCATGGATCCGGCAGGCGCATCAACTGTCTCAAGCGGGCTGAAGCTGGCGTTCATGGCCTTGTTGTTCCTGATGTTTGACTCAAGGAAGAAGTTGAACATATATCCCTGGTCATTGAAAGCAGCAGGATCGTAGACCTGTACAAGGACAGGGAAAGATACGTCATAGGCGAAATTGTACTGCTGTATACCTACGAGGTTGGAGTAGGGGTTGTTTGCAGACATGGGCCTGCACAGCTCCCCTTCGCAGTTCAGGTCAAAATAGAGAGGCCACCACTCCAGATAATTGAATGATACAGCAAGGTCAGGAAAGGACCTGTTTACAGGTATGATCATCTGCCTGTTGTAAAGGGATTCCTTGAGCTCGTCTTCAGGAAACTCCCTGTAGGTGTAGTCCAGGGTGCCGTCGACCTGCAGCAGCTGGATATAGCTCTGGAGCACCTGTTCCAGCTTCTTTCTGACCTCAGACTCCTGCCAATAGACCTCGTCGCCGAACCTGAACCTGTAATCAGCCATTGGAGGAAGCCTGTCAGGGTCAAGAGAAGAGAATGCCACGATGAGGTTGAGAACATCCTTTTCGATATAGTTATATTCAGCTTCAGTGTTGGCTATGTAGGTGGCGAGCTCGTATATCCTCCTAAGGTTGACAGGATGAGTGATGTAATAATCATTTATTATATGTTCGCTGTCGCCTGTCCTGGCAATCAGAGGGAACACCACGTACAATCCAATATCCTCCTGCCCCACAGAGGTCCTTACATCTATGTCACCCATCTCCTCTATGATATAGCCTGCGCTTTCAAGGCTCTCAAAACCTCCCAGGCAATCCCTTAGGTTATCCCTCACATACCTGTCAAGCTGGGCCTCTATGCTGCGATCCTGCTGTGTGCCTGTTGACCTGTAAAGGGGAGGCCTTTCTGAGGTGAAGACACAGCTGCCTGTGCACCTGTTGCTGCTCTGGAGATGCCACCAGTAAGGCACTGAAAGGCTGCTTCCAGGGGAGAACACCACAGCGCTGCCTGAGGTCGGATCGGCCTCGTCCGCTGCTATACCATAATCCTCAGGAGCTGTGTATCCTCCCTGATCACCGATATCTCTTATGGCGCGTTCACTCACCCTGCTGATGCAGAACTCCACATATTCCCTTACAGGCATAAATTCTGTTGGAACCTCCTCGACAAGAGGTATGGCCTCTTCTGCAGCAGGTTCCTGAATACTGATAGTGACTGCGAAGTAAAGCACCACAGCGAATATGAGAAGAATCCCGAGAATAATGAAAAGTGCAGCCTGAGATTTCCTGCTAACAAAAATCATTCTCTTTTTTTGCATATTAGGCCTCTTTGAGGAGAAAATGCCCAACTACTATATATATATTTTTCGGTTATTGTATAGGACAGTAGAGCAGATTTCAAGGATTTCTGGGCTGGAAACCAAGTGACCTCTTGGCAGGGAATAACAATATTTAAAAAAAACAGAGGCAAGGCTGTAGATATGACAGATGAAGGCCTTGTGCAGTATCTGAAGACCTATATCAACCAGGGTTATGACAAAGAGACCCTTAGGCAGCATCTTATAAGATACGGCTATGACCCTTCAGATGTTGATTCAGCGATAAGCTCTGCAATAGGTGCAGGAGCTGCGGCTGCGGAAAAAGCAAAGCCTGCAGAAGCAAAAGTTCCGAGCAGAGGTATCAAGGGTATTCCAGTGCCCATGATTGCAGGAGGAGCTGCATTGCTCATCGTAGCAGCGGTAGTAGTTGCAATAGTAGCGCTCCTGCCAGGGGACGGGGACGTGCCTGAACAGCTTCTTGACATATCCACGACAAAGATAACCAGCGAGCCAAGGGTGGGAGACATAGTCTCTTTCAACATGGACCTTATGAATACAGGCGGCAGGAAAAGGTATGATGTGCTGATAAATCACGTGCTTACCACAAAGGGAAGAGTCATAAGCGAGAAAGAAGAGACAGTGGCCATAGAGACAAGGGTCGCAAAGCCATCCAGCATAGAGATCCCAAAAAGTTCGCCTGCAGGAAGATACCAGCTGAGGACCACTGCAAAATACAACGGTCTGGAAGCTGTGGCCACGCTGACATTTGATGTCCTGCCTCCTCTCACCCAGGTGACTGTCAAGCAGTGTCCAGAGTCATGCGATGATGGTGACCCCTGCACCAGGGACTTTTGCGATGATCAGACAAAGGAATGCATCCACGAGCCTATAGTCCCCTGCTGCGGAGACAATGTCTGCGAGGTGGGAGAGAACGAGCTGACCTGCCCTGCTGACTGCCGGCAGCAAGCGCAGAGGAACGTGACTGTGAAGCTGCCTGAGCAGAAGCTCAAGATCGTGCTGGAAGGGGCAGTTGATGCAGCAGAGCAGGGTGCAGAAGCAGCAGGAAAATACTGCCAG
>WJKB01000052.1 GCA_014729345.1 Candidatus Woesearchaeota archaeon
GTATAATCCATAACAAAAAAACATTTAAATACCATGGTTTCATGTGGAGATTCTATGAAGGAAAAGGGGTTGACTGGATTTTTTGAATCTTTTCTAGACAAAGAACCTCTATTTGTCAACAAGAGCATACTTCAGGCAAACTACACGCCAGATTCCATCCTGCACCGTGATTCTCACATAAAACAGGTTGCAAGCATATTGGCCCCTTGCCTGAAGCTTGAGAAATCGAGCAATCTTTTCGTCTACGGTAAGACTGGTACAGGAAAGACCCTGACAGTCAAATACACTACTGCAAGGATCAAACAGGTAGCTCTCGAGAAAAAGATACCTGTAAAGATCATATACATCAACTGCAAGCTGAAGAAGATTGCAGACACAGAGTACAGGCTCATTGCCCAGCTAGCGAGAGAGTTCGGCAAGGCTGTCCCTGCCACAGGCCTTCCTACAGATGAGATATACAAGGCTTTTTTCTCTGCACTAGACAACGAAAAACAGATGGTGATACTGATACTTGACGAGGTTGACCAGCTGGTCCAGAAGACAGGAAGTGATCTCCTCTACAATCTGACGCGTATAAACGAAGAATTGGAAAAGACACAGCTCTCGATCATAGGGATCAGCAATGACCTTAATTTTGTCGATACGCTCGATCCAAGGGTAAAAAGCAGCCTTTCTGAAGAAGAACTTGTGTTTCCTCCCTATAATGCTGTGCAGATACAGTCTATCCTCAGGCAGAGGGTCAAAGATGCTTTCAAGCAAGGCACAATCGTTCCAGGGGTCATAGAGAAATGCGCTGCTTTTGCAGCAAGAGAGCATGGTGATGCCAGGCGGGCCCTTGAACTTATCAGGGTTGCCGGCGAGCTGGCAGAGAGGAGTAACAGCAGGAAGGTTTTTATCAAGCATATAGACTGTGCAGAAGAGGTGATAGAGAGAGATAGGGTTGTTGACATTGTGGTCACCCAGCCGAAGCAGTTCCAGGCCACGCTTTACTCTATCATAACTCTCTGCGAGAACAGCAAGGACAATATTCTTACAGGGAGTGTCTATGACCTTTACCTTGATCTCTGCAAAAGGACAGGCCTTAGGCCTCTAACCCAGAGAAGGGTGAGTGATGTCATCGGAGAACTGGATATGCTAGGGATCATAAATGCTAAAGTTATCTCCAAAGGCAGGTACGGAAGGACCAGGGAGATCACCATGGCTGTTCCCATGACCACAATCCCAAAGATAAGGAAGTTGCTCGAGAGCGCTCTTATGCTCGGGTAATCCAATGAAACCCCTTTTATGCGGTGTTTCATATAGCATCATATCTTTGGGATTAGATATTGTTATAGGATCCGAGAATGACAGAAGCTGAAAAGAAAAAGGAACTCGTATCGATCTTCTTTGAGAAAGGGATACTTCTCAACCCGGATGTGATCGATACCATACCTAATAACCTTGATTTTGAAATGATAATCGAGGTGCTTTCCTCTTTAAGGCAGGAAGATCTTGCCGTCATAAACAATGAGTTGATGAAAGCCATCGAAAACAAGAACGCTGATTTCAACTGGGATGACTTGGCCAGGTCAAGGGTTGATTATGAGAAAAACAGGGATGACAAGGTATATAACAGTTTTGTAAGCTACATAAAGAATTCTGCTCAGGTATCTCCTCCCCCTCCCAAGGAAATCGCAAATACATCTCAGGAAAGCCAAAGTCTTGAAAACTCAGAAAAGCTTCCTGCAGCAGTTGAAGAAGCACAAAAGCCAGGCATATCAGTAGTATCCTCCTATCAGCAGGATTCAAAGAAACGTGATATCCAGGATTTTGTTGCTTTCTTCAACCACCGCTATAAGGCGCTTGAAAAGCTGCTCAGAAACAGGCATGAGATGCGTGGTCTTTTGTCCACAAGCAGGGTAAAGATGAAGAAGGACAAGGAGAATGTCAGTGTCATAGGCATGGTGTTTGAAAAACACCTTACCAAGAATGGAAACATTATGCTGACAGTCGAGGACCCCTCTGGAACCATAAAGGTGCTTGTCAACAAGAACAAGCCTGAACTCTATGAGAAGGCTTCCTCTATAGTTGAGGATGAGGTTATAGGCATCGTTGGTGTGGGAGCAGGCAACATCATATTCTCTACGAACATAGTTTGGCCGGAGATCCCTCTGAATCGGCCTGTAAAAAAGGCAAGTGATGAGGTGTATGCTGTCTTTGTGTCAGATTTCCATGTAGGCAGCGACCATTTTCTTGAGGAGGAGTTCAACAAGTTTATCGATTGGATAAGTGCAAAGACCGGTAATGAGGAGCAGCGCCGGATAGCCAGTAAGGTGAAGTATCTGTTCATAGTGGGCGATCTTGTAGACGGATGCGGCATTTACCCTGGCCAGGAGGATGAGCTGGTCATAAGGGACATATACAAGCAGTACGAGGTCAGCGCCGAGTATCTTAGGAGGATACCTTCTAATATCCAGATAGTGATCTGCCCCGGAAACCACGATGCCATGAGGATTGCCGAGCCTCAGCCTGAGCTGTACAAAGATTTCGCATCAGCGGTCTGGGAGCTGCCCAATGTCACTATGGTCAGCAACCCTGCTGTGGTGAACATACATTCTTCGCCCGGCTTCCCAGGCTTTGATGTCCTTTTGTATCATGGCTATTCTTTTGACTATTATGTTGAGAATGTTGAACATCTGAGGAATAACGGAGGTTATAAGAGAGCAGACCTTATAATGAAGTTCCTTCTCAGGAGGAGGCACTTGGCTCCTACGCACAAGTCGACCCTCTACATCCCAGACGCAGAGTCTGATCCTCTTGTGATCAGCACCATACCTGACTTCTTCGTAACCGGGCATATCCATTATAGCATAGCTGCATCCTACCACAATGTTACCACGATCTGCTGCAGCTGCTGGCAGGAAAAGACCCCTTTCCAAGAAAAGGTGGGTCATGAGCCTCAGCCTGCCAGGGTGCCTATAGTAAATCTCAATACAAGGAAGGTGAAGATACTCAAGTTTGGAAAATGACCGAAGAAACCCAAAGCAAAAAGATATCCAAGTATTTCTCTGAATTGGACAAGGAGACAAAGGATATACTCAAGATCTCCAAAGAAGCTAGAAAGAGAGGGCTGGATCCTGAAAAGGATGTTGAGGTACCGATCGCTTGTAACATGGCTGAAAGAGTCATAGGTCTCATCTCTGCAATTGCTCCCAAGGTAGCTGATGCTGGAATTGAGAAAAGGATAACCGAACTGGAGAAACAGTACGGAAATCTTGACTGGCGGGTTGCATTCAAGATAGCTGAGGAGATAGCCCAGCAGAAATTTGTCAAGTTTGACAGCCAGATAGAGGCCATGGAGATAGGCATAAGGATTGGGTTTGCATACATTACCCTCGGGGTGGTATCCTCTCCTCTGGAAGGTTTTGCATGTCTTAAGGTCTTTAAGAGAGAGGATGGGAAGGAGTATATCGGTATAAACTACGCCGGACCCATCAGGAGCGCTGGAGGTACCATGGGAGCTGCGTCTGTGCTTATAGTTGATTATGTAAGGAAGAAGATGGGTTATGCTGCCTATGATGCTACAGAGAAAGAGATTAAGCGCATGTCAACAGAGCTGTATGATTATCATGAACGTGTAACCAACCTCCAATATCTTCCGAGCAAGGAAGAGATAGAATTTCTCACGAAGCACATCCCTGTGCAGGTCGTGGGTGAGCCATCTGAAAAGCTGGAGGTCTCGAACTACAAGGATCTCCCAAGGGTGGAGACAAATACCATAAGAAACGGGGTCTGCCTTGTTATAGGAGAATGTCTTTGCCAGAAAGCGCCGAAACTATGGAAACAGCTTGCAAGATGGGGCAAGGATTTTGACATGGACCAGTGGCATTTTCTTGAGGAGTTTCTGAAGATCCAGAAAAAGGCTCGTGCCGGCAAGGAGGAGGTCAAGTCCAAGGAAAAGGTGCCCCCTGACTACAATTATATCAAGGATCTTCCTGCAGGCAGGCCTGTGCTTTGTCATCCCAAATACCCTGGTGGTTTCAGGCTCAGATACGGCCGTAGCAGGGCGTCAGGTTTAAGCAGCATGAGCATAAGCCCCGTGACCATGCTTGTGCTGGATGAGTTTATAGGAGTAGGGACCCAGATAAAGTATGAAAGGCCAGGCAAATCCACTGCTGTAGCTCCCTGCGACACCATAGAAGGCCCTATAGTCAAGCTTGAGGACGGCACTGTGATAAGACTGGAGACAAAGGAAGAGGCCAGAAAATTTTCATCACAGGTAGAAGAGATACTTTTCCTCGGAGATATGCTCGTGAACTATGGTGAGTTCCTGAACAGGGCCCATGTGCTTGTATCCCCTGGCTATTGTGAGGAATGGTGGGTGCAGGAACTTGAGAAAGCGACTGTAGACATGTTCGGTAATCTTGATCTTGACAAGCTTTCTTCCCTCGTAGGGATATCCAAGGATTCGCTCGACAAGCTACTGAAGTTGCCTTTTAGGTCCAGGATAAGCGCAGAAGCAGCTGTCCAGCTCTCTAGAAGTATGAATATACCTCTTCATCCATACTACACCTATCATTGGAACCTTATCGACCTTGCAAGGTTTGGTCTGATGCTTGAATGGTTTGATAAGGGAAAGGTGGAAAGGGAAGGTGACAAAATCCTCAAGATAGTGCTCCCCCTGGATCCTGAACCAAAGAGAGCGCTGGAACTGATAGGCATGCCTCATCTTGTGGTCAACAATGAATTTGTGGTGATTGAGAAGGGTCATGCCCATGCTCTGATGGCCTCCCTTGGGGTAACACAGGAAAAGGATCTTGCATCACTCAGAAAGACCGTAAGTGAGGTCCCTGACGACTCCGAAACTTCTGTGCTTGAGATTCTCAGCAAGTCTGGGGACGTAAGGCTTCGGGACAAGTCAGGGCTGTTTATAGGAGGCAGGATGGGAAGGCCTGAGAAAGCCAAGATGAGGAAACTTACCGGAAGCCCCCATGTCCTTTTCCCTGTAGGTGAGGAAGGAGGAAGACTAAGATGTTTCCAGGCAGCTCTTGATGAAGGTAGGATAACAGCCGATTTTCCTGTGTACAAGTGCACAAAATGCGAGAAAGAGACCATATCTCCTATATGCGAGCACTGCGGA
>WJKB01000002.1 GCA_014729345.1 Candidatus Woesearchaeota archaeon
AAGCAGGCTGAAAGCTGACCGAGCCTAGTGCCTGCGTTCATGAGCGTAGGAGAGTTAGGCAGGAAATCCAGATTAACCATGGCCTTGAAGAACTCTTTCTGTGCCTTTTCAGCATCCATGCTGTATCTCTTGTCGACCTTTGCCACTGCCTTTGCCACTCTTCTAAAAAGCTGCCTGGGGGTCTCGACGATCCTTCCTTCCTGGTCTTTTTTTAAGTACCTTTTCTCAAGCACCCTCAACGCGTTAAGGTCAAGGTTCAGTTTGTCTGTAACACCAAAAAATTTCTTTGGACTCTCTGATTCCATTCTCCTGTACCTGTGCAGCATGTATTCCTTAGCTGTTTCAGGCTGGTTGAGCTCTATGAGGGCATTCTCTACCTGATCCTTGACATCCTCTGCTTCAGCGATCTTTTTGCCGCCTTTTCCTATTCTTTGGGCAGCAAGCATGGACACTTTACCTGATATGTCTTGACTGGCTCCTGCATCCTGCGCAGCCCTGCGCACAGACTGTCTTATCTTAGAAATATCAAACCTTACGACCTTTCCATCTCTTTTTTTGAACTTTGATACCTGCATATGATCATCTGGCCTCTTTTTCAATGATCAAACCTGTATCACTTAAATAATTTTCCAAAAAGTGCCTAAGGCAGGAAACCTCTCATGATCTTGCGCCTTTATGATCCCTATGATCTTTCCTGTGCATCCAGAAGTATGTGCATGAGAACAGCAGCAGGCCTATGGATACCCACTGGCTTCCTGTCAGCCCAAGGATATACACCTCTGAGATCCTCACAAAATCAGAGATGAACCTTGCAATGCTGTACATGAAAAGGTAGGCGCTGAAAAGGAAACCCTTGTAATGCTCTTTCCTCTTAAGATACAGCATAAGCCCGAATATGACAAGGAGATATATGACAGCGTATGCTGAAGTCAGGTGCCTGGCCTCTGACGTGCCTTCAAGCACCACTCCCCAGGGCATTGAGGTGACCTTTCCAAGATGGCCTCCGTCTCCAAGGATACAGCCCACCCTCCCCAGCGCATGCGCCAGGGGAAGATATATAGCGACAACATCAGCGTACTTCCAGAAGTCCAGCTTGTGGATCCTCAAGTATATTATGACAGCTATGATGGCTCCTGCAAGTCCTCCCAGGAATGTCAGCCCTCCCTGCCAGATGTAAAATATGGACACAGGGTCCTGGCTGAAAAGGTGCCATTCTGGTATTACATAAGAGAGCCTTGAGAAGATAAAGGAGCCTGACAGTATCCATATCATCATAGAGTAGATCTGTCCTCCATCCATCCCTCTCTTGTCAGCTTCTCTTGCAGCAAGCACTGTCGCTGTGATGAAAGCTACTGCTACCATCAGGCCCCAGCTTTGGATGGTTACAGGGCCTATATTCCACGATATGAAGCTTCTGTAGGGTATCATCTTATCTTACTTTGTCCACAACCTTCTTGAGCAGGACCCTCTGCCATACAAACAGTGGCGCTGCTATGAATATGCCTGCTATGACCATCATGCTTTGGCTTATGGAAAATGCCTGTCTAAGGAGCAGGTCCACCACCACGAAAACTGCAGCTATTACAATAGTGGCTGAAAAGACAGCTCCTGGATTTTTCATGATCATCCTGAAGGTCTTCCTGACAGGCTTGCTCTTGTCAGCAAGGCAGTAGGAAAGGGATGCCAGCCAGAGGACAACTATGAACAACACAGTCAGCACGCTGCTTGTAGCTCCTGCAGGCTCGTTGATGTAATCTAACGAGCCGATGCGGTCCCTAAAACTCACAAGTATCATCATGACGCTGTAGATAATGAAAAGTATGAACCAAAGAACATTGACTTTTGCGAAAGCTTTGAGGTATTGTTGATAGCCGATCTCTTTTCCTGCGATCCTGAAACAGAACTTCCAGCTAAGAGACTGGAAGATGCAGTAGATTAGGTAGGATGCTGCAGCCAGCCCTCCTGCCCACAACAAAAACTGTCCGAAAAGGGCTGATGTTTCTGGATTAGACAGTACAAGGTTCAGCAGGCCCGGTCTTGTCATATACAGGTCAGGCGTGTGGGGATCCTGCATCAGTATCTCTGCGATCACTGTGAGCTTGTACATCATGGTGTCTGTGAAAAAGCTGCTGGTCAGGCCGTACACCCAAAGAAAAAGCATGTCAACAAGCACTGCAAAAGGCACGAACTGGCAGTTCCTCCTCATGTCTTTCAGAGAAGGTTTTATCTGAGAAAAACCCTGAAAACAGCTGCAGGAACCTTGTGCCGTACATTTGCTTTTGCCTGTTTTCTTTTTCCCCTTTTGCATAACCCATAGGTGTGCTGTTTGATATTTAAAACTTTGCTTCAATGCCTTGTGGAGCCAGCTTTCTGGAGCCACCAAAACGTTTATATAACATCGTCTTTTTAATATTGGAAACCAAAAGCTTTATATATTAGTTGTCACTAAATAATAGTAATAAACTGGGTGGTATTGATGGAAGAGAAACATAACAAGAAAGAATCTCATATGAAAGAATCTCATGAATCAGACAGATCAGCTGAAGAGCTGCTGCGAGAGGCAGAGGAAAATCCCTCAACAGAAGAAGAAGCATCAAAACAAGCACATAAGAATATGCAGGATGATACCTCTGAGGAAACAGGCCAGGCTGAAGAAAATGCAAGCCGTGAACAAGCAAGCTCAGAGGAGCAAAGCCCCGCAACAGCTGAAAGCGAGGACAAGTACGGACAAGAGACAGCTGCACAGGAAGACCAGACAGATGAGGCGCAGGAAGGTGCCGGAACAAAAAGTGAGCCAGCAGAAAGCAAGCCTGAACAGAAGGCTGAAGGATCAGAGCCTGCAAAAGAGCCTGAAGCCAAAAAAAAGCCTTTCAAGCTCAGCAAGGTAGGGATCTGGCAGGCAATATCTGCATTGCTGTTCCTGCTTCTATTGATCTCCATATTCACAGATGGTTTTGGGATAACAGGAGGCGCTGTTGCTAATACTGACGATATATCTGAAAAGGTAAGGCTTGATTTCTATGTGATGTCACAATGCCCTTATGGAACACAGGTAGAAGATGGTATTAAGCCAGTGCTTGATGAGATGGGAGAACATATAGACTTTAACCTGGAATTCATAATGTACCCTAAAGAGAACTATGCCGGCAGAGAGGACCAATTCTGCATAGAGGATATGTGCGCTATGCACGGCATACCAGAGGTCAGGGGCAATATGGTACAGCTATGCGCAGCTAGGCATAACCCTGACAGTTATATGAACATGATAACATGCATGAACAAGGATCCCAGCCAGATACCTGAAAACTGGGAAACATGCGCACAAGACAATGGCCTTGATGTGGATGCTATAAAAGCATGCTATGAGGGGGAAGAAGGACTTGAGCTGCTCAGGCAGAGCGCAGCAAAGGCGCAGGCAGCAGGAGCCACAGGCTCACCTACAATTTATCTGAACAACCAAAGCTATTCTGGAGGAAGGGACAAGAAAGCTTTCATGACAGCTATCTGCAACGCTTTTGAGGGTGAGAAGCCAGAGGCATGCAGCCAGATCCCTGAGCCCGGCAAAGTGTCTGTAGTTGTGCTGAATGATGAAAGATGCGAGGAATGCGACACCAAAGCGCTTGTAGGACAGCTTAAGAGCATGTTCCCAGGACTTGAACTCACGGAACTTGATTACAGTGATGATCAGGGAAAAGAGATATATGAAGAGGCAGGGTTGAAAGCGCTGCCTGCGCTGCTTTTTGAAGAGTCTGTAAAGGAAGAGAGCAACTATGCCAGGATAAGCAATTACATGGAGGCAAAAGGTGATTACCTTTCATTAAGGATAGCGGCGAAGTTTGACCCAACAGCAGAGATATGCGACAATGGCATAGATGATACAGGAAACAGCCTCATTGACTGCCAGGACCCTACATGCAAGGAAAAGATGGTGTGCAGGAAGGAGATAACTGAAAAGCTTGACGTCTTTGTGATGTCGCAGTGCCCGTACGGCACGCTGGCGCTTGATGCCATGGAGCAGGTGCTTGAAAACTTCGGCGACAGCATTGATTTTGACATCCATTATATCGCTACAGAGAACCCTGACGGAACATTCAATTCACTGCACGGTCAGCCAGAGGTTGATGAGAACATAAGGGAGCTATGCGCAATAGAGCATTATCCTGAAGACTTCAGATATATGGATTATATATGGTGCAGGAACAAGGATATCACCAGTACTGACTGGGAGTCATGCGCAGAAGAGGCTGGAATGAATTCTTCAGTGATAAAATTGTGCTTTGAAGGCGATGAAGGAAAGACACTGCTGAGCGAAAACATCAAGCTCGCACAAAGCCTTGGGATAGGCGCAAGCCCCACATGGCTGGCAAACAACAAGTTCCAGTTCAGCGGAATCGACGCTGAAACAGTTAAACAGCAGTACTGCAAGGCAAACCCCGGACTAAAGGGCTGCGAAAACACCCTGAGTTCAGACACTGGAGGGGTTGCAGCAGGGAGCTGCTAATTTTTTTCTTTTATATGTGATATCATGTGATATCTTCTGATTGATCAATCTTTTTCTCTTTTTCAAGGCATACGCGACACTGTCGTAATTAACGCTACACCTGAATTATATATACTTCTCTGCAAGTCTCAATCCCATCACATATCAAAGGTGGGATGATGGCTGAACAAGGACCGACAAACCAAAGAACAGCAAAAGACACAGCACATAAGATGCCCGGGATTGCAGGTATAGCCAGCAGCCAAACCAGGGCCCGAAGGCTGTTGAGAGGGCCTGTCGGAAAGATAGGAGCTGCATTGGCTGGGTTTTCGCTCCTGTATGCAGCATCAAAAGTTGATATGGACCAGAAACTCGACCGCAGTATATATTCTGCAAAAAGATGGGCTGTAGAGAGGGTGCATCCTTCCCCTTCAAGGCTGGATGCAGCGCTCCAGGAAGCAGGCGAGCACTGGGAGGCTGAAAGCTTTGACAGTGCATATTCAAACATAGCAATTCAGTCAGTGGAGAGGATCTCTCCTGGCGCAAGGGATGGTCTGGCAAATACACTTGTGCAGTCAGACGCAGGTCAGGAGCTTGCAGGTTATCTTGTCAATGCTGCAGTCATAGGCTCCAAAGGAAGATGTCTACAGCCTGTGATCAGATACGCATCTCAAGAGGATCCAGAGCTTGCATCAGGTATAGTGTATGCCTGCATCAAAGCCATGCCATCAGAACAGATAGGAGAGCTTGCGCATGAACTTGCAGGGACAGAGCAGGGAAAGGAGTACCTGGTCAGGATCTCTGCAGAAACGCTGATAGCTGAAAAATGCAGCAATATCGCAGAGATTGTGGGATATCTTGGCCAGACAGAAGAAGGCAGGATCTGCCAGGCTTGCCTGAATGAATGCGTGATGCGCGAAGGAAACTTGACACCTGAGGGACTTGCAGAGAGTGCAGCTATAGCATACAATAATCTTGCTCCAGAAGAAAAAAAGCAGTTTGAAGCAGCTATGCTGGGAAGGCTGGAGAAGAGGACAATAAAGGAGATGGCTATGGGTATCCTAAGGGACGCGCCCACAGGGGTGAAGGCAGATGTCCTGCGGGAGATAGGGATGCAGGCAGGTTATGAGCTTAGCCAGCAGGCAGTTGAGGGTATAAAGAATGCTGGTGAGAAAGCAGGCAGATACCTTGACGGTGGAAAGCCAGAATGACAGCTACAGTACAGTCCAGGAAGATGGTGAAACATGGCACAAAAAAGAAGCATATTCCAAAAAGTTAGCATTAGCATAATACAAACAGACGGAGGGGATCGATGATGAAACAGGTGAAAAACCCGATACCTGGCGCAGTATCATACCGCCAAAAGAGCGCAGCAAAGTACGTCGCCATAGGATTGATTATCGGAGCAGGGGCAGGAGTAGCAGGGATGAAGGTTATGGAGCCTTCCCCCATGAAACAGATGGAGGATGGGATGGCATATGTCCAGGAACTTAGCATCTCTGAAGACCCTGCAAAAAGAGAAGAGGGGCAGAATCTTGCTTTCAGGACATATCAGCAAAGCCACGCAGCGCTGGCTGATTCGGTTGAGCATCTTGCAGTAAGTCCTGACAGTGTCGCTTTCGGAAGTCAGTTTGTATTTCCCAAAAAGACCGAAAAAGGGATCGAGACAAGAATAACATATGATAATGGCGAGGAAAGGATGGCCGGGCTTATCAGACCCTATGACGACAGCTTAACTATCACTATGCTGGATCCAGAGCCTACTGTTGGTTCAAAAGTGAAGGAAACCCTTGCAAGTTGGGCTGATTATGCCAAAGACAGGGCAGGGTATGTTGTCGGACCTATCCAGGAGGCAGGAAGGAAAGCTGGAAGGGCTGCTGCAGGCTGGCACGACGCGCTGGTCAGGAGGCTCGATGATGATGGCGAAAAGGATGTCAAGGAAAATGTTGAGACAAAAGTGCAGGCTGAAGCAAATGGACCAGCCAAACAGGGGAACGCTGGAACACATGCAAAAGCTGATCAGGGAATGTATGACAGGAACAGAAGAAGGATAAGATGATAGAAGAAACAGAGGGAAGACCATTGGTGGTACTTCCACAATCTGATAATCATGGAATATGCATAGTTGATAAAGATGGAAGCGTCGAGTACCAAAGCTTCTTTGAAAGAAGGATAAAGAATGCGCTGTGGTTTGCAGCAGGTCTTGGACTTGCGTTGCTGGCGCATGAAGCAAAAAGCGCAACAATAGACCAAAAAGTGATGGAGGCCCAACCATGCCAACAGGCACAAACACGATCATATACCAGTCAAAGCCAGAGCGGGCAGTACGGAATGCCCTCGTGCTTGCAGCAGGAATACTGGTAGGATGCGCCTACAACAAAGGCTGCAGGAATGAGACTCCCCATGTGCACCCAAACCCACAACACCAGGAGAGTGTTACAGGGAGGGAAAGGCAGGGGGGAGTTGAAAGATATTCCCCCAGCCATTCCATATATGATGTGACAATTGGGCAGGAAAGGTGATGAAAATGGCAAAAAAACAAGATTTCATGAAAGATATTGAGAGATTGGCCAGGCAGCAGCCCTCAGGCTCTGGCAACATCAAAAACCAGGCAAAAACACCCTCATCAGCAGTACAACAGCCAAGGCAGAGATCAACAATCTACAAGGTCGTGAAGTACGGGCTTGTGCTCGGAGGGATAGGTGCAGGACTGATATTTGCAGACAGCTGCGTGAGGGAGAGCATGGGCGCTGAAGCAGGATACATGCAAAAAAGCCAGTATAGAAGCATATGCGAGGCAGTGGAGCAGCTTCAGCAGGTTCCTGGACAGGAAATCTCCGGGCTAGACAGCTACATAGGACAGCAGCACTGAACAAAACAGGTGATAGCATGGCAGAATTCAACCTTACAAGAGTCGTCAAAGATGCTGCAGAATATGTCCGAAAGTATGAGGGCCAGCCAAAGAACCTTGCAAAGCACAGGAACTATGCGATCATAGGAGGAACTGGGATGGTCGCCACAGGACTTATGGACGGACCCCAGCCCGTAACCACGGTGGTTTCAGTGGGGATGGCTGCAGTGAACGGTTACATGGCTCTTAAGGACGCAGGTTTGATATGAAAGATGCACGGACAATCTGGTGAGGAACAGGAATCTGGTGAGCAGGAATCTGCCGAGGAGCAGGAGTCTGGTGAGAAGCAGGAGAATGTGGATCATCAGGATCAGGAAGAGATAGACAGCACATAAGGAGGTCAAGATGGAAGAACAAGATCTGGCAAGCTTGCTGGACAAGTTAGGTATCGGATCAGGAGAGCTCCAGACGCCTGAAAAGGTCGAGACAGCCCCTGAACCTGAAAGTATAGCTGCAGCTGAACCGCTTGATGCTGCTGCGGACAAGGTGAAAAAGATATGCGCAGAGGCGCAGGAATACAACCCTGGAATACGATACCAGGGACACAACGCTCTCAGAAAAGGCTTTGCAAGAGTTGCGAAACAAGGCTATCTTGCAGGGAAATTCCAGCAGGATGTGGCAGGCCTGATAAGGCTCGTGGACCAGACCATGGATATCTATGCAAACCAGCAGCAGGAGATGGTGCAGAGGGTCAACAGGGATGTACCTTACCTCAGCGATGCCCTGAGGATGCTGCGCGACGACATACAGGAGAATCAGGAAAGGCTTGGCCAGGCAGAAGAAAGGTATGCTGAGACAAAAGACACAGGTTTTCTCAAGGAAAAAGCAGCAGTTTTCAGCTACCTTGGCCAGAGGACCCAGCAGCTTGCGGTTGTGAAGGACAGGATCCTTGAGATCGAGGAAGAAAGACAGCAGATACCTGCAAGGTGCCAGGAAAACGTAGAAAAGCTCGGCATTACAAAAGAAAAGTTATATGCAGTGCTGTCAGAGGTCACAGGCAGGGATGTTGAAGCACTAAGGCCTGAGATAGAGCCTGATCATCATGGAAACAGCATGTACCATTCCCAGGATGCCAAGAACACAGCACAGCCGCAGAAAGGTCAGG
>WJKB01000053.1 GCA_014729345.1 Candidatus Woesearchaeota archaeon
CCGGAGTTTCCTAAAACTTCTTGAACCTGGCGCTGGTATCGATAAGGTCAACGTGCCCAAGAATCATTGCCCTGCAACAATACCTTTCAAGACCGAGGCTGTCCATGACCTTCTTGGGATCATCTCCCTTTTCAGTCTTTTCCTTGTACTGCTCCCAAAGGTGCCCTATGGGTTTTCCGCAGCTGAAACATCTTATCGGAATCATCATTTTCTTATCACCTTACCTGTAAGATTTTTGCCTTTTTGCCCTTGCCTTTCCGTGGCAGTTGGGCTTTGCAGGCTCCTTTCTCCTGACATCTGCGACCAGAAGATGCCTGTCATAATTAAGGAAGACCTTTTCAAGCTTCTTGTCATACCTGCTCAGTGCCCTGCCTATAGCGAGCCTTGCAGCCTCTGCCTGGCTGCTAAGCCCTCCTCCGCAGACATCTACGTCGATATCGATATTGTTGACAGCATCTCCGGCAAGTGTCAGAGGCTCCATTATCTTCATCCTTGAAAGCATAGGCATGAATGTCTCTACAGGAACCTTGTTAATCCTCACCTTTCCTTTTCCTTCTCTGAGCGTTGCCCTTGCAACTGACTTCTTTCTTTTTCCAGACATGTGTACTATTTTCATATTCTTGCACCCAAAAATTTACATATATCCCTTATCGTGAGATAATTAAGGTTAGGAAGCTTCTGTACATTTGCAGTCTCGATTGTATCTGCCTTCTGGTCCTTGAGATTCTCAGGGACGCCGATGTGGCATCTTATCCTGTCAAATGCCTGTCCTCCCCTCTGTTTCTTATAAGGAAGCATGCCCCTTATCAGCCTCTTATAGAAAAGGTCAGGCCTTCTTGGTAGATAAGGGCCCTTGAAAGTGCCTCTGTGCATCTTGTTCCTGTAGGCATGCAGTATATAGTCTTTCTTGCCTGCAATCACACCCTTTTCACAGTTGACTATATCGACCTTTTCTCCAAGCAAGGCGGTTTTCGCGGCGACTGTGGCCACTCTTCCTGCAATCAAGTCTGTAGCGTCTATTATCATCGTATCATCCTATTATCCTGATCCTGCGCCCTTTAGGATCCTCCTGGAGGAGTTCGTTCAGGGGCATGGCTTTTGCGTCTGCCTGCCTTATCTTCTCAAGAGCTCCTTGAGAAAAGTCAAGAGCGCTTATAGTCACCTTATGGCTGAGTTCTCCTGATCCCAGCACCTTTCCGGGAACGACAACTATCTCATCCTCCTTGGTGAACCTGTTGATCCTTGAAAGGTTAACCACCCTTCTGGATCTTGCAGGCTTCTCAAGATCATTAGCTATCCTCTTCCACAGGCTGATACTGCCTTCTACTGATCTCTTCTTAAGCTCCTCGATCAGCCTTTTGGTGTGAGGGTTTGTCGGTCCTGTTCTTTTCATTTTCTTGTTAATGCATATTAATGCAAGCTTGAATTTTTTTGATGCGTTGGTCGGATCAAATGCGGGAGACGAGGTTTGAACTCGCGCAGGCACTAAGCCACAAGGCTTTTGCTCAAGTAGACCTCAACCTTGCCCGTATAGCCCCTCGAAAGGTTTGGCCACTCCGGCACTCCCGCGTATGATTATGATTTTGCCTCTTTGAGCTTTGTGTCAAACTCATCCATCCTTTTCTTAAGCATATCCAGAGCAGCCAGGGCGATCTCCTTGCAGTCCAGCTGGCCCCAGCTCTCTACATAAAAGACGAACTCATCATCCTTTGCCTCGACGGAAATGTTCTTAGGATCCATCTCTACGCATGCATTACAAAGATGGCACAACATCAGGTTATCCTTGTTTAGTGCAAGTTTTCCATCTTCATTCTTGTAGATATCTACAGGACAGCTTTGGACCACCTTGTCGACATCTTCAGGGTTGCCCTTGATCTCTATCTGAGGCCTATACTTGTAAAACGCAAGGCAGGGACTGAACTTGGTATGGTCTTTCCCTGTCCCCATGAAAGCGGTGGCCTCAAGTTCCAGTTCCTGGTCCTTCAGCAGTTTAGCTATCGGCATCTTTGGATAAACAGGCTTTATCTTGGGATCTTTTGACTTCAGCTCAGAAGCGTATACTGTACAGGGGCCTTTGGCTGCAAGGGTCAGCTTGACGCTGCATCTTGCGCATCCCTCACCCTTACATTTGCATTCTGAGAGAAGATTATATGTCTTCAGGTCAGTGGTAAGGGGGGTGAGTCCAAGCCTGTGCGCGATTATCTCATCATAAAGAACACTGCTGTTCTTCCTGAGCTCTACATCTTCTATAGCCATCACAGGCACTTCTGATATCATTATCCTCCTGAAGGTGTTGGCGACTGCCGGACTGACATCCTTCAGGATGAAATTAGCCTTATTATCGTTCTTGTCCACTAACCTTACTTCCATTTTATACCCTCCTTCCTCTCCTACCCCCTTTTTTCCTGCAACTGTCATGAGGTACAGGAGTGACATCTTCGATTATACCTATCCTTAGTCCAACCCTGCTAAGTGCCCTGATTGCTGCCTGTGCTCCGGAGCCTGCATTCATGGGCCCGTTATGCCCTCCAGGCGCCTTTACCTTTACATGTATAGCGTTGATACCTTTCTCAACCGCCTCTTCTGCAGCTTTTCTCGCAGCGATCATGGCTGCAGTAGGGCTTGACTCCATCCTGTCAGACTTGACCACCATCCCTCCGGAAGCCTTTGAGATGGTCTCGTTTCCTGAGATGTCTGTGATATGGATCATAGTATTGTTATAAGACGAATATATATGGGCCACTCCCCATCTGGAATTCTTATCAAACCTTGGTGTAAATTCCCTTCTTCCCCTTCTTCCGCCTCTGGATTCTCTCATTTTTCAGGACTTTCCTCCTCCTGGCTTTTCTCAGAAACTTTCTTTTCAGGTTCCTTCTCCACTTCCTCTTTCTTAGGAGCCTCTTCTTTCTTTATACTCTTGCCTTCTTCCGCAGTCTTTGCCTCTTTCTTTTTCCCAGCTTCCTTATCCTTCTTAGGCTTTGATGCTTTAACCTTATCCTTTCCTTTTTCTTTCTTCCTGCCTTTGCCTGGCTCAGGCTTTTTCTTTGCAGGCTTCTTCCCTGTATCCTGGATTGTCCTTTCAGGATGATCATCGTCTGAAAGAGGAGAATGGTCTGAAAATGCTATACTTTTCTCCTCATCAACTGATACAAGATAAGAAGGTATAGTGATTTTTTTGCCCTCTACAAAAATATGCTCATGGGTGATGAACTGCCTTGCCTGTTTCATGCTTTTTGCAAGACCATTCCTATGGACAAGCGTCTGCAGTCTCCTTTCCATCACATCATTGACAGAAAGGCTAAGCACTTCGGTCAGGTGGGATGTCTGGTTGATAAGTCCGTACCTCTTAAGTTTGATCATGAGCTGCTGTTTCTGTTTTTCAGCCTGTTTTCCAGACATTGTGGTAAGCTTCTTGACCTGCTGTGAAGCATTGGAAAGGAATGACCTCATCTTCCATATCTCTTCCATGTTCTTTAGGCCATAATCCTTGACCAGAGCTCTCTCTTCCTTGATCCTATCCTTTTTCCAAGGATGTTCTGGCCTTGAATACTTTCTTCTCTGCTTGTTAGGGTCTCCCATATTGTATCACTCAGATTCTTCCTGATTTGCCGCTTTTTCTCTTGACTCCAGCCACTTTCCCCTTGTTTCTCCTGAAATTGGCCTTGGTCTTCTGGCCCCTCACTGTAAGGCCCCGGGCATGCCTCATGCCCTTGTAACATTTGATCATCTTCATCCTCTTGATATCATTATCCTGGGTAAAATCGAGATCTCCGGTTAGAATATGCTTGTCTTTGCCGCTCTCATAATCCTTTCTCCTGTTTAGCATCCAGACAGGGATCCTTGAGCCTGAAGTGTCTTCCATCACCTTTTCGATCTTCTTGACCTCTTCTTCAGAAAGATTGCCGGCTTTTTTGGTCTTGTCGACAGCTGCTAAAGCGCAGAGCATGTTTGCGAACATGAAGTTGATGCCCTTGATGCCTCTCAGGGCTGTGCCTATCTGTTTCTCGCCTTTCAGGTCTGTGTTCATTATCCTGACCAGGTGCCTGAAGTCTTGGTTCTCCTGGGGCTCTGGACCTGATGCAGGCTTCTTTTCAGATTGTTCTTGCTTTTCTTGCATCTTAAATCCTCATAAAGCGCGTAGAATCAAACCAGATAGGTATCTGTTTCAACCCTAAAAGCGCGTGAACTCGGGCTAGTATCATTGGAAATAGACGATTCATTTATAAATATATCGATTTTTTGAGATATAATGACCTTTACAATAAGAAAAGCAGGAAAACATGACAACAGACAGATAAAAAAGATAGATACTTTTGGCAAGCAGCTCAACAGCTTCAGAGGATTGGATAAGATATATCTGAACTACAAGCCAAAAAAAGGAGCAAGGAGCTACTACGAAAGATTTATCCATGGAAGAAAAAAGTGGTGCTATGTGGCGGATGAGGATGGAAAGATCCTTGGATTTGTCCTTTTCAACATAGAGAAAAGACAAGGATGGTACAGGATCCAAAGGATAGGATACATAGACCTGCTTGTGGTAGAAAAAAAGGCAAGAAAAAAGGGTATCGCCACAAGACTGCTTGATAAGGCAGTAAATATCTTCAGGGACGAGGGCATAAGGTACCTGAAACTATCGACACATATGGAAAACCCTGCACACGAGTTCTGGAAAAAGAAAGGTTTCAGGGATTACAGGATAGACATGTGGAAGAAGATATAGAACCTGGAATAAACTGTGATTTTTGAATTAGAGGGCGACGACCGGGAATTTCAGAGTACACCCGCATACCCATCGCGGAGGATGCTCCTTTGAACCCGGGCTATGAGATATCTGCAGACTATATCTGCCACAGTCTCATGTGCTAGCCAGGCTACACCATCGTCGCCATAGTAAGTTAATCTCAAGAATAAAGCAAAGCTATAAAAGCTTTTCTGAAAAACAAAAAAAAAGAACAGTGGGGCTGAAGCAAAGCATGAGAGGCTATGTCCTTTATATCTTCCTGACAACCTTGTTGATAAAATAAGGAAGCATAAAAGCCACAACATAGAGGATAATTATGAGCACAGGATTATGAAGACTGGTTTTGATGCCCAAGAGGTTTATCCACTGATTAGCCACCAAAGTCATGTACAGCACATTGACAACAGCAATCCCTGGTATGAATAACCCAGCGATGATGTAATGCTTTGTCTGGAGCTTCTCAATATCCCTGATTAACAGGTCAAAGAAAAAACCGAATGAAAGTCCCAGCACTGCGATGATAGAATAAAGCGAATATCCCTCGAGAGCGATAAGGAAGGGCACAAGAGTGAGCGATATGACCATGTTGCCTATGATCGCCACAAACAAGGCAGCCCAGTACACTATCTTGTCGACCAGCTTAACACCAGGTCTCTTCTTTTTCTGTCCAGCCTTGATTATCCTGAGGGCTTCTTGAATATCTTTCTCAGACCAGCCTTTCTTCCTGAGCTTCTGCTCGATCGATTCAGCCATTTTTAAGCTTGCTCTTGAGGAACGTGATGATATTCCTGGATTCTTTCTTCGGAAGATTGTCCAGATAAGGTTCTCCTATCATGATACCTGCCAGTCTCTTAAACTCTGCTGTAGAGGCGGCCTCAGGACTCGAATATACCACAGGATGCTTGAGCTTAACCGAGTTCAGTATCTCAGGATCCTCAGGAATCACCCCAAGTATCTTCTGGTCCAGCAGCCTGGATATGTTGGCAGGGAGGAGCTCCGGATCTTCCCCGTACCTGTTGATTATGACACCTACAACCTCTGAACCCATCTTTGCGGCCAGCCTGATAGTCTTCAAAGCGTCAGTTGCAGAAGGTAGGTCAGGCTGGGTGACCACTATGACCTCATCAGCTATCCTGAGAGCAGCCTTGGTCTCTTCGCCAAAACCTGCAGGACAGTCGATGATGACAGCCTCGCTGTATCCAGCAATCCCAAGGAAAACGTCCTCAAGACTGTCAGAACAGGTGCTTTCAACCTTGTCCATGGAAATCGCCCCAGGGATCACTTTTATTCCAGAAGGATGGGAATAGACCGCATCCCTTATATCTGCCTCCTTGTTGAGCACATCATGAAGGGTCTTTTCCACCAGAGGAGCTCCAAGGTAAAGGCCGATATCTGCAGTCTTCAGACTGGCGTCCACAAGGATCACATCCCTTCCAAAATCGGCCAGGGCATTCGCAAGATTGATGGCGACAGTAGTCTTACCGACGCCGCCCTTGCAGCTGGCGATGGTAATGAAACTAGTCATTCTTTTTTTCCCCTACCATATTCTCCACTAGATTCAGGAAGGCCTTGGTCTTTTCATAATACTCATGCATAAGGTCGATGTTGATATCCATCTTTTCTCCTTCCAACTCAACTGTCATGGTGACATGCCTCCTGAATTCCCTTGCCCTGGTAAAATCTGCGCGGGAAATCCTTCTTAGAAGTGCGTAGAAATCCATGAACTCCTCGATACCTTCAACGTCCTGGAAAAGCTCTTTCACCTGATTTATCCTCTTTCCAGGAGCACTGGGAATCTCGTCAGTAATGCCTTTCTCTACCGCATACCTGAGGAGAGCCTCGATACCATGATCAAAAGCGTTCATAAGCCTGTCGATTATGCTTCTTATGATATCGACAGTCCGGGTATACTTGAGACTTACATAAATAAGGTGATCAGCTCTCTTGAGCTCTTCCTTGACATTATCTATAGATTCCTGCATTTTCTTCAGACAAAAATATCCTCATCTGCCCTGGTTATGTTACCCATCTCTTCTATAAATACCTTTGCATCCGATACATATGATCTCAGGTCGTTTATGTTTATGGTCCTCAGGTTATAGCTGTCTGAGCAGATCACAAACTTGTCATTTCTCACAAATTCCATAGGACTCTTGCGATGTTCGACTATAATGTTCTTCAGGTCCCTCAAAAGAAACAAGTATCTGGACTCTATGCCGTATCTTTCAACGCACTTCTGCTTGAAGACAGACAGTTTTGAGCTGAAATTGTCGTTGAAAGGAGGTATCTTCTTGAAAAGCCTCTCATGATAAAGGACCGAACTCATGGCATAGGACATCCCAAGAAAGATATTCTCGATCACTGCAATGAGGAGCTTAGGATCCTTGACAAGAGGGTATGTCTGTGTAAGGATGTGGTCAGCAACCTTTATCTTCTTTCTTGCCCCCTCACGAAATTCCTGGAATTTCTCCATATGATATATTAGTGGTGATGAATTTAAATAATTTATTGTTTTTCAGAAAGAATATCAGGGCTATCCCTGCTTAAGGTTAATGATAGCCTCTGCAAGGTCACCGCCGCTCTCTTCGATGGATTTCCTGGCCTGCTCTTCAGAGCATCCAGCCTGCTCAACGACTGTCTTTACATCATCATCAGATATCTCTGGCTTTTCTGGCTCTTTTTCGCGTTCATGGGCTTCTCCCACCACCTGATAGGTCTCCTGGCCCATCATGTTTACCTTTGATACCTGAGGGTCAGTTATGATAATGTCCTTTTCAGAGCCTTTGATGATGACCTCAGTGGCATCTACCTCTACCTGTTGGATGCCCATCTGCTTCATGGCCCTTTGCATCTGTCTTGCGTTCATTCCAGGAATCATCTTATGTAAAGTCTTTGGATCGTTCTATGTGATTGTCATATAATTGGCATCAGACGCCCAGTATAGCTGCTCCAAACATATGCAGCAGTATCATGATGATTATCACTACAACGCATAGTACAAGTATATGGCCTGGCTTGAAGGTTATCTTGCTCTTGTAGCTGTCAAAATATCTTGTTATGCCAGCGCCGCTTGAAGGCATTGATATCTTATTTGCCATTGTTCCACCTTTAAGTATGATTAGGTCAGTAGGGCGCGAATAAGCCGCCTTCTGTTCAGACCCTTTGTGCAGCATCTGCTGCGATAGTCTGCCTTAGCATTTAACTAAGCGTCTTGGCGAATCATTCCACCATTTGACTTGCACAAGGCAGGGCTGACCGTTTCACCATATCCTTGTCACATACTCAGCATTTTCTTTCTCATGTCGCCATGAGTTTTATAGCATCATTGCGCAACAAGGCTGTACCGTTTCTTGGACGTTGCCACACATTTCTGTGTCTCGTTCCCACGAGTGCCTGCTTCCTCAAAAGAGGTGTGGGCGGACTTTCCTCAGCTACAACGTAACCGACACTAAGGTACGCACCCTACTGGTCCAGAAATACGGCGCAGTGGTTTATAAAGCTTGTGGTTTTAGCGGGAAAAACAGCATGGAACTGTGCCACAAGTGTCTGATATAGCCTTCAGGACTATCTTTTCTTATTCTGAAAGTCTTTTCTGAGAAGCCTTATCTCATCAAGCTGTATGAGTATGATCTCCCTGAGCTCCTCCTTGATATTCTCATTTACAGCCACGAGAATGACTAGTGCGATGATTATAAGCCACAGGAAAGCGGCATTCACGAGGTCCCAAGTAAGTATGCCCTGTGCCATAGCCAGCTTATGGACAAGCCCATAGCCGACAATCACTATGAGGATCCCTATGACAAGAAGGATTTTCTCAAATACATTAGGATTCCTGATATTAGGCATGTTTACACCTCTGTTGATTCAAGATGATGCGATTCTTTATAAATGTTTCTTTAAGTTATACCTTGAAAATAAGCACTTTCATGGGCTGCTTGCCTTGCATCCAGACCTCCTCATCATCCAACCTGAAACCATGCTTCTGAGCAGCTTTTTCAAGTTTTCCCTTCTCTTTTGCGATAAGACAGATAGTGCCTTTCTTATCAAGTACAAACTTGGCCTGGTAAAAAAGCTCGTTGTATATCTTCATGAGATCAGAATCACTGATCCGCCTTGATGGCTGAGGAGGGTATGAGCATATGATGTCCACCTCTTTTTCCCTGAACTTGGTATCCAGCCATTCAACATCAAGCCTGCTGAACTGCAGGAACTTTTCGACACCCGCAATCTTGGCGTTCTTTTTTGAATGCGACACCATGGGAAAATCCTTGTCCATACAGTATATCCTGAATTTTCCTTTGCTTATCTTACTGTCGACCGCGTCAAAATCTATGCTGAAAAGACCGGAAAAAGACAGCTCTTGCTTCTGGAAATAGTTCACAGGAAAGCCTGTTGCAAAAAGGGCTGCCTCTATGGGTATTATCCCTGTCTTTGCAAATGGGTCCAGCAGAAGCTCTTTTCCTGAAAATCCGCTCCTCCTCACCAGACAGTAGCCGATGGTCCCCTTAAGGCTCTGGGATGCTGTGAAAATATTGTATTC
>WJKB01000005.1 GCA_014729345.1 Candidatus Woesearchaeota archaeon
CAAGACTTGCCAGAATCATTAAGAAGATCATAAAAAAGAGAGTAATGAGACCAAAAATCAACCTCAACAGCAGAAGAACCGACATTCTTGACAACAACAACATCATTGACCTCACCAAGACCCTCATAAGAGGTGTTGAGTATGTACTCATTTGTAAGGTTTCCCAGCTGGACTAATGAATCTGTCAGGTTTAGGGAGACAAAGGTCACTACTTCAGCCTTTACGATCCCTGTCTGATTAGCTCCAGGAGCGAACCCTGTCAGGGGCCTGTGCACAGGCTGGTGCCTGTCCTGTATGTCCTTGTATAGGCTGTAGGATGAGAGTGTTATCAGGCAAATATACAAGACCGCCAGTATCTTTTTTGATATCTTCATTTGTATTACATGCGGATGTCAGCTGTTTTCCTCTTTTTCGCCTTTCTCATATTACGATGGCACTATTATTGATATATATTATTGATATATATGCACCATGTATTTATAAATGATTGCATATCTCAGCGTGTCCTGTAATACTCCACATACACTGACCCGTTATAGGTGCCTTCCTCAGTTCCTGCAGGTATTGTGCATGTGAATTTCACGTATTCCTCAGCTCCGCTTTCCAAAACAAATTCTGAGTGGGTTGATGAGATCCATCCTGAAATCTCGCTCTTATCTTTGGAGATCTTCACTAGAACAGGCCTGTCCATTGTGTTTGTTATGTTTATGCCTCTAGTGCTTCCTGACCTTGGACCGTACATTCCGAAATGCAGGGCATCCTTGTCAACATTGAGCCCAATCTCTTTTCCTTTCTGGACGATCACGTCTGTGCTTATCTCCTGGACCTTGAAAGGAGAAGTATACCACATATAGATCCTGGCGCCAAGAAAGATGCAAGACAACAGTACCAGCAAAAGCACGATAGCTGTCCCTTTTCTCATGCCTCATCCCCCTTTTCATCTTTCTTTTTTTTCTTCAAGACAAACCACAGGACATTTACCAGTACCACCAGGGCAAGCACTGCTATGGAGACATGTATCATGCTTATGCTTTCCCAGTCAAATCCTGAAGGCCCTTCAGTGAAAGGGATTATCTTGGGCTTGCTCTTGAAGATGCTTACGCCGAATGTTTTTTGGACAGTCTTGTCAGAGTAGTGCAGGGTGATGTCCATATCATAGTCCCCTGCTTCCATGCCCTGCGTATCCAGATAGGCAGGGATGTAGGATGTGGCCCACCTGTCCACAGGTACTGACTGCGTATTGAAGGAAGGGAGCACCTGTTCTCCGTCTTTCATCAGCTTGACAGAGGCGTATACGTTCGGTATCTTTTCTGACCATTTGTTCTCGACCTCAATCGTGAGTTTGTTAATCTTATCTGTCTCAAAGCTTCTTCTGGAGATGTTGATGATCTCCATCTTAAGGTCCCCTATATAGAACGTCCTGTTCTTTTTTGTGATGTTTCCATCCCACATTATCCTGGCCACTGCAGTATATTTTCCTATGAGCATCTCTTTTGTATCCAGGTATGCTGGCAGGTACTTTTCATCCTTTGATTCGATCGAGGTTGTCTCTGTGTGGATGGTGTCCACAAGCTCATCATCCAGCATTATATCGATAGAAGCGTTTATGGTGTCTATAGTTTGGGTTCCCAAGTTCGTGGCAAGTATCTCAAAAGGGATGACCTCCCCCAAATTGTTGTATAGGGGGGATCTCAGCACAGCAATCAGATATTTCCCAGGATAAGGGACATATACCTTGACCAGGTAGTTTACCAGCTCTATGGCAGAAAGATGACCTGTCTCTCCTGAGACTTTTGTTGGCATGAGCCTCAGCTTGATGTCATGGTCTCCAGGCGGAAGACTAGCTGGCATCTTTACCATAAAAGTTATCTTCTGCCTGCTTCCTGCAGGAAAATAATAGTTCTCGCTTTGAAGCAGTATGATATCCTCTATCCCTGACTTGCTCACAGGTATTATCCTGATGTATTTCTCCTTGTGGTCTGTGTTCTCTGCATTGAAAGTTACAGTATATTTTTCTCCTGGATCAAAGAACAGGGTTGTATGACCAGGGCTTATGGACAGTGATGCAGAATACGCAGGAACAGCAAATAAGGGTACCAGCAGCAGTATGCAGAAAATCCATAGACGGTTGTTCAAATAATCACCCTATTGTTGATGATAATAAAAAAAAAGAAGATGAGCTGCCTTAGCAGCTTGCATCTTTACCGTCAATGTCCTCTAGTGCAGATACGTACACAGAAGTATTGACCGGACCAGACTCCTCATACTTTGGGACATCGATCCTGATGCTGATGTTGAAACGGTCTCCGCTTGCCATGCTGTCTGCAACCTGTGGAGCACTTGCACCTGAGTCGAGGTCAACAACAACATTGTTGTATGACTCATAGGTATCCATCAGGCAGCCATCACCACTTGTGCTAATATCCTGCACCTGGAACTGATATGAATCATCTGATTCAGACCTGTTTGAGAGATCCCTGCAGCTCGAGGTAGTGTCATTAAGGCTGTTGCAGTGTTTTGAAGTGTCGTTAAGTAAGTCGTAGAACAGCGCATAATGTGACCAGAAATCAACCTCGATAGAGGATGTCCCGATGTTCTTTGCTGTCAGATAATCTGATGTTGTGTCTGACAGTGTTGAAGAGTTCCATACCTCCTCGTTCTGGATATTTCCAAAGTTTATGGTATTGTCTGTAAGATTCACCTGCACATTTGAAGTTACTGTCCCAAGCACAGTGCCTGTCTCGTTTGTGTTAGGCGCCATTCCGGTGATCGCAACAGGTGCTCCCCTGATAAAAAGCCCTACCACAGAGACAACTATCGCTATACCGGCGAGGATCGCCAGGGTTTTGTTTGAAATGTCTTCAGCCATTTTGTATCAACACCTCCATTTGTTGACTATTATCGTTTTGCTACCACATTGGCAGTTATTTCAGCGCTTGCCACGCTGTGTGTGCTTTCCCTTGGAACCACCTCAGCAATGACTACCCCTTCACTTACAGACCTTTCGACCACTACATGTTTGGTCGCCAGATATGTACCCACTACTGAAAGGGCAATCGCAAGAATTAGGAGGACAGCTACAGTTCTCTTTGATAAATCCCTGTGTGCCATTTTCTTACCTCCTCTTTTTTTTCTGTCATCTATATTACCACTACCCATCATATTATGAATTTTTCAATCGATAGATAAGGGTATTAGTTCACAGTTAATAAAGAGTATATAAATGTTTCGGTATTGGCAACTTTCTTCCAAATCTGCTGATGTGGCAAACGAATGCTCCATTCTATTCAGCAGACTGATAAAAATCACATCAGTGCTATCTGATAGCGATTTCTGGATCATCCTGAAAAACCGTTTTAGTAATTTTAGTAACCTAATTGCGGTTTTCGAAATTTCAGCTGTAGCACAGCTAAAGCCTGTAAGGCATTGTGTACTGCGTCCTCAAGAACTAGGGCAATTTTTGGGATCTAAGAAGGTAGCTTTTGTGATAATGAGCCGAGATTCAGGACAGAAAATATATTGACTCTGCCAGTTCTAAGGTAATCTTGGGCATCATCCAGATCTTACATACTCTTCACTTTCCTATAATATAGAACAAGTACTATGTTCATCAGGAACAGGAAAATTATCAGCAACAGCAGCAATGGACTTGTTTCAGAGGCTGCATTCATAGATATAAGCCTGGCAGTTGGGGTATACGGTGTTATTATAGAGTCCATGAACACGTTTACCTCAAAAACCTCCTCTGTAATTTTTCCAGCATAATGCAGCAGCAGGTGAACATCATATACACCTATCCCAATATCTTCCGTGTTCCAGAAAGACTCTATAGTCGCATTGCTCAGGGCAGCTATGTCTACCTGGCCTGTCCTGTATCTTGTCAGTTCTTCTCCTTCCTTGTCCTTTATGATCATCTCTCCGAAAACTCCTTGCAGGTCGTCGTTCCATCTGCTGTTCAGGAGAATATCAAACCTTGCCACTCTCCCGAGATTGAAGTTCTCAACATCTATCTCAAGTATCTCTACAGCTACATCACCGATATAAAATTCCTGCTCAAGCACAGTCTCCTTGTTATCATATCTGATTGTAGCCACAGCCCTGTAGATGCCTGCGTGCTCCACGTCCGCCAGCCATTCCACCATGAACTTTCCCTCTTTCTGGCTCTCTATCCCAGAGGTTCCTGAAAGAGTCTTTCCTACCAGGACATCACCCTCGTAGATCCTTATCCCCACAGATGCTTCCTGGATATCTTGCCTTCCCAGGTTCAGCACAGGCACTGTAAACTTGACAAGTTCGCTCAGGTTCGCTTCTGAGATGTACATCTTTGCCTCTGCGTACTTGCCAGGGTAAGGCACAACTACATTGAGGGTGTGTATCACTTCAGTGGCCACCTTGATGGATGTTTCGCCTTCTCCGCTTTCCACGATCTCTTCCACAGCTATCTCTAAGGTCCTCGTCCCGGGCTTGAGATCCGCAGGAAGGTCAAGGCTGTACTTGAGGGCCTTTTCCTTCTCTCCGATATAGAGCACGATCAACTCGTCGTCAGGCTCAGCGTATTCAGCAAGCTCTCCCTGGGCCCTGATCCTCAGCTTGAGGTCCCTGTTCTCGTTGTTGATGATCCGCAGTGAGTGCTGGCTGTATCCCTCACTGAAGTCCATCCTTTCCTTTGCAGGGGTGATGCCCAGCCCTAGAACTCCTGAAGAGCAGAGCAGAGCCGCAAGTATGATGCAGCATATCAAGCATGCGTGCTTGCTTCTCATGATGCCACCCCGCTCAGCACGATCACTGAATCCTTGCTTCCGGAAACCTCATAAGCAGGCACCTTGATTCCGATCTCCACCTCAGCAAGATTTACTGCTGAGCTGTAGTTGAGGTGGTCTATGACATCAAGCGACGACGAGCTGACATTGGCCCAGGTGGTCTGGCTTCCTGTCCAGTTGAACGAGCCTGTTTCAGAGCTGTTGCCTGCCATGAACCGGAAATATTCTGTTCCAAGGCCTTCCTCATCCCACAGCGGATCAAGAGCCCTTATCCTGACATCTGTCATCACATTGCCCGTGTTCTCGACCCTGAAAGGCGAAGGATCATCCTCTGTCGTGTTGTATGAGTACTTGTTGAGGACCTCTCCGAAGTCTGTCTCATTCGAGACCAGGTTAAGGATGATTGTGGATGGTATGGTGAAATTGTTGTCCTCGCTGGGATAGCCCTCGCTTCCCATGGGAGTGACGTTCCAGATATATACCATATCCACGCAAAGCTCATTCTGGGGCGTGTAGTTCAGGCTGCTGATGCCTGTCTGCTCCACAAACACAGGGCAATCTATTAGAGATACAGGAGTGATCTTTATCTTATATGTCAGAGAATCGCCGTCAGGATCGTTTGCACTGTTCCACTGGAACACAGGGGTCCTGTTGAACAGGGAGTTGTTGTTGTCCGAAGGTCTGACCAGGCCTTTTGCCCTGAAATCTCCGGGATCCTTCACGACATCCTTGATAAGGATTTCATCCATGACAGTATCTATCTGGCCAAGGCTGTTGGAGAAGTGGCCCAGCCGTATGAGAGAGCCGGCCTCTCCAGGCATCCTTGCAGAAGCAGTGCTGTTGACCAATGCCCCGTCTATGAATAGGCTGAGGTTGCTTGAGACACTGTCCCATGTTATGCCGAGATGATGCCATCCTTCAGGCGTTATCGTGTCATGATAGCTGATTATCGTACTGTTTCCGCTCTGGTTGACAGTCACCAGTTCCCAGTTGCTGTTCAGACCGTGCCTTAGTGCAAGCGTGTTGTTGTACGGATGAGCCTCATTTTCAGCAACCCTCAGGACGTATCTGTTCTCGCCTGTGTCAAGTATGCTTTCATTCACATAGACCCACGCCTCAAAGCTTCCCTGGGTGATGTTGATGTTATTGTCTGAACCGAATGTCCAGATGTCTGCCCCGTCTATCTTCAACCCGTTGCCTGCGATAGATTCCTCAAACAGCGTCCCTGAAAGCTTACCGCCTAGATTCTCTGTGCTCTGGGCGTTCTCACAGTGGTCAAGCAGGAGGGTGTTCCCATCGTATGAGTAGATGAAAAAGCTTGGGAGGGTGTCATTGATGTATCTTGGAGAGCTGTTGATCCATCCGCTCCATTCATGACCGTCATGAAGGTTGATCGAGCATGTCCAGTTATCTCCTTTTGAGGTATCAGAGGGCTCGATATCTCCAAGGGATGTGGTGTTCATGACTACACCATCTTCTGCAGTGAAGTTCTCATCATCTGAGGTGTACCCGACACTGTTTTTCCACCAGGTGATGTTGACCTGCATAACATCCCCGTCGTCATCTGTAGAGTTGAACCTGCAGTCCAGGTAATCATATGTTCGCGCATAGTTGGGTGTCAGGTTGATGATCTCTCCCCTGGGAATGCTGTTCCCCTGTATCTGCCTGGTCTCTGTCTCGTTCAGGTTGCCTGCCTGGTCCTGGGCATAGGCTGTGTAGGTATAGTTATACCTCTCCCCTGCAGAAAGCCTGTTGCTGTACTGGTGGATATCTGCATTGTAGGTGGCGTTGATCTCTTCCCATGAAAACGCCCTCCTGTGGATCTGCACGTCATCTACAGATCCGTTGAAAAAAGCTCCAGATATCCTTCCTATCCTGTTGAAGTTGTCTGTGTCTATGATGCCGGTTACAGAGCTTATGTCAATATCAGTAGTCCCTCCGAAGCTTAAGGGCGCCTTGTTAAGGTAGAGCCTGCCTGTATCGTTCTGCCTGTCCACCACCATGACCATATGGTGCCATCTCAGCGTGCTTGTATTATGCTCAGCATCCCCTGCATCAGAAGAGGATTGGACCTGGTTTCCAAGCTCATCTTTTATTTGGAACCTTCCTCTGCCATCACAATATACCAGTATGTCTACCAGCTCGTCATCAACTCCCTTTTGCGAGAAAATGCCCTCAAAAGCTGTAGACAGTCCTTCTCTTGAAGGCCTGTACCATAAGCTCACAGTGATGTCGTTGGTGCCGTAGTTCAGGCTTGCATCAGCTGCAATGTCTATGTAGTCATTGATTCCGTCAAAGCTGAAGGCCTTGCCCCATCTTCCATTGTCTGTCTGGTGGGCGTTGTCC
>WJKB01000054.1 GCA_014729345.1 Candidatus Woesearchaeota archaeon
CTGAAGCACATGAAAGGCACTGAAGTCAAGATAGGGAAGCATCTCAACAAAGAGCTGTGGAAGCACGGCATAAAGAACCCTCCCCACCATGTCAAGGTTACAGCAGCCAGAGATGACAAGGGAACTGTCAGGGCTGAGCTTTACGGAAACAAGTACGAAGAGATGACAAAAGAGGATACAGAAAAGAGCCAGAAAGAGAAGAAGAAACAGCAAGATAAAAAGGCTGGAGAAAAGGCTGAAGAGACAAAGAAAAGGCTGCCTGGGAAAAACGAAAAGGAAGGACAGGAAAACAAGAAGGATCTTGATGAGGATATCAAGGAAGGCGAACAAAAGATAAAAGAAGAGCTCAACAGGCTGGACAAGCAGACCAAGAATACTGATACTGAGAAGACAAAGAAAGAGTGAAGGGACACATTTCCTGATTTTTCTGAAGGATCTGGGTGATTAGAATCATAAGATACACAAGAAGATACGAGGCTGGGCAAGAAGCGCTGCATAGGATGACAAAAAGCATCTTCGATGCACTTTATGAAAAGCTGTCCAAAGACATAAAGACTGGGGCTGCAAGGATAGACTACAATTTCCAAAGGATTGATGGCGATGGTTTTCCATATCCCGGCATCTACGCTGTATGCCTGGAGCCTCAAGGTGCTGTCAGGAAAGACAGCCGACAGCCTGTATGTATGATGTCAGTGGACGGATGCGCAAAGGAGATTACAGTGCTGGTCGATGAACAGGCAAACCTGACAAAAGATGATGTCGGCGAGGAAGTCAACAGGCTGATCAGCCAAAGAACCAGTTAAGGGCCAAGTAGCCCAGGTAAATGCATATCAACAAGATCCCTTCCATCCTTCCGATCCTTTTTCTGGCGATAAGCGCCGCGGTCAGCACAAGCACGCCTATCATGAAAGGTACGTGGAACTGCATGACCTGCACATACACTTCCACAGGCCTTATGAACGCGATGATGCCGATATTGGCAGTGAAGAAATAGACAACAGTGCCTATGATGTTCCCTACGCTTATCTCAGGATGGCCCTTATGGGCAGGGATGGTCTCGATAAATATCTCTTCCAGGGCTGTAGCTGCAGCCACAAACACCATGCCAAACACTGTCTGGGATATTCCGAAAGAGTTTATGATACCTTTTGAACCCTCCACCACCATCCATCCGCCAAGACTGATGCCGACAAGTCCGAATATGCCTGTAATCACGAAATATGCCCTGCTCTTGCTCTCCATCTCTTTCTTTGCCTGTGCGGCATGGCCTGAGCCAGCCATAAATCTATTCTGTCTGGCAGCCTGAAAGATATAGCAGAGTATGGGGATATAGAGAAGCGCGAGAAAAGCCCCTTCCACCCTTGAGATCACGCCATTGTACATGAATATCACCATGGGGATGGGTGAGAGAAGCATGAGCGAGATAAGGTTAAGAGGTGTCTTGACCTTCATAGGATATATCAGGGCAGCGATACCAAGAGCGACGCACAAGAGGAAGATAGTGGCTCCCACTGTTGTTCCCAAAGCAACCGCTCCGAGATCCCCTGCTGAGGCAAAACCGCCTGTTACCGTGTTTTCAGGGTCGATACCTGCAAAAAGGATGCTCAGTACAAGCGCAGAGACCCCGAAGATTATAGCTATGCCCGCGACTCCTTTCACAAGCTTTTCGACGCTCTTGACAAGTATAAAGACGCCAAATATGAAAAACACCAAGTTCAGTATAAGCACAAGGTCATAAGCCATTTTTTCCTCTTTATTACGTTCAAAGACATTGAATATATTTAAGCTTTTTGAAGATACGAGAAAGCTGACGCAGCTGTTTTACAGGCATTTTTTCAGCAACATTTTTAAAAACCCCTCCATTATGTGAATTCCATGGAAGGACTTCCGTTTGAAAGGATAAAGAGAGAGAAACTTGTTAGAAAAGAAGCTGAGACCAGCTCCAGGTTCGGCAAGAGGCCTGAAGAGAGGACAGTAGAGGAGCTGCTGGAACTTGGGATCATCAATATCAACAAGCCAAAAGGGCCCACCTCTCACCAGGTATCCGCGTATGTGCAGAAGATACTTGGGATAAAGAAATCAGGCCATTCAGGGACGCTTGACCCAAAAGTCACAGGGGTGCTGCCTATAGCGCTTGGAAGAGGGACAAGGATAGTCCAGGCTCTGCTGCCCGCAGGGAAGGAGTATATCGCAATAATGCACCTTCACAAAGAAGCTGAAGAGGAGGATATCAGGAAGGTGTGCAAAGGATTCGTGGGCAAGATAAAGCAGCTGCCTCCGATCAAGAGTTCTGTGAAGAGGCAGTGGAGGTACAGAAAGGTGTACTACCTTGACATGATGGAGATCGGGGACAAGGATGTGCTCATGAGGATAGGATGCCAGGCAGGGACATACATAAGAAAGCTTATCCATGATATAGGGCAGAAGGCAGGGGCAGGAGCTCACATGGCTGAGCTTGTCAGGACAAAAGCAGGCCCTTTCAGCGACGACAGCATGTGGACACTTCAGGATCTGACAGATGCTTTCTGGTACTGGAAACATGAAGGCAATGACAAGTTCATAAGAAAGGTCATACAGCCGGTAGAGGCTGGGGTGGGGCATCTTCCAAAGGTATGGGTGCTGGACACCACAGTGGACAGCATGAGCCACGGGGCAGACCTGAAAGTGCCTGGCATAAATGCAGTGGAAAGCGACATACAAGTTGGGGAGCCTGTGGCTGTGATGACAATCAAGGACGAGCTTATAGGCTTTGGGGACGCAAGGATGATATCAAAGGACATGGTCAAAAAGGAAAAAGGCGTTGCAGTAAAGATACACAAGGTATTCATGCAGCCTGGGATCTATCCGAGGGTTGAGAGATGAACATATTGTCACACCGGCCGACAATATCAGTTTTCTACAATTTCAGGGCAGGCAAGGCGAGCCTGCAGGAGAGGGATGCTATATATGCAAAGGCAAGAACAGGATGCAGGCAGGCAGGATACAATCTTTGCTTCAAAGACATGCTGGAACTGGACATAAACTTCTACCAGGATATAGGAAATGCAGTCAGCATGGATCCAGAGCATATCATCATAGTAGGAGGGGACGGAACCGTGCAGACCACCCTGACACAGATTATCAAGGAGTACAGGAAAAAGAGAAAAGATATTCCGCCCCTGCTTGTATGCCCTTCAGGGACCATGAATGACCTGGCCACGAGTCTGGGAATGTTCAGCCTGCTTGATCCTAACCTTGGGAGCATGATAGCATTCGGCTACAGCACAAAATCAGGCAGGATACTGGAGCGGTATCTTCAAGGACTGAAAGAAGGATCATATGATATCAGGGAGTTTCCGGTGCTGAAAGTTACTGCTGATCAAGGGGGCAGTGATGCAGGAACAGAAAGAGGCGGTGCGCAGGAGCAGTACGGATCGCAGGAAAAGCACGGATCGCAGGAGCAGTACGGATTCATAATTGCCACAGGCCCTGTTGTGAAGCTGATGAAGATCTATGAAAGCAGGATCCTGAAAGGCGATTTCAGGGGAAAGTCGCTTAGAGGGCAGCTTAATGCCGTAGGAAGTGCGCTCACCACCATAGGGATAGGATACTCGGCGGCACAACTGCTCAACAGCAGATGCCCTGGCAACCTCTACCAGAGGACCCAAGGCGCCCTGGAAGTTACAGATGAGGATGGATACCAGCATATTGTGCATGATCCCCTGATGACAGTCGTAAGCACCCTTCCCAGACTGGGTTTTCTCAAGGCTCCAGTATTCCACAGGCTCATAGAACAAGACAGCAGCTACAGGGAAGGCTCTTTTTCCCACGCCATCGCAGTTGCGGCGGAGCCAAGAAGCATCTCTGCATGGAAGATACTCAAGGCCTTGTCAGGCAGGCTGGAGGAAAGTGAGGATTTTCCGATGTTTGAATCAAGGAGCCTGTCTTTTGAACTTGAGGAGCCTATGGAGTATCTTATAGATGCTCAGTTCACATATCCTGTGTATGAAGGTCGTGTCAGGCAAGCTCCTATGAGAGCAGAGAATTCGCTTGAAGTGATGGTCGATGATCAAAGGCTGAAATTCATCAGGGTATAGTCTAATCCACGGTGAAAAGCTCAGAATCATGATCAACATCAAACAGCCCTAATCTTGCGCCGGCATCCAGCCAGCCATGCGCATAATTAAGGGCTGCAAATGCAGTGACGATATCTCCCTTGTCCCTGAAATGCTTTGCATCCTCAAAATATCTCGTGGCCATGTCAAGAAAGTCCTCTGCAGAAGCTTTCCAGTCGATCCTTTTCTCCCTGGCTATCTTTACCTTTTTCAGGGCCCTGCCTGTCACATCGAAATATTTCTCCAACCTGGAATCAGTTATCTGCCGCATGATATCACCAGGACCAAGGCAGATTATAAATATTTTACTGAGATACGCAAAAACATTTAGTACCAAAAACCATAATATTTATAAAGTATCATAATTCCCAGTTGACTACACAAAAAAAATCATATTGGAGGGATATAAATGGAAGAAGAAAATAACAAAGAGGAAACAACCGAAGAGGAAACTCCTGAAGAGACAACCGAAGAGGCTCCTGAAGAAGAGACTTCAGAAGAAACAACGGAAGAGGAAACTCCTGAAGAGACAACCGAAGAGGAAACTCCTGAAGAAGAGACTTCAGACGATGAAGGATCTGAAGAGGAAGATTCAGGAGGAGAGTCTGAAGATTCAAACGATGAGGACGAGTCCTCAGAAGATGAAGATTCAGATGATTCAGGAGACCAAGACGAGTCCTCAAAAGAGTAAGAAGGGATCTTCCCTTTCAATTTTTTTTTATTTCTAGGTTTTTTTCTGATTGATCTGAAGAAATAATGAGTGCTCTTTATCTCTTTAATGATCAGACAGAGCGCAGCCTGCTTACCTCGTCAGAAATGTTCCTCATCTGCAAGAGTGATGCCTTCCAACAGCTCATCTGATACCTCACAGAAAAAACCGTCTTCTGTCTCAAGTGTTTCAAAGTATATTCTTCTGGCCTTGCTGACAGCCTTGGTCCTTTGGCTCTGTTCAGTCCTTTACTTTTTCGAATCAAGAAAATCATCAACACCTTCAGCAGCCCTCTTGCCGTCTCCTATTGCCTGTATAACAGTAGCTTCTCCTGAGGATATGTCTCCGCCTGCAAAGATCCTCGGATCTGATGTCTGCTGTTTCTCGTCAACAATTATGGTCCCCTTGTTGGTCTTTTCAACGTCAAGCTTCTTCAGGAGGACAGGATTTGGGCTTGTGCCGATTGCGATGATGAACTGGTCGCATCCCTCCAAGAATTCGCTCCCAGGGATCGGCTCTGGCCTTCTTCTTCCTGAAGAGTCCGGCTCTCCCAGCCTCATCCTCTGCAACTCAACCTTCTCAACCTTCTTGTCACCCAAAACCTTTGTGGGGTTTGTAAGAAGCATGAACCTGATACCCTCTGCTTTCGCATGCTCTATCTCAACCTCTCTGGCAGGCATCTCCTCTTCACCTCTCCTGTACACCACAACAACCTCACTGCCAAGCCTCCTGGCGCACCTGGCAGCGTCCATAGCCACATTGCCCCCTCCGACTACGATAGTCCTTTTTGCCTTGTAGGCAGGGGTGGCGTATTCAGGGAACCTGTAGGCTTTCATGAGATTCACCCTTGTAAGAAACTCGTTAGCTGTGATCACGTTGATAAGGTTTTCACCATCTATGCCAAGGAACCTGGGCAGGCCTGCTCCCACTCCCACAAACACTGCCTCATGATCCTTAAGAAGGTCTTTCATGTCCACTGTCAGGCCCACGATCTGGTTGAGCCTGATGCTTACGCCAAGCCTGCTGACCATCTCGATCTCTTCTCTTACGACCTGGTTCGGAAGCCTGAATTCAGGGATGCCGTATATCAGCACGCCTCCAGGGGCATGAAGCGCTTCAAATATTGTGACATCATAGCCTTTCAGTGCAAGGTCTGCTGCGCATGTAACCCCTGCAGGTCCTGAGCCTATGACAGCGACCTTGCTGCCTTTGCCTTTCTGCCCTGTGCACCTGGCAGTATTTCCTTTGTCAGCAGCGAACCTCTCCAGCGCCTGGACAGCTATGGCAGCCCCTTTGTTTGAAAGTATGCATGATTTTTCGCACTGGAACTCAGCAGGGCAGACCCTTCCGCAAACAGCAGGAAGGGTGTTGGTCTTCTTGATCTCATCCAAAGCCCTGTCATAATGCTTTTCCCTGAGCTTCCTGATGAATCCAGGAATATCCACTTTTGCAGGGCATCCCTTGACGCAGCTTGGCTTAGTGCAGAGAAGGCAGCGGCCTGCCTCTTCCAGCGCCTCCTTTTCGCTGAATCCCAGGGCTACTTCTCTGAAGTCTTTTATTCTTTTCTCAGGGGAATGTTCCCTCATCATAACACGGTCCATCAGAATTACTCCCTGATATTGTTCCTTAAGGAGAATGCAGACAGTACTTTAAGCCTCTTTTTGGCATCCATCTTTATCAGATCGTCAAGCATCTGTCTGGAAGCGAGAAGATTTTCTACCACTTCATTCTGCTTATCCTGATTCAGATCATGGATCTCACTGTTAAATCTTGGCTTCAAGCTGCGTTTTTCCGGTTCCATACAGATGAGGAACAAGAACTCATATATAAATCATATGGTAAAGACTTCGCAGGATACGAAAAACAGAAAAAACCTGACAAGCAGACTAAAAAAACAGGGTGCTCGAGTGATGATCCGCTTCTCTTGCAGATTCATCTCTTTTTGACCAGAAGGATCAGCATGACGATCAGAAGCACGAGCAGCATGTCGACACCCAGGATTATGAAGACCCATTTTGCATCATCCCAGAAGTCTTTCTTTGGGGTATACATGGGTGAAGGGACAGGCCTGCTTCCTGAACTGCCTGAGGAGCCTGATCCGGCAGAAGCGTCTGGCTCATCCTTTACATCAGATCCTGAAGAGGTGCCGGAAGACGAGCCTGAGTCAGTGTCAGAACCTGATCCAGAGCTGTCAGAGGCATTGCCTGCTGAAGAGCCGTCTCCTGCGTCGCCTGAACTGTCCGCATCGCTGTCAGTGTCCTGGCTGCTGTCTGAAGAGCTGTCTGTGCATTCCTCAACTTCCAGGCCTATGCTCTGCTGCACTGACTTGTCGCGGTCATCAAAGTAGGCTCTTGCTATGATAGAATATGTGTCAGGAGAAGCATCTTCAGGGACCTCAAATTTCACATACTTCGTAGCCTTGCTGTCCTCGTCAAAAAGATCCTCCTCAAGAGTGAAGTTTACCTCTTTGTCAAGCCCGAGGTACCCATTGGTTATCTCAAGAGAGACATCCTCGTCATTCTCGCCGATATTTGCCAGCTTCACCATTATCTCAGATGTCCTGCTGCACTTCACGACCTTGGGGTTAAGGGAAACATCATATATTATTAGCTCGTTGTTCTCCTGCTCCCACTCAGCATCTATGCTGTGACTGTCCTCATGGTCATTGTTGTCCTCATCCTCACCCTCAACCTCGAGAAGAAGCTCGTATTTGCCGTCATCCATCTCAAGAGGTATGTCTAGCTCAAACTCAAAGGTCTTTGTCCTGTCAGCGCCTATGTCGTTGTCATCAGTCTCCCCTTCTATATCTGCGCCGTCATCGATGTCATACAGCGTATAATATAGTATTACATCCTCTATCCTCATGTCATCATCATCGTCAGGGAAAGTGTTCTTGACCTCTACTACCACTTTCACATGCGAGTTAGGCTTGACCTCAAAAACACCCCCTCCCTCGTCTGCGCCGTTGTCTATCCTGCCGTCAACATATACCTTTACATCATCTATATCAAGATTTGAGGCAGACGCAAAGCTAGCAAGAAATAGCATGAACATTATGCATGTTATCAGCCTGCTAAGATTAGATACGCTGATTTTTACCCCCATGCAGTAAGTTTACAATATTTAATATATAAACCTTTTGGATTATTTGTAACTCTGAAATAGTGACGAATAGGAGTTACAAAACAATATGGCCTGCCATGGATGGGCATCCTCATGTATAGAAAAGGTCATACTTGAGCCTCAGGATATTGTGGTATTCAAGCGTGCCTTTCAGCAGGGCATGCCTTTCTCTCACATCAGGGTGTATCCAGGCTGTCTCTATGCCCGTAATCTCGCTCATCCGCGTGGCTTTCATGAGATGGTCCATAACATCGCAGTCAAACCCCTTCTCGACATCGTGTGTGTGGGATGCCACTGTCTCATCCTCCTGGTCAGACCATTTGAGATCCTCTCCTGTATACGTGACAAAGCCCTGGACGATGCTCATCCCTTCCTGGTATGCTGAAAGCGATGAGTATCCGTTGTCATAGCCATCTGATATAAGGCCGTAGAAGAAAGCTTCTTCATCCGAAAGCTCTGCCTCCTCGATGACAATGCCGCCATGGTCAAGGATCCTTGCCTCGACCTCGCCCTCTTCATCCCTGGTATTCTCCAGAGCTTCCTCAAGCTCCTTAAGATCCTTGTCTTCAGACTTTTTGGGAAGCTTTGCAGACTCTTTCTCAGTTTTCAGCTCAAGAGTCTGATGCCTTGTGCATCCAGACCCCTTCTCAGCAGAGCTTGGACCTGCGTGGCTGTACTTCCTGGAATCAACATGAGGCATGCCTGCTCCCGGCCCTGTACTGCCTGACGAGTCGCGGTGTGATGCCTTTGCTTCTGCTGCATAGCTGTTGGACATAATATCCAACCGAAAGCTATAAATAATATATAAAGTTTGTGTACTATAAGATGGTAGGTAATATCTCTAACAACACCCAGACCGATGTATTGAGGTGCTTCCTTGTTCTTGAAAAAGGATACAGCAGGCAGCAGATAAGCAAAGAGCTGGAACTGGGTGAAGGGACTGTCAAGAGCATACTGAATACGCTTAAGCAGAAAAATCTCATCACCTCCTCGACCCACGGCCATATCTACACAGGAAAAGGCGCTGGACATATGGCGCGCATAAGAGAGATTATCGAGCTGCCAAGGAAACTCAGGCTTGACCTGTTTCCAGGCAAACAGGGATGCGCAGTCCTGCTGAAGAGCAGAAAAGAGGGTAAGGTAAGCATAGACCACAGGGACCTGGCCATAAAGAACGGAGCAGACGCTGCGCTTATCCTTGTTTACGGGGAAAGATTGCAGATGACAGGCTGCGACGTGCCGCCCCCTGAAGAGCTTACGGGGATGTATGAGTACAGAAGGAACAACATACTCATAGTATGCTTTTCAAAAACTTATAGATGGGCTGAGAATTCTGCTTTGGCTACAGCATCACACCTATCCGATACTGCAATCATGTTCTGAAGCAAGCTGCTGATACTCCAGGCGTCTCTGATTGAGGGAAGAGAACATGTCTTGAACAGAAAGATATGATCCAGGGACCGCGTGTTCTGCAAGGTCAATCTCATCATAGACACCTTCCATGAAGGAACCTACCAGTGCAGATCCGAAAAGGCCTCTGCCTTTCAAAAGAAAAGACCTCATCTCATCCCGCGGGATGATATGTCTTACAGCAAGCAGATGCCTCTCAAGCACATGACCCAGATTGCTTGACTGCAGGCTATTCTCATACTCAAGACATGATTCAACAGCTTTCATGAACAGCTGTTCCTGATCAAGACCATCAGGAAGTCTGTTCACAGCACTAACTCCAGCATCGTAAGCGTTGTCTGCGACATAGGTAAGAAAACCTGCCAGTTGGGCATACAGGATCATCGAATCAGCAGGATCCAGCTTTTTGGCCAGAGCATCTATGCCCTCGATACCCTCAGCACCGGAGAGATACTTTCCAAATCTTGTTTCTTTCATCATCTGTTCTATTGGTTCTGAGTGAGGCATGTTTGGTCCAGGATGCTGGAAAAAAGTGTCTTATAAAAAATTTTCCTTAGATGTTCAGCTGAAATCCTGCTGTCCGGTTTCATGCTGGAATTCAAGATTCTGCCAGGCAGGCAGATCATGCGCACAATCCAGGCAAGAAGTATGCAGGCAGAAACTCAGTAGGCCCTGGCAAAATACACCCAGAACCTTGCATCTTTGCCGCAGTGGATGCATCTTGCGCCCTTGTCCATCTTCTCGTCATCCTTTATGGCCCTGGCGGTGACGCCCTTTGTCTTGTCCTTTATCCAGTCCTCGCATTCCTCCTCTCCGCAGAAAGGGGCAAGGACCAGCTTCTTTGCAGAAAGGCCTGTAGCTGACATGAACGCATCCCAGTCAGTGACCCTGACGATGCTCTCATCCATGAACCTCTTTGCCTTGTGGAGAAGGTCTTCCTGGATACTGTCCAGGACCTCTTTAGCTCTCTTCCTGACATCAGGAAGCTTTATGACGATCTTGTCGCCGGTGTCTCTCCTGACAAGCACAGCCTGCTTTTTTTCAAGGTCTTTTGGGCCGAGCTCTATCCTGAGAGGGACGCCTTTAAGCTCCCATTCGCTGAACTTCCACCCTGCGCTGTACTCCTCCCTATCATCGAGTACAGGATCATGCTCTTTCAGCTCTTTCAGGAGGGAATGGCATGCGTCAAGCACCTTCTTTTTGGTATCCTTGAAAAGTATGGGCACGATAACTATCCTGTTCTGAGCAACTTTTGGGGGGAGCACAAGCCCCTTGTTGTCGCCGTGCATCATTATCATGGCTCCTATAAGCCTTGTGGAGAAACCCCAGCTGTCCTGCCAGGGAGTGTGCATCTTCTCGTCTTTTCCCAGGAAGCTGATGCTGAAGGACTTGGCGAATCCCTGGCCAAGATGGTGGGAAGTTCCGCACTGGAGGCTCTTTCCGTCAGGCATGAAGCCCTCGATTGTGGTGGTATAGACAGCTCCGGCAAACTTTTCCTTTTCAGTCTTCTTTCCCACGATCATGGGGACAGCAAGAAGGCTTTCTGCAAGCTTCTTGTACTCGTTTATCCAGTTCCATACGTCCTTTTCGCACTCATCTTCTGTCTCAAAGACATTGTGCCCTTCCTGCCACAGGAACTCCCTTGACCTGAGGAATATCTTGCAGTCGCTAGTCTCCCATCTGCAGACATTCGCCCACTGGTTTATCAGCACAGGAAGGTCTCTCCAGCTCCTTATCCATCTTGAGTAGCTGTCATACATGATGGTCTCAGAAGTGGGCCTGACAGCGAGCCTTTCTCCACCCTCATCCTTGTTCTCTATCCAGGCAACCTCAGGAGCAAACCCTTCAGCATGCTCTGCTTCTTTCCTGAAGAATGATTCTGGTATGAAAAGAGGGAAATAAGCGTTCTTTACACCCTTGTTCTTGAGCACCTTGTTGAACTCCTGCTGTATCTTCTCCCATACAGCATAGCCCAGGGGCCTGATTATCATGCATCCCCTCACAGGAGAATAATCTGCTATCTCGGACTTTGTGACGACCTGGCCATACCACTCAGCCATGTCATCCTCCTTCTTCACGGTTATTCCCTTGTCATCATCGTTGCCAGACTGTTGTTTTGCCATGAAGGTCTGAGATTCTGCTTTTTATTTAAATATTTGGATTTTAGGCTGGCACACAATTGTCAAAAGTATATTTACCACCGTATAATTATTGATTATTGAAAGGTTTGTATACTGACGCTGAATAACATGATGCATGAAAGAAGCTATGAGACATCTGGGTGAGGCCATCCTGACAATCGACCAAAATCCAGCCAGGACAACCAAGAAGCAGGAAAAAGGGACTGGCTAAAGGACTCATCAAAGGCATGATCATGGGATGATCCACGAACCAAGGATATACCCCGGCAGATACTGTTTTTTCTTGGAGCTGCTGCTAAGCCAGTACACTCATCGATCCAACAACAA
>WJKB01000055.1 GCA_014729345.1 Candidatus Woesearchaeota archaeon
AATAAAATAAATTAACTAAGTAAACTAACTAACTAAAAAAATGACAAGAGTGAACATAGAACTGGACGAAGAGCTGCACAAGCAGGCAAAGATCAACGCACTTATGCAGAACAAGACTCTCATAGAGTTTGTGCACGAGGCGCTGAAGGACAAGATAGAACAAGACGAAAAGAAGAGAAGATAAAGGCAACAATGGATCAAAAAGAGGTCAGGAAGATCTCAGCAGTAATGCTGATGCTGGTGATATCATCACTGATAGTCCTGACTCTCGCTGCAGGACAACAGGACTCAGACCCTACCACCACATCACAATGGCCGAATTTCAGGAGAAACATCAACAGGACAGGGTATTATCCTGGAAATGTCAGCCTTGATAATTTCGGAGTTCTTTGGAGATTCCCCACAAAAGAGCCTGTATGGAACTCCATCGCACTGCAGGGAGGGATGGGCTATTTTGCAGACCGCAACGGCTCACTGTTCGCAGTCAACATCACGAACGGCAGACAGGTCTGGAACTACACAATACTATATGACTTCAGAGTATGTTCGCCGATGTATTATGACGGAAACATCTATATAGCAGGCCTTGACAACCACACCCATCAGGTCGATGCCAGTACAGGCGCTCAGGTATGGAACTTTTCCATGAGCTCAAAAGGGACCAGCTCTCCGCTGGTCTTCAACAACACACTTTACACTGCTGAATACAACGGCACAGTCTATGCAGTCAATGCCTCCAACATCTCTCAGCCAGCCTACTGGACCTATGACATGAAATCAGAGATAGACTCATCGCCGGCCTATTGGGATGGAAAGATATTCATAGGTTCATGGGACGGAAATCTCACTGCATTCAGTGCAGCAGACGGCTCAGTCGCATGGTGGCACATGTTTGGGGACCAGGTCAGGGCTACACCATCTCTGGCAGGAGGATGGCTGTATATATCCACGAATGACGGCAACATCTCAAGGCTTAATGCCACAGACGGAAGCGTTGACTGGACCACTAATGCATCTTACAGCATCCATTCTTCCCCAGCATACGCTTTTGACAGGATATTTGTGGGAAGCTGGCAGAACCAGCTGCACACACTCAACGCCACCACAGGCTCGGTGCTTTGGAACCTTTCTGTAGGTGGGAATATCAGGGGCAGCCCTGCGATCACCCAGAACAGGATAGGGTTCATCGGAAGTGCTGACGGGTACATCAGAGCTTTTGACTTTGAGGGAAATGTGCTTTGGAAGCATCAGATAGGTATCAGCGTACAGTCCTCGCCCCAGATAGTCGACGGCAAGGTATTCATCGGGTCAGGAGAGCCCACAGACCCCAAGGGCATCGTCTTCGGGTTCGGCCCAAGGCCGAACATATCATCCAAGACCAGGGATGAGGATGAGTGGCGGATGTTCAAGGCATATCCCAACAGTACAGGAAGATATATAGGAAGCGAATTTGGGGACAACGGCAGCCTGGAGCTTGCTTGGTCATGGAACAGCACAGGCATCATATGGTCATCTCCTGCTGTTGCAGAAGGGATCGTATTTGTAGGAAGCAGGAGCAATAATCTCACAGCCCTGAACACGACAACAGGAAAGCCTGTCTGGACATATAACACCACAAACGATATTGACTCATCACCTGCGATCTCAGACGGGATTGTGTATTTTGGAGCAGATGATCATTACTTCAACGCGCTGAACTCTTCTGATGGGACAGTTATCTGGCAATACAGGACAGGAGGCCCTGTTGATGAAGCTTCACCGGCAGTGGTCGGAGGTGTGGTTTATATAGGCAGCGACGGCATGTATGCCCTTAATGCAAAGACAGGAGGACTTATCTGGAACTATACTTATGATAATGCAGATATCAGATCAGGGGTAGCTTATGCAGACCAAAGGATATATTTTTCAGACGTGATAACAGACAGCGCCTACTGCGTAAACGCCACCAACGGCACCAAGATCTGGAACCTCAGCATAGGCACTGATATAAGCTCGACGCCTGCAGTATCAGGAGGGCAGGTCTATATAGGAGGCTACAACTGGCTCCTGTACTCGCTGGATGCCTATGACGGCTCAGTCACATGGACATACAATGCCTCAGGACAGATAAAGACATCTCCTGTCCTGGCGGATGATCCTATCATCGGCTCAGAAGTGGTATATTTCGGAGGCGGTTCTTTCAACATCACTGCAGTGAAGACATCTGACGGAAGCCATGTCTGGAGCTATGAGACCGGCAATGTTATCACATCCACGCCCATATATGCTGACGGAAAGATATTTCTTGCAAGCGGCGACGGGTATTTCCGCATACTGAACGCATCTGACGGTACACATATATGGAACTACAGCATAGGGCCGTCTGCCAGCTCTCCTGCCATGATAAAAGACAAATTATTCCTGGGAGGCAATAACAACCTTCTTTACGCATTCCAGAAGCATGCGTGCATGTATCCCAGGACCGGGGACTGGCTCCTGGAAGATGATGACTATGTGGTATGCACAGGCTATCCCAACATAACCATCTATGGGGATATAGGGATCAACGGAAATGCCAGCCTCTATATCAACAATTCTAACCTCACCCTTGGCAACAAGACAGGCTACCAGCCTCAGAAGAGCATGCAGATCACAGGCCAGGGCAGATTCAAAAGCCTTGATTCCAAGGTATACCTCGTGGACATGGATCTCCAGGACAATGCCTCTGTCAACTACACAAGGTCCGAGCTAAGGAAATACACTTCACCAGGGACTGTTAAGGATTTCTCAGTCTCAGACTATTCAATGATGGACTTTATCGACACCAACATAACAGCTGTCTTCAGGCTAGAGTTTGAGCTGGGAGATATGTCTGTAAATACGTTCAGGAACACCACTTTCCAGGATTTTGCATTTACCTATGCCCATGGAAACAGCACCAACACATACCATAACTGCCGCATAGATGAACTTATCAGCATGAGAGACAGCAGCAGGAACACGTTCTATAATACCTCGTTCAACGCAAGAAGCAACTACCAGCCTGGAATCAGCTGTTTCGGGGAAACATACACCCAGTTCCACAACTGCACCACCAAGAAGAGGATAATCTCGCTTTACGGCAACTCCACTGTGCTTTTCAACCTGAGCAGGTTTGATGGAAGATATTTCAGGGCTTTTGAAGAGACCAATACGACCCTTCTGGAAAGCACTATCTCAGACCCTTTCAGGATCGAGCTCACAGAGGATCAAGAGTATAATGTATCAGGCCTCAATGCCGGGCACATGGGAGATGCACAGATATATTC
>WJKB01000056.1 GCA_014729345.1 Candidatus Woesearchaeota archaeon
TTAAAATGAAAAAGGGGAGTGAAGACAACAGGATAATGATCGAGATTGAGAGATCAAGGCTCAACAGGGAAAAAGGGGTAATAATGCTGAACAAGGCGATGTTCGTGTATTTCTCTTTCCTTTTTGTGGCTGTTATAGGCTTTGTAAACCACTATCTCAGCACACTGGTGCTCAACGCACTCCTCATACTCGGATTTGCAGCCTTGCTGCTCGGAGCTGTGCCCTACACTGTTGTCATGATCAGGGAGGAGAAGAAGATCAAAGCCATGCTGGATAAGTTTGAGAAGAAGAATGACCAGCCAGGTAGATAACAAAAAAGGTATCATGTTGAAGAAACGAAGTTACAAAAGACAATTTCAAAAGAGGTGTATAATATGATGGACAAGAAAGGTGTATCACCGCTGATCGCGACTGTCCTGCTGATCGCTTTTGCTGTGGCTCTTGGAGCTGTTGTGATGAACTGGGGAAGGGCATACGTAGAGCAGACAGCTGATGATGTCGAAGGTCAGTCAGAAACAGATATCAAATGCAGTTTTGACGTCAGCATGGAGGTTATCAGGATCGACGACGTTCCCCAGCTGTGCTACTGCAACCTGAGCGATCCTGCGTATATCGAGTTTACACTGCAGAATATCGGGCGTGAGGACATAGAGGACCTTCAGCTTGTGATAATCGGGGAGTCGGGGATCGTATCTAACAGTTCCATACTCAACAAGAGTTTGGGGGCCGCTGATGTAATAAAACAGAAGCTGAAATATGACCTGGACAAGGTAGGTACGATAAAGCAGATCCAGATGGTGCCTATGATAATGGAGGGGAGCAGTGTTGTGCCGTGCTCGCAGAGAAAGCTTGAGAAAGGGCTCAGGAACATCGTCAACTGCACTGGATGCGAAGCATCTTGAGACGGCTCAAGATGCAAGCCAGAAAAATAACTCTTTTTTTGTTCTTGCTTAGTCTGTTTGTTTTCCTGTCAGCATACATAGGGTTGCAGATAGTCCAGTACTACAGGTCAGCCACAAGCTACGCAGGCTCGCAGACCCCTGAATCAGTAAGATGCGTGGGCTTTTTTTTTGACGTTAAGGACGTCAGATATGCTGAAGGAGATCTCAGCTTAACTTTCAAGAACAAGCTCCTGAGCGAAGATGATATCAGGCAGATAACAGTAGAGACTTCGGACAGCACAAGGACAGTCAATGTTACTGCGATCAGGGGGAATGAGGTCAGGGTCAGGCTCGAGGATTTTGAGATAACAGGCGGCAATATCACAGTATATCCGTATTACTGCTCCATGTTTGCAGAAAGTTTTATGGTCCAGAGGGGATAAGAGGAAAGGTCAAAAGATGGGAAATATGTTCAGCAACCGCAGGAAGCCTGGAAAGATGAGGATGCAGAGGAAGGCGCAGATATGGATATCAGTGGTCCTTTACGTGCTTATTGCGGCAGTTGTGATGGTCATAGTGCTTGAAGCAGGCATCCCCCTGCTTGAGGGTATGAGGGACAGGGCAGTATTTGAGAAGACAAAGGACAGCATGATCACGCTTGACCAGCATGTAAGAGATGTAGCTGATGAAGGGCTTGGTAGCCAGAGGTCTGTGCCTGTAGAAATCCAGCAGGGAGAGTTCATTATCGAGGATGACCGGCTCAAATGGGAGATGGACTCCAAGTCAAAGATACTTGAGCCTAGGACGCATGTCAGTTTCGGAAACGTGATTGTGGCGTCCAACGTCGATGTGCGTACAACAGACTACGGCAGCTTTTACACTCTGGAGAACAGCAGGCTAAAGGCGAACATCTCATCGTTCGGCTCCCCTGAAAACCATACAAGCATAAGCCTCAGCTCTCTGATCAGGGGTATAAAGCTGAAGGAGACAGGCACTACACTTACAGGCACTTTCAGTTTTGAGATAGGGAACTCATGCACTTCCGGCACAGGCTGGACAGAGCTTGTGCCGCATGGTAATAATTCCCTTCTCGGTGATGCAGAGGTGGTGGTGCATATGAACCCCAACAGCACGTCCTGCAGTTATGACCTTGAGCTCATACTTGAGAGCCAGGCTGATTTTTTGAGGGTGGATATCAGGAATTTCAGGCCATAGGCATCATCCAGCCAGCATGCAGCAGACGCTCCCTGAAGGCGGTCGAGCAGCCTGGAACAGGATCTGCAGCAAAAAAGAAAAGTATATAAAAAGAGCAGACAAGCATACTGATATAAAGCATTGACAGGATAGTGCATGATGTAGTGCATAATGACACATCCAGGATAGCCCGGTCTGCAGTAATGCAGGCAGAAAAAACAAAAAAGAGGATAAGATGGCGCTTATAGGCAAGAAAGATATAGACAGGACAAAGGCAGAGCCTGAGCCGACAAAAGACAAGGTGACAAGGTCAGCTGCGCCTTTAGCAAGTTCGCCCTTCGGAGCGCCTTCAGGCCCGGCTGAGTATCCTCGTGAGATAGGCACAGCCAGAGTGCCGGAAGCCGCTGCAAAACCTGCAGAGAACAAGGAAAAGCCCTCTTTCTATATCGACCTGAGGCCAAGGGTAATCACCCTGCCTGAGGTAGAAGACAAGACAAAGATAAATATCAGATACCCTCTGATTCCTCCCTTCGCTTTCGCTCATATATTCTGGGACTCCAAGAACAAGGAGGTTGTCTATCTTGTAGAGGAGCCTTCCCTTGACGATACAGAGAAAGAGATCCTAAGGCTCGTGCAGCTCGGACTTGAGGAGATGATCAACATTAGTTTCGTAAGGGCTGCAAAAATGAACATCATACTTGAGTATCTTGAGAAGAACGTACAGTCTATCCTCATAGAACTGGGCACAAAGGTCAGCAAAGAGACCTATCAAAAGCTCATGTATTATGTCTACAGGAACAGCGTGGGCTTCAACGAGATAGAGGCCATGCTCCAGGATTATTACATAGAGGATATAGAATGCAACGGCGTCGGCTTTCCGGTTTACATTGTGCACAGGAAGTTCCAGAATCTCAGGACAAACATAATATACAATGAAGCTTCTGAGCTATCCAACTTCGTGGAGAAGCTTGCCCAGAAAGCAGGTAGGTATGTGAGTTATGCAAAGCCCCTGCTTGACGGCACCCTCCCCGACGGATCAAGGGTAAATGCCACTTTCACAGAGGACGTGACCACAAGAGGCCCTACATTCACCATAAGGAAGTTCACAAAAGAGCCCTGGACCCCTATCCACCTGATAGGCTTCAAGACAGGATCACCCGAGCTTTTTGCCTATTTCTGGCTGGCCATAGAGAACAAGTTCAATATCCTTGTCATCGGGGAAACAGCCTCAGGAAAGACCACTTTCCTGAACAGTATCGCCACTTTCATACCGCCTGAAGCAAGGGTAGTCAGCATAGAAGACACCAGGGAACTCAACCTCACGCATATCAACTGGCTTCCTGCAGTCACCAGGTCAGGCTTTGGCATCCCAGGCCTTCTCGGCAAGAGCTATGGGGAGATAACCCTCTATGACCTCCTGAGGGAAACCTTCAGGCAGAATCCTGACTATGTCATAGTGGGAGAGACCAGAGGAAAAGAGGCCTATGTGATGTTTCAGGGTATGGCTTCAGGCCATCCAAGCTTCAGCACCTTCCACGCTGCCAACGTGGAGACAGTAATCAGGAGACTGGAGACTCCGCCTATCAATCTTCCGGCCTCCTTGATCGAATCCCTTGACATAGTGGTCTCTGTGACCCATATCAAGACCCTGGAGAAGAACATAAGGAGGATGAAAGAGTGCAGGGAGATCGTCAGTGTGTCCCAGCAGATAGGCAAGGTTGATGCAAGGATGGTTTTTGAGTGGGACGCATCAAAAGACAGTATAGTATTCAACGCAAACAGCTTGATCATGGAGAAGATAACCAAAAGGACAGGCATGAGACCTGAACATGTCAATACCGAGCTTCGCAGGAGGACAGAGATACTCAAAAAGATGTCTGACAAGGGGATCACAGGTTTCAAGCAGTTCAATTCGATCATAAACCAGTATTATAAGGATCCTACCTCGGTCCTTAAGAGGTTTGGGATAAGGTAAGATATGATGAAATCAGAAAGCATAAGGCAGTCACTTGACAGGATAGAGGCAGCTGCAGAGTATCACGATCAGCTTGGGGAAAAAGGCTCCGAGTCAGAAGCAGAGGCTCAGAACCTCAGGCTCAAGATGAAGTATGCCAGAGAACAGGTGATGAAGCAGACTCTTGAGATAAGGGAAGAGGTCGAAAAGCTGGAAGAGAAGATCAGGGAAGAGATCCGGTGATACATCTGAGGCTCTGAGGTGGGGATGAATCTCATGTTAAAGGATATCCAGCCTTTTATTTCAAAGATAGATGACCTTTTGGGAGAGATATCCACCTATAAACGATACAAGGAAAAGCTCCTGAAAAGGCTGGACATGCTATACAGTGACTATCAGGCAGGAAAATATACATATATCCAGTACCAGAGGCTTGCTGAGAAGCTTCTCAAAGGCAAGACCAGGAAAGAATGGATAGAATACTATGACAGCTATATCTATTCCCTGCTCAAGAAGGTTGAGTACAGCAACAGCCAGATATTCTACATAGCTTTCAAGGACAGGAGCTATCTTGAACTCTCAAAGATGAAAGTGCCTGAGAATATGCCTGTGCCTGAACCTGAAAAGGTTAGGGTTAGGAGGCCCAGGTTTGCCAGGCCAAAGAAGAAAGAGAAAAAAGAGAAACATGCAGAAAAAAGGAAAGACAAGAAACAAAAGCCTTTAGAGGTCTCAACAGAACCTGTAAGCATCAGCGCAGAGGAGGCAGAACCGATGGTTGAAGCGGCAAGGGCTGAGGAGCCTGTCGAGCCTGAAGAGATCCAGGCAGAGACCATGGAGGTAAAGCCTGAGCCCTCAAAAGCAGAAGAGCAAGCTCCTGCTGAGCCTACCCCTCCTTCTGAAGAGCCTGTCGAGATAGCTGCTGAGCAGGCAGGCAGGCCCGCAAAATCACGAAGAGTTCCATGGGAGAAAGAAGAAAAGCAGACCGCGCGCGCCGGAAAGCGCGGGGCAGAAGAGGCAGGCAGACAAGGAATGAAAAAAAAGAAGGCTGCAGGGGCTCCAAGATATACATTGTGGCAAAGGATAAGGTTCGCCTTCTCTCCCAGAGAAAAAGAGTCTGCTTTTGAGAGGATACTAACTGAAGAGGGAGAGAATGTCAAGCTCAAGAAGAAGCCTAAACTGATGAAGTTCGGGCCTGCAGATCTTGTGAAGAACATGATAGACAGGTTCAGGGCTGACAGAGAGGTTATAATCGCAGACAAGACCCTCGTCACCCATTCTGTACTTGAACTGGCCCAGATGGAAAAAGAGGAGATGAAGGCTCTCAAGGCCGCAAAGCTGGATGTTGAAGAGCTTGCAGAAGAGGCCAAGAGGATGAGGAGGATCGCTGCTGAGAAAAAAGCCATCAAGGTCTACAAGCCTTCCCTTATAGGCACAGTATCTAATCTCACAGTAAGGAGATTGACCCTGTTCTTTATCGACAAGTTTCCTGAATTCTTCAAGAATTTCTACACCCAGATGAGATATGCCAACATAAAGCTGCTTTCCAACACGTATATAAACATAATGTTCTTCATGACCATAGTGTCCTTCTTTGCAGCGCTTCCTCTGTGGTTCATATTCTTCTATCTAAGATTTTATCCCATGATCATGATAATCATAAGAGGGGTGCTTATGTCATTGCTCACTTCTGCTGCAGTGGCGTTTGCCTTCTACTACTACCCTATCAGCAAGATAAACAGAAGGACAAGGGACATCAATACAAATCTTCCTTTTGCGATAGACCACATGTCAGCTGTGGCGAGCAGCGGTGTAAACCCCACTGCCATGTTCAAGCTGATCGCCATATCTGAGGAGTACGGCGATATATGCGGTGAGATACAGAAGATTGTGGATTTCATAGAGCTTTTCGGATATGATCTCATAACTGCGGTCAAGTCTATCTCATCCACCACTCCGAGCGCCAGGTTCAAGGAATTCCTTGAAGGGATAGTCAGCACCATAGAGACAGGAGGAGACATTCAGGGGTATCTTTCCCAGAAAAGCGGAGAAGCCATGCTGGCATACAGGCTTGAGAGGAAGAAGTACACAGACACTATCTCGACATATTCGGACGTCTACACAGGCATCCTCGTAGCGGCCCCGCTTTTCTTTGTGGCTGCGCTTTCGCTCGTCAGCGTGCTGGGAGGCACTATCGGAGGGTATGATGTGGACGTGCTTGTGGCTTTCGGGACATACGCGATCATACCGCTGCTCAATATATTTTTCATAATATTCCTGGAGATAAACCAGCCCAAGGTATAGCAAGATGGCAGGAAAAAAGATAAGATACATCGTTTCAGCGATTCTCGCGCTGGCCATACTAGGTATAAATATCGCCTATTACAGAGAAACAAAGTGGTTCATACCTTTGATAGTAGTAGCTGTAACTGTAGCCTGGTTCCAGTACTGGATGAGTTACTTTCTTGAGACCAGAAGACAGAAAGAGATAGAGTCCAAGTTCCCTGAGTTTGTCAGGAATCTTGCAGGTGCTATTAAGTCAGGGATGCCTGTGGGCAAGGCTATGCTGCATGTCAGTAGTACAGACTACGGCGCCCTGACCCCTTATGTCACCAAGATGGCGCACCAGACCGAATGGGCGATCCCTATCCATAAGATACTCATCAATTTTGCGAATGAGACCAGGAACAAGATCATAAAAAGGGCTGTCTCTACTGTCATAGAGGCTGAGCAGAGCGGCGGAAGCATCGAGGACGTCCTTGAGTCCATAACCAACAGCCTTATCGAGATAAAGAAGATCAAGGAAGAGAGGAGGGCAAGCATCCACGGCCAGCTGATCCAGAGCTATATCATATTCTTCGTGTTCCTGGCAGTCATGATCGTGATCCAGAACATGCTTGTCCCTTACATAGTAGGCATGCAGGAAAGCGCATCCCAAGGGCTTTTTGGGACTGCGCCTGTTGGAGCGACAGGCCTTGAGGGCATGGTCAAGGATATTGATGTTGATTTCAGCTCAATACCTATGTTCATAGAGACGATGGGACAGTGGCTCACGTCCTTGAACGGCATATTTCTGATGCTTGCGACCATACAGGGCTTTTTTGCAGGAGTGGTCATAGGCAAGCTGTCAGAGGGAGAGCTCCGCGCAGGGATCAAGCATTCACTGATCCTGATGACAGTGGCTTTCTTTGTCATAACCCTGGCCCAGGGAGCCATGTGAAATCAGTATACGGCCTGCTTTTGCAAGCGCAATGCAGAAAATCACCAGTACAGCAGTGTTTATGGTGTACACAAGCGTCAAAAGCAGCGTGCTGAGCATACCCTCCAAGCCTGTGTAGAAGAAAAGATACCTGTGGACATTTGGGAAAGTTTCTGAAACAGCCCAGAGCTGCAGCCTTAGAGGGAGCTGCAGCATGCCTGCTGTTGTGCCTTCGATGCCACGATGATATGACACTGATGAGCCTATGCCCCATACCAGGCCTGTGAAAAGTGCTGTAAGATTGTTTTTTTTCATTGTTTCATGCTGTTACCCCTTAATGATAGGGACAGTAACCCCTGAGCTTTTATAAATCTATTGTTTTGAAACAGATAAAAATAAATACTTTCATCCATTGCAGCATGATGAGGCATAATGACAAGGATAGTGCTTGATCTTACCAAGACCATCGATCAGAACGCTTCTGAATATTTTGAAAAGGCCAAGAAAGCAAGAAAAAAGATGAAAGGCGCTCAGGAAGCGCTGGAGAAGAGCAGGCAGAAACTTAAGAAGGCCAGGAAAAAGAGCATGAAGGCAGAGGCTGCTGCAGAGCAAATAACTTTCCAGAAGCCCAAGCCAGAGTGGTACGAGAAGTTCAGATGGTTCATCAGCTCAGAGGGCTTTCTGGTCATAGGAGGAAGGGACGCTACCACCAACGAGATGATCATAAAGAAACACACAAAGAGCAAAGACCTGGTATTCCACACAGACATGTCAGGAAGCCCGTTTTTCGTGATACAATCAGACAGCCTGGAAGGTAAAAGTATAGGTAAGCCTACGATACAGCAGACTGCGGACGCCACCTGCACGTTCTCAAAAGCATTTAAGCTGGGGCTGGCAAGGCAGGACGTCTTCTATGTAAAGCCCGACCAGGTGACCAAAGAGGCAAAAGCAGGAGAATACCTGCAGAAAGGAGCTTTCATGATAAAAGGAAAGACAACATATGTGGACAACAGGATCAACTGTGCTGTGGGCATCACAGAAGAGGGCAGGATCATGGCAGGTCCTGTTGAGGCTGTCAGCAAAAACTGCACAAGTTATGTCCAGATAGGACAAGGAGACCAGAAGACCAGCAGGGTGGCAAAGCTCATACAGAAAAAGATAGGGGGAGACCTTGACGACATAATAAGAGCCATGCCTACTGGAGGGTGCAGGATAGAAAGATCAGGATCAGCCAAGACCCTAAGGCCCAAGAAAGAAAAAAAATCAGACTAAAGCGCTAAAACCAAGGATGGACGACCTCAAGCTTGTACTCAAGGAAAGGGAAAAAGACTCGCACAAGGGAGAGAACGGCACAGTCCTGGTGATTGGAGGCAGCAAGGATTTTGTCGGTGCTCCTGCGCTTGCAGGTCTGGCAGCTCTGCGGACAGGCATCGACCTTGTTGTGGTTGCGGCTCCTTACAGGACCGCCTGGACCATTAACACATATTCTCCTGACCTGATCACAAAAAAGCTGCACGGAGAGTTCTTTGTCAAGGCCCATGCAAGACAGGTGTTTGACATGGTACCTAACTTTGACGTCATCTGCATAGGCAGCGGCATGGCCACCAGGCCTGAGACTGAATCATTTGTGAGGGAGGTCTGCAGCGAGGTGGTCACAAGGCCAAAGGTGATCGATGCAGACGCTATCAAGGCCCTGCATGGAATGCAAGTGGCTAACGCTGTCTTCACTCCGCATGCAAAGGAATTCGAGATATACACTGGCCAGAAGCTTCCAGACAAGGAAAAGGAAAAGACAGATTTGCTCAAGTCTTATGCTAGCAGGGAAACGGTCTTTCTGCTGAAAGGCCCTGTTGACCTGATAACAGATGGTTCAAGGGTCAGGCGCAACACCACAGGCAATCCAGGCATGACAGTAGGAGGTACAGGCGACGTGCTCGCAGGCCTCTGCGCAGGATTGCTGGCCCACAATACAGGCGACAAGTTCCATGCAGCGTGCGCTGCTGCCTTCCTGAATGGGAAGATAGGAGATGAGCTTTACAGGAAGATGGGTTATGGGTTTACTGCAGGGGACATGATACACGAGATACCTGCATCCATAAGCAGATGCCTGCGCTGACAGGGCAACATTTAAAAACCCTCAGTAGGAGTAACATTTAAAAAGCATCATCAACAGTATCTTACCAGACCACCAAAAAAGAGGAAAAACATGACCAATATACTGTTCTTTGACATAGGCATTGTCCTTATAATCGCCACTGCCATAGCCTACCTGGCAAAGCTTATCAGGCAGCCGCTTATCCCTGCATACATACTCACAGGAGTCATACTTGGGCCTGTGCTGGGCCTGATAACCAACACTGAAGTGATCAACATCCTTTCTGAGATAGGCATCGCATTTCTCCTGTTCATAGTGGGCCTTGAGATAGATATCAAGAGGCTTACCAATGTTGCCCTGATATCATCCCTTGGAGGCTTTATCAGGGCTGTGATGCTGTTTACTGCAGGTTTTGTGATAGCGCTTACCCTGGGTTTCATCCCTGTGGAAGCCATATACATAGGCTTAGTCCTGGCGTTCTCCTCGACAATGATAGTGGTCAAGCTTCTGTCTGACAAGAGGGAGCTTGACACCCTTCACGCAAGGATAATAGTGGGTATCCTGCTTATGGAAGACTTTTTGGCCATCGTAGCGCTGGCCATGCTGTCGACCCCTGTGCTCTCGATTCTCAGCATATTCATGGCCTTGGTGAAGGTTGTGTTCATCATACTTATAGCCCTCGTCCTCAGCAAGTTCTTCTTCCCCTATGTGTTCAAGTATGCGGCAAAAGTCCAGGAACTGCTGTTCCTTGCGGCGATAAGCGTGCTTTTTTTCTTTTCAGTGCTCTCCAAGTATGTGGGAGTGATACTTGTCTTCTGCCTGGAAAGATTTGTCGACCCAAGCATAATTCACATGCTTGAGCCAGGACTTTCCATAATCATAGGAGCGTTTGTGGGAGGGGTTGTGCTTGCGAACATGCCTTATTCCTATGAGATAATCGGCAGGGTTACGCCTCTCAGGGATTTTTTTGCCACGATCTTCTTCGTGAGCCTGGGCATGGGGCTGCTGGTCAGTCATGTCAAGATAATCATTGTGCCCCTGGTCATATTCCTGCTTTTCGTATTCCTGCTCAAGCCTTTTGTGACCATGTTCCTGTGCTCGTTTTTCGGGTACAAGAAACGACCAAGCTTCCTTACATCCCTCAGTCTTGCGCAGGTCAGCGAGTTCTCCCTGATCATAGTGACACAAGGGTATATCATGGGCCAGGTAAGCGGTATCATCATGTCTTTCACAGTACTGCTCACTGTAATAACCATGATCGTCACAGCCTATCTTATACAGTTTGATGAGAAGATCTATAATCTGCTGTCCAAGAAGCTGTCTATCTTCGAAAAGATAGGGAACACCTCCTCAAACCTTGAGTTCATGCCAAAGAGGATCAAAACAAAGGTCATCCTTGTGGGCTACAACAGGATAGGATACAGCATATACAACAAGCTCAAGAAGCTCAGGAAAAAGAGCCTGGTAGTGGACTTCAATCCAGAAGTGATCAAAGAACTTATCAAGAAAAAGATACCTTGCTTATACGGAGACATAGGCGACAGGGAGATACTTGAAAGGCTTGACTTCAGGGACGTAGAGATGGTCATATCCACTGTACCTGAAAAGATAGACAACCTCAGGCTGCTCAAGCTGGTAAAAGAGGTCAACAAGAAGGCTTTGGTCGTGGTCACTGCAAACCATGTAGAGGATGCCCTGGACCTGTATGATGAAGGAGCTGATTACGTCGTCCTGCCGCACTTCCTCGGAGGGGAGCACGTGTCGCTGCTCATAGAGGAGACCAGCGCAGACCTGAACCGGATGATCGAGAAGAAGCTGAGCCATATAAAAGAACTCAAGAAAAGGAAGGCAATGGGCCACAGGCACCCAAGCCACCATGATTAGGATGTCTCAAACCACCAAAGAGCTGAAAAAGAAGGCAAAACTGCTGGAACCATTAGTAAGGATAGGCAGGGAAGGGCTTTCGCCTGGCCAGATATCTGAGATAATGCGTCAGCTCAGGCAGAAAGGCCTTGTCAAGGTAAAGATGCTCAAGGTTTACTACGCAGACAAGGGGAGGAAACAGGCAGGCAAAGAGATCGCCAGCAAGACCGGTTCAGAGCTTGTCGATGTGGTAGGAGGCATCATAGTCCTGTCAAAAGAGACTGAGTCATAAGGTTTATAAGCAAAAATAATATAAATGACAGGCGTATAGAGGAACATGACGAACATAAAGAAAAGATATGCTGTAGGGGCATAAGGTAAAAAAAGATGGCAGATGATGAGTTACTTTTCATCAAAAAAGAGGACTATTTTGACAAGTATGATGAGGAAGTGATAGAAGAAGGACCCACAGACAGAGCCCAGATCATCTCGACAGGATATCCCAAGCCTGTCCATAGATACAGGCTGGTACATGAGTCATTCCAGGCAAGCATTGAAGAGTCATATTTTTGGATACTGAATTACCTAAGGCATGACATGGGTTATGTCATGATAGACAAGATCATGGATGTGTTTGCAGCTTCTGAGCACAGCGCTTTCTTCGGCGTAGCCCAGCAAAGGGTTGGACTGCAGCAGGACAAGGTTTCCCAGTTCCTGGCCACTATAGGAAAGATGGTCAAGGAGCTTTTTCAGCTGGTTAGGGAGTTGAGGATCCTTGACGAAAGGCTGCATTACTATTCAGACAGCTTTGACACTTCCAGCCCGAGCAGGCAGAGCGCTGAAATCACCCTGAAAGGGATATTTATCGATATGGTCGAGGGAGGTTCAAAGAATGCCGCCTCAGTGTATGGGATGGCAAGGGAGCTGCAGTTTGTAACCCTCCCTGACCTTTTCTTTTCCACAAACCCCCCCACTATAGAAGCTATCGACAAGTACGTGGATGAGCTTGACTTCAACGAGATGGTAAAACGTGTACTCAAGAGGAAGCTGAGGGCATTCATGGAATGGAAGTTCAGCACATACAAGGAGCTCAAGACCAGGAGGCTGTTCACGCTCAAGTACCTGAGGCAGCATTATGAGATCATCAGGCTTTACATGAACTGGGTCAAGCCTTATCTTAGGAACATAGCCAGGCTCCAGTCTGAGAAGATGGAGCTCAGGAAATCCTCAACACCTGATCTCATAAGCGCTTTTGAGGGCAGCCTTGTCGAGATAGAGCTTATGGCAAGGGCAAAGGAGATGAATGTGGATGAGTGGTGGTCAACAGTGCTTGCCACGTTCGAATACAGGACAAGGCCGAGCATGAGCTTCCAGCAGGAAGGTTACCAGAGAGGACCCCTGCATGTCGGAGAGGTAAAGATAACTCTCAGGGGCTATGCCTGGAACGATGATGACGTAGACAACTACATAGCTTACAGGTCTGCTGAGGATTTTGAGCTTATAGGGCTTGTTGACGCGTCTGTCAAGGCAGCGCTGGAGGCTCTTGGAGACGAGCTGCTCAACTATCTCAAGGAAGCAGGGAGCACATTCACTTCAGAAGGCAAGCTAAAGAAGCCTGTGGAGAAGCCAACATTGGGCCCAAAGGGGCTGATGAGAGAGATATTCGGAGCGAAAAAAGAGAGCAAGGGGAAAAAGGTATCGCCTTTCAGCCTTGAAAAACAGAAAAAGGCAGCATCATCGTTCGTAAAGAACAGTGTCTGGTACTGCTACAAGAACTACAAGAAGGCTCATAAGATGATGAGCTGGTAAGATGGCTGACCCGTTTGATGAACTAACAGAGCTTTCACCAGAAGAAAGGATAAGGAAGCTCAAAGAGATTGAAGATAAGAACAAGGCTGAGATAGAGAAGGCAGAAGAGCTGATAAAAGAGAGCAAACAGGAGATCAAAAGGGAGCATGAGAAGCTTGAGAAGATTCCCATACCCCAGCTCAAGGCTGTGGATGTAGACTCCCTCTTCAGCGCAGAAGAGAAGCAGATATTTGAGACAAAACGGTTTGCCAGGACGCGCAGGCCTGCAGGAGTCCAAGGTCAAAAGCCCGGGAAAGATGGGCAGAAGAGGCTGGAGGAAATGGCCAGGGAGGCGCCTGTCCTGAGCGAGGAGCAGATCAATGCCCAGAAAGAGTATTTTTCCAAACAGCCCACCAAGGTCCTTTATGAGACCGTGGCAGGCATCTATAATGAGGTGAAGGCCCAGGAGAGGGAGATGACTGAGGAGGAGAAAGCAGCTGCCTACCAGATCGACCAGGAGATGGACAAGAGGGCTGAGATGATCGAAACCGGCACCTACAAAGGCACAGGCGAGGACGTGCAGGATATGCTTGATATCGGCAAGAACATCATCAAAACATTGTATAGAAAATGACAGCCAAAGTGATAGGGCAGGAAAACTATGCCAAAGGTACAGAAGATATGATGACATGACCAGGAGCAGAAGATGATATTTGATACAGCATACTATCACCCGATGGACAGGGATTACCACCCTGAACCCATAGAAGGGGCAGGCGTGAAGGATGTAGGTATGAGTGTCCCTCTTGGCATAGCAGCAGGCGATGTCCACGGTGTCGCTGCAAAGATAAGGAGCGGAGCGGGCAGCCTTGAGATAGGTTTTCCAGGAGCTGTGCGAGGACAGAGGCAGCAGCAGACCCCTGGGATGTGGGGGTTTGAGCAGAGACAGGCCCTTAGAGAGATGGCTGATGTCAACAAGGTTAACCTCACCACCCATGCAAGCTATGGGATAGGAGGCATGGCTGGTCAGGACCAGCAGGGAAATTTCTCAGATGAGTACAGGAAGACAGCTGTTGATGAGATCAAGCGGGCTATCGAGTTTGCAGCAGACGTGGCAAAAGGAGGAAGCGTTGTCGTCCACACAGGAGAGTATATCAGGCCCATCAGCGAGGAACCCTGGGCTGCGCAGGGAAAGCTTTTCAAGCAGTATGAGGAAGAGCCTGAAAGGGCTATTGTAAGGCTGGTGGACGACAGGACAGGACAGGTGCTTCAGCAGATAAGGAAGAACCAGATAGTTGCAAGGGCTGTCTGGAACAAGTCTGACAGGGATTTTACCTATGTTTCAGAGGTTGACAATCCGGAGATAGGAGTCAGGAAAGGCGATAATGTCCATGTACGAAAGGGGGACTATATCGATTATGAGAACAAGAAAGTCTCTTTTGACCAGAGGGTCCCTGAGTACAATCCAGAGACCAATTCTTTCAATATCACCCGTCAGACATGGGATGATTTTGTCGAGGAAGCAAGGATCAGGAACGAGCAGCTTGCAAGAGAGAGAAAGGTCACGGTCAGCCAGCTGAGAAGCCTTTATCCTGATGAGTACAGGACTCCTGAAGAGGCTTTCATGGCAGCTACGACCGAATCGCAGGAAAGGGTGGCTCTGGGCTGGGCTGGGCAGTACTCGCGGACGCTGAAGGACAACTTCAAGAACCTTGAGATGGTGAAAAAGGCGAAAGATTATTGGGATAAGCTGGAAGCCAGCATACCTGAGGATGAGAAATGGAAGATTATGGAAAGGGACCAGCCAATGCTGTACGGAGCATTGGGCAAGGTCGCAGAGTTTCTTCCCAAGTCAAAGGGCGCAAAGACGCCTTCTGAGCTTCTGGATAACGCTATGGAAGAGCTTCGGAACGAGATAAAGAACGAGAGGGAGATGGTCACAGGCCAGTTGGAAAATGCTGAGACACAGAGGATACTGCGTGACCATGCTGTGAGCGCGAGAAAGTACGCACTTAAGAGGTCATATGAGAGCTATGCTGATGCAGGCATGCACGCCTTTTACCAGACGCAGGCAAAACGTACTGAGAAGCCCCTGATTATCACCATGGAAAATATATTTCCCGAGCAGTATGGAGGCCATCCTGAAGAGCTGAGGGATCTTATCTATGGAGCTAGAAAGCAGATGGCAAACAAGCTTGCGAAAAAAGGGTATTCTGAACAGGAGGCTGAGAAGATCGCTGCCAACCATATCAAATGCACCATAGACACAGGCCACATGAACATGTGGAGGAAATACTGGCAGGGCTCTGACAAGGAATTTGACAAGTGGTTCCTTAAAGAGTCAGAAGAGCTGGCAAAAGAGGGGCTGATAGGCAATGTCCACCTCACTGACAACTACGGATATCAGGACGACCATCTTGCTCCCGGCCAGGGGAACACGCCTGTCAGGGCATTTGTTAAGGTCCTCAAGAAGCATGGCTATGACGGCGCTATGACAGTGGAGCCAGGAGCAGACGCCTCAACAGACCTGGGAGATTTCCACGGCCTTGCAAAGACCTGGAGATATTTTGGCAGCCCTGTCTACGGCCTGGCCTCTCCCCACAGGGTAGGGGCTCCTGCAAGGAACTGGACAGACGTCCAGTACGGTTATTTCGGGCGGACCTATCCGCCGTATTTCATATTCGGCGCATACAGCCCATCAAACGACTGGCAGCTGTGGTCAGGAACCCCTATGGAATAAGAAGGTGAATATCAAGATGCTGAAATCAAGACTAAACGTGATAAAGCAGGAATATGACAGTTTTTACAAGGCTCTTTTGAGCAGAGGGAAGCTTCCTGCCAAAGACACTGGAAAAGGTTACTGGGGAACTGCAGACCCTGAGGAAGTATTTACGCTTTTCCAGGAGTTGAAGCTGCAAAGTTACAGGAGCTTCCTGGACCTGGGAAGCGGCGATGGAAAGGTTGTCATGATAGCCTCGCTTTTTACCAGGGCAGCAGGCATCGAATATGACCAGGAGCTCCACGAAAAGGCTGAAGAGATAAGGAAAAGGCTTTCTTTAAAGGCAAAACTGATAAGAGGGGATTTTTTTGGGCATGACCTCTCAAAGTATGATATCATATTCATATTCCCTGACAAGCCGATGAACAGGGGGCTGGAGAAGAAGCTCAAGAAGGAGTTTAAGGGCAAACTTGTGCATTACGGCTTTCATTTCCATCCCAGGAAACTTAAGCTTGAGAAAAGGCTGCAGGTAAAGGGAAATCTTGTCAGCGTCTACTGCAACAGTTAGTTCTGTTTTTTTGATATTATTGTTTCTTTTGACAGCTTGTTTCTGTAACAGTGTACCTGTTCAGGGGGTGCGCTTTTGTCGTATTTTTGATCTTAGTTTCTGCTGTATAGCGCTGCAGGGTCAGCCAGTCCAGGCCTTATCCTATATTCCATGTCCAGAGCAGGATCATCCCTTCCAAAGCTTTTGGCCGACAACACAGAATCCTGACAAACATTATCCTGAGCCAGCTGCATGTGGCGGCTCTTCTGCTGAGAAACTGCTTTCTGATGCTTCAGATAATCTGAACCAGGGCTGTAGCCTATGGAGGTGGAACTGACAAGAGCATCGGTATTGTATGTTTGGGAAGCCCCGTACATCCTTGATACTGCCTGCGCTGCAAATGCTGCGTATGTCATCCTTGTCATCCTCCGGCTTACATCCTCATGGGCTGCATGCTTGTATCATAAGTATATTCCTCAGGCTGCATCTTCTTTTTCTCATATATTCTATAGGGTTCCTGCTTCCAGGTATGCCTACATTTCCCATGTTATGATTCAGCACGTTATGGTACATCTTAAGTACAGGTACCAACAGGTTGCGCAGCTGGTCCAAACATGGTTGGTACTGTTTCAGGATTCCGTGCCCTGTATCCATCATCCCTGGTTTTTGTGCCGTCATAATCACCTCATCAGTCACAGTAATGCGCCAAAACATTCCTGTCAATGCTCAGCTCGCATGAAGCTATCTCTCTGAAAGCCTGCATAGCCTCTTTTCCCCCTGCTATGACCTCCTGCACAAAATCAGATGCCTTGTCATGGATGTTGTTCTTTGCAGGCCTGTGCTTCAGCCTGATGCTTTTGCCTATGCCTGCTATGTCATGCTCTTTTATTGTTTTCATCCATGCTTCTGCAAAGGCGAACGCTTTTGCCTCCTCATCCTTCTTGTTTTTCAGTGTAGGGCTTATGCAATGCCCTATCTCATGCCCTATGGTCAGCAGAAGACTGTCAAGATCATCCTCAAGGACGAAAATATCTGAAGGCCTGGGCATCCTGTTAACAGCAAAACCCCTGATGCTTGGGTGAAAACTGCCTCCGCATGCTTCATGCGCCTTTTCAAGCTCTTGCATTCCAAGGACATGTATGCTTATGAACGCTTCTGGAAGCTCCCTTCCGGTGGTAAGCCTGAATACCTCTTTGACATGCTCCATAATCTCGCTTGAGTCTTTCACAAATTCTGAGTATTCTCTTTCAGGTGCAAGAAAGTTACCTGCATTGAAGTAGGCTTTTCCAGAAGAATCTCTCCTGCTGCGAAGATACAGGCCCTGAGAATAGTTTTCTTGGGGATCAGGACCATAGTCTCGGATAGGGGTGGGCTCTGCAGCCATCTGTACAGGCGCTGTATCTGCGGCATAAGTGTTGACAGCAGGACTTAAAGAGTAACCTGATGCTGATGCAGCCAGCGTGTCGATGCTATAGGTGTCTGCTCTGGAGTTGGTGTCTGCTCTGGAGTTGGTGTCTGCTCTGGAGTTGGTGTCTGCTCTGGAGTTATCTCCTGAAATATAACCCTCTGGACCGGACGTAAGGGTGTAATCAGCAGAGCCAGAGCTGCCATAACCTCCTTCAGCTGCAGCTCCTGTTATTCCGCCTGCCCCTGTGCAGAACTCTGCGCTTGCGCTTGGGCAATTGTAATGGTCTCCTCCGCACATTTTTATCAAGCCTATATTTTCCCAGATATGACATAAATATCAACATACACTTCTATAAGACTCAGAGGTATTTAAATAAATCGAGGAAAGGGTAAACAGTTGTGGGACAAAAATGTCATAGGAAGAGAAAAAAAATCTTTCATGTTCTAATATCTTTCATAATCTCATCTACTCTAATCCTCTTTTAAGTTTCTCGAAATCTGCAATCATTGGAGACTTTTGGAGTTCGTAACGACCTCTACTAATCTTTTTTATTACGCCTAACCTAACGAGTCTGCTGATGCACACTGTTTGTATTCCCAAAAGTTATTCTGATTTATTAGAGGAAAAAAGATCCTGATTGATCTGTCATACCCCTAACTCTTTCAGCTTCCTGTGCAGTGTCTCGTATCTCAGCCCTATCTTCCTGGCTGTCTTTGAGACATTGCCGTTGTTTTCTTCAAGCGCTTTTGAGATATAGTTCTTCTCAAATCTCCTTTCTGCCTGTTTTAGAGTCAGAGGTGATTCAGGCAGCTCTTTCACTATATCCCTTGAAAGGTCAGGCACCTGCTTGTAGACCTCTTCCAGCTTCTTGGGGTTAAGTACAGACCTGTACTCATCCAAAGTGTGCTCGATCATGGAGGAGACTGCTTCCTGCCTCACGTACTCAGGTTTCTGCAGATGCTTCCTGAACCTTTCTGCATCTATGTTAAGTCCTTTTATAAGCCGATGTATGCTTCTTCTGTCAAGGCCGCTTATCTTTGCCACTGCTGAGATATTTCCGTAATGCGTTCGGAGCAGCCTAACGATATACTGCCTCCTGAACATATCCTTAGCTTTCCGGAAAGGCAGCGACGTGTCGATCTCAAAGTCAAGCAGAGGGCTCCTTTTGAGGCTGTCTGAGATATCCCCGGATATCTCCCTGATTGTCACCCCAAGGAACTTGTGCATAGCCTCATCTACCATAGGCTTAACCTTCTCTTTTATTACCTTGTCAAGCGATACCTTGTCTGCCATATGATCACATGCTATGACATAAAAGTCGCACTCATATATAAAGATTATATATTATTGTCCCCATTCAACAATAGTCAACAAAGTATTTATAGCTGATTACCACTTTTCAACACCAGAATGGAGTTCAAGATAGAGAAAGAAGTCAATCCAAATGTCCATAATTACCCTAAAGAAGAGATTGACATAGCTTATGCATTCTCCAAGAAAGCTTACAAGGAATTTGGGGATTTTGTCAAGGCGATAGTGCTTTTCGGAAGCTCTGCCAGGCATGAGCGCAAGAAGAGTGGGGACATTGACATCCTTGTGATAATCAACGACCTCAGTGTGAAGCTCAGCGAGGAGCTTGTGGAAGCTTACAGGATAATCACAGAAAGGATAGTCCTGGACGTGAACAAGAAGATACATGTGACCACCCTAAAGATGACAGCTTTCTGGGAGTACATAAAGAATGGCGATCCCATAGGCATCAACATGCTCAGGGATGGGGTGGCCATGATAGACACAGGTTTTTTCGATCCTCTCCAGGCCATGCTCAGGCAGGGACGTATACGGCCCACGCCTGAAAGCATATATGCGTATTTTGACAAGGCTCCTGCGACCCTGCATAATAGCCGGTGGCATCTTCTCCAGGCTACACTTGACATTTACTGGGCAGTTATCGATGCTGCTCATGCTGCTCTTATGAAGATTGATGTCATACCTCCAACTCCCAGTCATGTCGCTGACCTGCTTGACGAGAAGCTGGCAAAGAAAGGCATGATCTCAAAGGCAGATGTGGAGACCATGAGAAAGTTCTATTCGCTCTCCAAAGACATTGTCCACAGGGAGATCAAAAGAGTGTCTGGCGAGGAGTATGACAGTTATCTTGAGGAAGCCGAGGGTTTTGTCGAGACCATGAGAAAGATCATAGAGAAGCCGGACAAGACAGGCAGACCATAAGCTTTGAGACTGAAAAGAATTTTTTTCTGGCAAAGACTGACAAGAACAGGAAAGGTAGAATCGACAGCAGATACGTTCTCTCAGCTATTATGAACAGTCTTAAAGTGTTCTGCATGACCTCTTCATGCTCAGGCAGGACAGGATTTGTATCTGTTTCTCCATCCGGCAAGAAGAACAGACCAGATGATCAGCAGCACTGACAGTGTAAACACTATCTTTGCCTGAAAAGGCAGATCCTTGTTCCTGAAGAGTATATGGGTAAGCTTGTCAGCATGCCAACAGGAATATAGACATGAGTAACAGGAAGATAAGAGCCTTCAGACAGGTATTAGAAAAAAAAGATACTGAAAAGAAAAAAAGTATCAATAAGTAGTCGTTTTCTTATGCTTTTTCTTGGGCTTCCTAAGCAGAAGTGCAATCGCCACCACGATAAGTATGACCACGAACAGGTTTCCCAGCATGAGCAGTATCATGTACAGCGGGTGGCTTCTTAGGTCTGCCCTTGTGGTGTCTGTGACCGTGACTTCAGGAGCCACTCCTGAGGATGTAGCCGGGCTTGTGCCTGAAGTGGAATGCTCAACCTCAACATCTGTGGATGAGCTGCCTGACGTCCCAGAGCTTCCAGTGCCTGAGCTTCCGGAATCTCCTGATGTGTCTTCTCCTGACGAGCCGTCATCTGCGCTGCTGTCCCCCTCGACCGTCAACCTGACTATCTTCGAGTCTGCCAGCTCGTCCTCGTCATGGTAGACCTTTATGATTATGTCGTATGTTCCTGCCTTGTCTCCGTCTATGCTTACAAACCTGTCATATTCTGCCTCATCGTCAAAAGGCTCTGACTCAAGCTCTATGCCCTGGTTCCTTATGTCCAGCCCAAGGTCTGAGTTCTTGATCTCAAGGACAACCTCATCCTCATCCTCTTTACCTATGTTCAGGATAGTGACATGCAGTGTCGTTGAGTCTCCCTCATCGATGGTTGAGTCTCCGAGGCTTGCCTTTGTGATGATTATGTCATGGCTTTCCTTCTCTACCTCAAGGTAGACGGTCCATTCCACCTCATGATCCTTGCCGTTCTCATCTTCTCCTCTTACCTTTATCTCAACCTCATAGGTGCCTTCTTTTATCTCATTATCAAGCTCAAACTCGATGGTGACATCCTCTTCTTTTGAGTCCTCTTTGATGTCAAACTCGTCTGACTCCTCTTCAAGATCGTCAGCATCATCGCCGTCGATGCCGAAGATGGTGATCTCTACAATGACATCCTCTATCTCGATGTCTTCATCATCAGTATAGGTGTTCTCTATGTCCAGCTCAAACTTCACCTTGTCTCCAGGTCCTGCTTCCTTGTCTATGGTCTGGCTGTCCTCAACATCCTTGTCACTGCTTCCGCCCACAGTGACATCCAGCCTGTCAAGGTTAAGCTTTCCCCTGACATCAAGTTTCAGCGGCAGGATGTTGGATATTGTGGTAAGGTCATGCCTTGTGCCGTTCACGAAAAGACTGCCGATGATCTGCTTTCCTGAAGCCTCGTCAGCAGGGATGTCAGCTGATACCATCACGTCTGCGCTCTCTCCTGCTGCCAGTGTCCCAAGATTGCTCTGGTTCAGTGTCAGCGAGTACTGCGAGCCTGCTGTATGTGTCATTTGCACATTGTTTATGGGTACGTTTCCGTTGTTCTGGACTGTGATTACCTTGCTCACTGAACTATTCTGGCTCTGAGCTGGAAAGTCCACGCTTGAAGGTGTATTAAGGTCATAGTTGGGCTCGTTGACAGTCATCTGCATGGTGCAGCTCCTTGTCTCTGTGCCTGTTCCGTTGTCATAAGTAGCGTTGACAACTGAGGAGTATGTTCCTGTGCTGGTGTTTCCAGCAAGGCCCACTACCTGGAAAGATATAGTTTCTGTGTCTCCGTATCCTATAGGTGTGGATGAGGGTAATGGGTTTACATTGTAGGACTCTGAGCCGCTCTGAAGGTCGCTTGCTGCAAAATTGACTGCTCCGATATCTGTATTTCCGATATTTTCAGCATCCACCTCTATGTTTACAGCTCCTGTCACGCCTCTTATATAGGTTGCAGAGCCGCATGACATGGATACTTCAGGAGATGTTGCAGTAGGATCGACTGTCACGCTTACATGGACAGTGTCTGAAGCGCTCCCGCCTGTTGCCTTTAGGTCGCCGTCATATGTACCTGCCTTCTGGTCAGGAGGTATGGTTATGCTCAGCGAAAGCAGCTGGTCATCTCCGGTGTTAAGGTCAAACCCTGTGATTGAGGTAATGCTGAAGGTTTCACTTCCAAGAGTCAACGTATAGTCGCTGAAAGAAGCGGTATAGTTTGTCGTACCTGTGTTCTGCACAAGTATCATGGATGAGAGCGTGCTTCCAGGACTCCCTGTCATGGATACGGATCCGTTGAATATGTTTATGCTGTCAGCAGCACTGACTCCTGCAGCTAATGCGAACAAGATGATCATTGGTATGATAAGTTTTTTCAGCATTTTTGTTACCTCCTGTAAAATAGGCTCAGTCCCCCTTAACATCAGCTTCTAAGTAATCGTTATTCAAAAGTAGTATCAAAGGTATTTAAATATTTATATACTGTAATATATATGTTGGATTATTGTCTGTATCCAGGAGAAATCCAAGCGGATCAGGTCTCATCCAGACACTTCAAGGCCTTTTTGTACATGGGCTCAGCGATCTGTTTTGCTTCCGACATAGCCATCCTGTCATACATATAGTCAAACTTGTCTTTTATCTTCTGCTTTCCAAGCTTAGGGACCAAACCGAGGAAAGTCTGCACATTGCATTCAAAAAAGCTTATGCTGTCTGCATCCATCACAGCGTCTGCATCAGGATCTCCTCCCTCCTCATGATGCAGGACAAGCCCGTACACTTTTTCGGTCTTGCCAGGATCATAATCCTGTTTCTGGAGAAATTCTCTTATCGTTTCTGCTCCTCTACGCTGGTGAGGGACAAGGTGCCCTGGATCATCAAATGCCATTGTCCTGAATCTTTCAACAGAAGCTTCCTTCCTTAAACCCCTCTCAAGGTCATGCGCATAAGCAGCTATCTGTGTAGGCTCATCAGCATCAGGCCTGATCTGCATGAGCCAGTAAAGCGCCCTCTTGAAATGAGGTATGTTGGATTCTTTTCCTGCATCACCAAAAACCTGATCCACGTACTGTATGACTTTTTCGAGCATCCCCTTAGGAAACAGGCAGTGATTTAAATATCTTATCCCCATTTATGCAAGGCCTTCAGAAGTTCAAGGTGCGTCCTTGCATATTCTGGAAGAGGTATGCCTTTCAGCTCTGCGTCGACCGCCTGCCTTATAGCCATGGCCCCTTTTCTTGTGCCGTCTGGATGGCCGTGGCAGCCTCCCCCGAACTGTGCGATTATGTTTGTCCCAAGTATGTCGATAAGTTCTGGCACAAGACCTGGATGAAGGCCGCCTGAAGCCACTGCAAAGACAGGCTTTACCCCTTGCCATCTTTGCTCCAGGACATGCTGGGACTTGTTTGGATGTATGAGGTCATCCTCTATCTCATCCTCTATAGCCTCTATCTCAGCAGGGCTGCCTTCCATCTTTCCTACAGCAGTGCCTATATGGAGCTGGTCCACTCCTATCAGCCTGGCAATCTTCGCTATGGTGAGCATGCTGATACCATGTTTGGGATTCTTGGTGATGGCTCCGTGCATCGCCCTGTGGGCGTGTATTACCATGCCGAGATCCATCTCTCTCATGGTCTGCAGCGCAGCCCAGCCAACAGTGAGTATATCTATCATCATATATTCGCCGCCAAGAGACTTCACATATTCTGCCCGTCTGATCATCTCGTTTGTCTCAGCAGTCACGTTTGGCATGTAGATCTTCTTCTCACCAGTCCATTTCTCAGCCTTATCCCTGAGCTCAAGGGTCTTATCCACCCGTTTCTCGAACTGGTTGAACCTCTGGGAAGTCAGGTTCTCATCATCCTTGACTATATCAAGGCCTCCCATCCATGCTTCATATGCGACCTGGGCATGCTGTTCAGGATCAAGGCCTACTTTTGGCTTCACTATCGTACCCAAGAGAGGGCTTTTTCTCTTCTTGACAAGTTTTCGTATGCCGTTGACGCCGAACCCAGGGCCTTTGAAGGATCTGATCATGGCTTTTGGGAAGCTTATGTCTTCTAATCTCAGATTTTTCAGTATCTTCATCCCGAATATGTTGCCTGCGATGCTGGAAAGTATATCAGGCATGTTGCCAAACTCAAAAAGTTCAGAGGGGTACGCGATCTTTATGATCCCTGATTTCTTGTCCATGTAGAAAACATGAGGCTTGAGCCTTTTTGCTATCTTCTCGTTCATGGTGGATATGGCGGTCCACGTGCCTATGGATGACTCGCCTGCTATCTGTTCGCATGCTTTCTCAAAGCTGACGCCGTCAGGCTCTGCATAGTACTGCGTGACTACATCATCCTTTCCTGGTCTGTATCTAAGATCTATGTACTCAAGCAACAGGATTCACCTCTTGTGTTTTTGCTCGCTGGTCCCTTACTGCCTTGCATAGCGCAGGATCACTTGTTGACATCAAAGATCTCTGTGAGGTTTGTCATCTCTTTTTCTTTTTGCGTAAGCTCCGGCTTCTGATCCTCATCACCCGACTTTTGCTCGCCTGTGCCTGGCTCTGGGTTAGGCGTAGGCTCTGGATCCGGACCTGGCTCTGGCTGGGGCTCAGGCTCTGGAGTAGGCTCCGGAGGCTCGGGGTTGGGCTGGGGTTCTGGAACGCTTTCAACAGTGGCTGTTTCCTGCTTTTCTGGCAGCTTCTCTGAGGGTCCAGGGCTTTTCTCCCCTTTATCTTCAGACTCTGCAATGCCTATCTGGCCTGTTTGGGCAGCAGCTTCACCGATCTCTGTCCCCTGCTCAACAGCCTTATCCTCATCCTCAGAGTTTTTAGAACTTATCTCTTCCCCTGCATGCTTTCCCAGCATTATCTGCTTGGCTCTCTCGATGCCTTCTTCCATGTTAGCCACAAGCCCGTTGTTCTTGAGGTTCTCAGCGAGCTGGTTTACCTTTTCTACCTGTTCTGGACTTATCTGCATCTTAACATCCACCTCAGATTGTTTCTTAAGCTTTGTCTTCCTCAAGCTTTGCTGTCATTCAGTCTTTTGTTGTCGTAAAATCATCTTTTCCTGTATGGAAAAGCCTTTTTCCAGTGTCATTCCAGTCCTTGTGCAGGACATTTCCTACAAATATGATATGGTCGCCTGTCTCTATCTCCTTGACCACCTCGCACTCAAGGAAAGCGAGCGCTTCACTTATCCTTGGACAATCCACTTTTTCTCCCTCAACCCTGTGAAAACCTGTCTCTTTGAACTTGTCCACGTGCTCTCCTGGGTTCCTGCCGCAGAAAAGCACCTCTTTCTCTGTATGTATGGGCATGAAATTGACCACAAATACCTTAGCCTGCTCTATCAGCTTCCTGCTGTACCTTGTCTTTCCTACTGAGATCGCGTACATCAGGGGCTTGAAAGACGTGGGCATGTGCCAGTCAAGGGTGATTATGTCATCCTTGCTGTCAGAACTGCTCGTGACAAGTACTGTCTGCCTTGGATTTGCGATATCTGATACCATGATTATCCTCTCCTAAACCTAAGACACGAAATACCTACCTGCTCTCACGCTTGTGGTAGGATATCTCTCGCTGGCCTACGATTGCTGTGCCGATTATAAGATAGATGACATAAAGGGCTATAGGTACTATGATAAGGTCTATACCCATCCCTATAGGGACTGTTATCAGCCATTTTCCTATTCCCAAAGGCTTTGCCAGGACCTCCACAAGCATCATGATCGTCGAGGCATAGACCGCCACTATCAGAAGCCTCTTGAAAGTTATCTCATTTTTTGCTATCCTTGCAATAACGAAAGCTATAAGCGCTGTTATGATGATGATAGCTGCAAACTTGACGAAAAATATCAGGTACATGAGTATCATCAGTGAGGGTATCATAAATATGAATATCACTGTGATCAGGTCGACGACATTGCCCTTGTATTCGGTTGCGTCTATCTCGCTGCTTGTCTTTATCTCCTGCACGCTTACAAGGGGCTTGTACTGTATTTTTCCGCTTGTTACCAGCACAGATTCCTCGTCAAGCTCTGTGTGTTCACCTGAAGTATCTACGATGATGAAAGGATCCTCCTTGGGTATCATCAAAGCTTCGGGTATATCATGCTCTACAGTGAACTTCAGGAGCTCTATCTTTGAGAATTCCTCATCCAGAAGTCCTGGCAGCCCTGCAACAGCAGGTATGTACATCAGGCACATAACAGCGAAGAAAAGCAGCAGCGCAAGAGGAAAATACCTGAGGGCATGCGTAAACCTGTTCTCTGAGAGCTCCTTATAAGAATCAGGATAAAGTGATCTTATGATAGTCATGAAAAAGTCTTTCCAGCCCATTTTTTATCAACCTCTTTGCAAGTGATCGGATCAGCCGATCCCGATCATCCCATGATCAGCAATATCCGACTATTATGGTTATGCTGTTGCTTTACTGATATATAAATCTTAAGGTTTTAGGCGGTTTTAAGCGTCTTCTGTTCCAAAATAGTGACAGAAAAATTTTTTATAGGATGAAACAGTGCAGTCTTTCGGGGAAAAGATGTACAGGGACATAACGTACGATTGGAGCTATCATCATGACCTGGTGCTTACTGGAAACGGAGGCATCTCTGCAGACCTTATCCCCTCTGTAGCCCGTGTTCTGGTGGATGTTTTCGGTTTTGAGGGCCTTTCAACCATCATCAACAATGACATCGACAACATAAAGCCTTTTACTGACCAGGAGCCCAGGCAGAACATAGATAAGAACGATGTGGAGAAGGGCTACGGCGGAAAGCATGTTGTGATACTTGAGTATCTAAAGGCCATAGATAACAGGCTCACGCACACTGTCAGGGATCTACAGCAGCTCGCTTCCAAAGCGGTCTTTGAGGACCGCCAGGATGCTGATAGGCTTGCAAGGATAGTTGACCGTCTTGCATACCATACCATGCCTGATCTTGAACATAATGTGGCGCCCAGGTTTGACAACGGACGTATAAACCCAAGCACAATGGAAAAACAGCTTGCAGGGCAGATAAGGGCATGCACAGAAAGGTTCGGGGCTGCAAAGCACGTCACTTTTGCCATGCCCATGTCCATATTCGAATGGTCCCACAACTATCTCAAGAAATGGGATCCTGAAAAGCCCAAGAGGCCCGGAGATCCTGATAAAAAGCCAAGATATGAGATGCCTGCATGGCAGGATTTTCTTGAGCATATGTCCCATTGCGGAGCTGATTCAGCAGTTATGCTGCATCCACATGCCCCCACAGAAAGCCTTGAGGTCTCAGCCCTCCAGAACCTGAATCTTGTCATGGCATATCCGCAGACCTATACTCTCAGCTCAAACGGTTTCGTGTTCTCTATAGATGACCTTTTCAGCGAGTTCACCCTTGATCCCCAAAACTTCGATCCTGTTGGGGTGAAGATGTCTGCCGAGATAGAGGCTATAGGAGAAGAACAGAAGTACAGGCACCTTCTGATGTATGTCTCATCCGTCGACAGGGGAAGCAGGGTCAATGCCAAGCTTGTCGGAAAAAGGTTCGGCCTGGGGTATGTGGAGTCACTCAAGGACAGGCAGGGTGAGGGCAGGTCCAGGATCAGCGAATCCGAAGATCTCGGCAAGTACCTGAAGCAGTTGAAGGAGTACAGGAAAGACGGCACTATAAAGGTGTTCATCTTTGACGACATGATGAACTCAGGAAGCACTGCAGATGAGGAGGCTAAGCTGAGAAAAGAGCAGGTGAGCAGGTTCAACAAGGACCACAACACCTCTTATGACGTGGAATGTGAACTGGTAGTGACCCATTTCAGGTACAGGTGTTTGGAAGAGGTCCAACATGCCCACCTTGACAAGGTGATGCTTTTCAACACAGTCCCCTACCTCCCCCCTCTGCAGCAGCAGATAATTGATCTTGGACTTCAGGATAAGTTCGAGGTGGTGGAAAAAGCGCATTATCAGCTTGCCATGGGCATAGCCCTGGACTATTTCTTCAGGAGAATCCATAGGCAGATGGGAAACGCCACTGCTACAGGAAGGTACAGGGAGAACACTGATCATGCCCTGTCCAAGCATACTTCTTTCGGCACAAGACTTGAGAACCTCAGGTGGAGCAACCGATAGCCGGCATATACAGCGCGAGATACGGCACGAGTGATCATATTGCAGGATATAGCTCCTAAACAACCCTTGAACCCTTTCGCCATCTGCAGGTCAGCAGGACCTTACCTGCAGAAGAGTATCAGGTCTTTTTCTTCCTGGACAGTCTTCTGCACCTCAAAACCCTGCCTTATGCCTGCAGATATCCTGATTAGGTTTACAGACCTCTTAAGCACAGAAAAGGCATATCTGCACCCTTTCTTCCCCACCCTTCTGATCTCTTCCAGCGCCTTATCCATGTCCTTGAAATTGTGCATGGCTGTGACAGAGATCACCACATCAAATCGGTTGTCAGGAAAAGGAAGCGACTCAGCACTTCCCACCCTGAACATCTCTCCCAGGGGATCATCCTTTTTTTCTGAAGATTCCTGGGCGTGCTTCTGTACAGCCATGCCTATCATCTCTTCAGAAGGGTCTATCCCGAAATACCTGCAGTTGAAGAATCTTGACGCAAAACCTGTCCCGCATCCTATGTCAAGAAGCCTGTCTTCAGGCTCCACCTCGATATTATCTGAGATAATCCTGAGCTTCTTTTCCTGCTCTTCCCTGTGCAGCCTGTCATATCCTTTGGCTGTCTGGTCGTACATGTTGCATGGATATCTTTAGAGATATATATAGTTATCCAAACACAGAGAGGTTTATGGAAAAGTTATCCATAAGTAAGCTCTGCCAGCCGCAGGTCATCGATACTGTCAGCAAGCTCTCCAGAGCAGTAATCTGTGCTTGCCAGCACTGTCACCATGTCTTCTGTTAACCTGTCTTCAGGATAGATGCATGTCATCTCAGCTCCCTGGAATAAGGTCCTCACCTCTTCAGGCTCATCTGGATCCAGCTCTTCTATCCTCTTGCTGATGGTGCAGTCATCCTGCACCGCAACAACTGCAGTAGTACCTTCGATATTCTCTTCAAGGTATGCAGGCTCGCAGTCAGCATATGCCTGCACTATGCATGCCTCATCCCTGCATCTTTTGCCCTGGCCTGCTCCAGGTAGAAGATACAATGCCCCGAATGTCACCAGCAAGCCGACGATCACGACACCAGCCACTATACCGAGCCATCTCATGCGTCTTTTTCTTGAAATGATCTTCCTGCTTCCAGGGACGATCGATCTGCCGGTGTTCAAGGATGTAGGTTTCATGTTTGCCATCTGTCTTCACCCTTTTTTTCTATCATCTTTCAATCATCTACCTCTCAATCATCTACCTCTCAATTCATCTTTCAATCATCTTTCTTCTTTAAATAGTTTTATCTCAACTCTTCAGTCAGGAACCTGCTTCTGCAGCTCCTCCATCTTCTCCAGAGCCTGCAGTACTGCCTGAAGCGCTTTCAGCCGGCTGCAGGACAAAGCATCACAGCATCTGCGTTTGTCGCGCCGTACGGATGCGCCTGGGATGGGTCTATGACTACCTTCTCCTCTTCCCTGCCGTCGAAATAGAAGGTTCCCAGGGGCTTCCAGGTAAACCTTGCGCAGTTTGCCTGGCCTGCAGTTACCCTTGTCTTCTGGCCCGCATGATGTATCCAGTAGTTCACGCAGCAGCTGGGCCTGTTGTAGGTGCCGTCATAGCTTGCGCATACAAGGTACTCACCAGGCTCAAATTCAGCTATCCTTCCGAAAAAGTATGTGGCTCTCTGGTCAGATACTCTTCCGTATCCTTTTGCCTTGCTTGTGTAATAGTCATGGCCTTCATAGTCAAACCCTCCATCATCCATCCAAGGAGCGCTGCCGTTGATGACTGCAAGGCCTTCATCAAGCTCATCAATAACATAGCATCCTGTCATAGATGTGCACTGTGCCATCTCCTCTTCCCATCTGGCCTCATCCTCCTCAGACCATTCGCAGTCAGGAACCACCTCTTCTTTCTCCTTTTCAGCGATGTCCATGACGCAGCATTTCTGGTACCTGTCGCATGAGTATTCTGCTTCAGTAAAAGGCATCTCCTCTGTGTCCTCGCATTCGTCCAGGCATGTCCCTCCATGCGCTGTGCAATCCTGGAGAAGGACCTCTGACATGAACCTGCCTTCCAGTTCCCCTTTTTTCAGCTTGTCCTTGATCTCTTCTTCTCCTTGCTCATCCAGATATTGGCTGGCCTCTATCTCCTGTACATATGATTCCCAGTTTATGAGGTTCTGGATCGCAGTCACAGCGTTTTCAGGAGGAATGAGACCATACTCATAATCATCGATAAACTCCTGTGCAAGCGGAACAGGGACGGATGCGATCTCATTTTCGCTGAAAGGCGCTGCTGGCGGTGGTCGCGCAGCTTCACCAGGGCCTCCTGTCCTGAGCCTCCACAACAACAGGCCCCCTGTAATCCCTCCAAGCAGCAGGAGCAGCGCAAGCCAGTTCCTCCTTCTGCCCCTTTCCTGTTCAGCTGCAGGCTCCTGGGCAAGCACAGCTTCCTCTCTGGCCGCTTTCTCTGCTGCCTCATGGGGCATGAGCCTGCCGTCAGGTCTTGTATACTGTCTTCTTCCGCGTCTGTCAACTTGTCCTATGATGTTCTGGCTCCTCAGGTTGTTGACAGCTTCCCTTCCTCTCTGGACAGCCTCGTCAGGGGTCAGTGTGTTCCCCTCATTGTCCCTGTAGATGACATCTCCCTGCTGGTCGACCTCAGGAGTGATGCCAAGGGCTTCCCTGTCTGCGATAAGCTCGTCAGTCTCTTTGCGCGCATCTTCTCTGCTTATCCATATCCCTGGCTCGTCTTCCGCAAGCTTCTGTCTCTGCTGTATCCTTCGGTTCACAAGATTATAGGTTATTCCCATCGCTTTCCTGGCGTCTCTTGTCTCCTGCACTTGCCTCTTGACATCATCGTCAGACATGAACCTTCCCTGGGAATCACGCCAGCGACCTACACCAGGGTCATATGAATAGCCAAGGTCTTTCCTTATCCTCTGCCTTGTCAGCTCGTCCCTTGCCGCCTCATCAGCCTGCTGCTGGGAAGCGAACCTTCCCAGAGGGTCACGCCAGCGGCCGACACCAGGGTCATAAGAGAATCCTGCCTGTTCCAGCGCATTCCTGTATCCTGCTCTTGAGATGTAATCAGCAGCCTCCTGGTCGATCGCCTCTTTTGAGGCAAACCTTCCCTGGGAATCACGCCAGCGACCTACATTAAGGTCATAACTGTACCCAAGCTGCTGGATTGAGTATGAATGGACAAGATCCTGCATCTGCTGTCCTGTGACAAACCTGCCGTCAGGACCGCGGTAGCGCCCATCAGCATCCACAGTTATCCCTGCTTCTGCCCTCATGTACTGCATATTCTCTTCAGGCGTCACCAGCTGGTTGATGTCTTCCTCAACCGCAAGGTCCTGCTGTATCAGCGGCTTTCTCAGCTCCCTGACAGGCTCTGTACTGGCTTCTGCTGCAGGCTCTGCTCCGATGATTGCCTCCTCTTCAGCCAGCCATGGTTCGGCAGCCAGTTCCTCTTCCTGCTCCTGGGCAGTCTCCAGGCTTTCAAGAGCCTCTTCTCCCTGCCTTATCTGGTCCATATATATGGTATGTACATCATCTATAGGTCCTGTCTGCAGTTTGTAGTACCTCTGCGCCGTGGTCCATGCTCTCTGCCTGAGCCTTTCTGTTTCCTGGCTGGATCTGACATATCTTTCTCTAAGCCCTTGCAGTTCCTGCTCCAGCTCGCGCAGCTCTCCTCTTGCTGAATTGACCAGCTCCATGTTTTCCCTTTCCTGTTGGGTTCCGAAAGGCATGGCTATGACATCCCCTTTCAGCTGCAGGGCCCTCTGCTCTGCATCCCTTATCCACTCGTTTTCTATGCCTATGTCCTTGTCCACATCTGCAGTACCAGGGTGCTCCTGCACAGCTTTCACTGCCAGCGCAAACATCCATTTTTGGGACTGGTCAGAAAGATCCAGCTCCTGGACAGAAGCCTCGCCTCCCTCCACTGACACCTTTTTTACGCGATAGGTACCTTCTGACCTGTAGACCTCATAATAGTCGCCGCTTACGATGCTGCCGTCATCACCCCATACAAGGGGATTATCATCAAAGAACTTTTGAAGGTGTATCTCTACTGCAAAGGCTCCGTCAGAAAGCCTGTGTATGGTCACCTGCTGCATAGTCTCAAGTGTCTCTCCCAGCTGTCCTTTCCTGAAACCTATGAACTGCTTCACAAGCTCCTCTGCGTTCCCTGGCTTCTCGGCAGTGTAGGGTTCTGTTGCAGCTGCAACAGCCTGTTCAAGCCTTGACTCTGCAGCTGCAAGAGCCTGTTCAGCCTGTGCAATGTCTGCCGATATCGTGTCCAGCGCTTCCTGCGCCTGGTTTAGGGTTAGCCTGGCCTGTTCTGCGCTCAGCCGAGCATCATCTATCTTTTCTGCATCTGTCCTCTGCCTGGCTGCTCGCAGGTCCTGCAGCACTTCCTGCAGTGACATCCCCTGCTCTTCCAGGGTCTTTTCCATGATCCTTTCGACATACTGAAACTCTTGCTCTCTCAACTTCAGGTATGCATCGTAAAGCTCCTGATCATCAACAGCTGCCAGGTAATCATCTACTAATCCCTGGCTGTTCAGCTCCACGTACTTCTGGCTGAACACACTTCTGATGTTATCCCTGATATTCTGCTCCATCACTGCAATGGCCTCAGCATCGCTCCGGCCTTTCATATTTAGCCACTCTTCATAAGCTCCTTCTGCGCTTCCAAGAGAATAGGCATAATCCAGCTGGAGAAGTTCTGGAGCATATCTGAACTTCTGTCCTGTATCCTGCCTAAAGGCATATCCGAGGCTGTCGACGCCTGCAGCATCATAGTCTCCTGAAAGGATATCAGCCCTGATATTCTGCTGCTGCTCTTGTGAAAGATCTTCGAAATGTCTGTTATGGCGCTGCAGAGAAAGCGCCTCTGCCTGCCAGCCCTCAAAGCCCGTAGGGCAGTTTGCCTGAGCAAAACAGAAAGGAAGCATGACAGTAAGGACTATCATGAAGGTTGCCATGGTCTTGAGGTTTTTTGTGTGTCTCATGATATCACCGTCCGTATTTGCATTATCTTCCCATCTTTCCTGGAATCTGCAATATCCTTCTCACTGCGCTTTTTTCTTTCTGCAGGCGTCATCAGGTACATGCCTCTACCCTGCCTGTAGATTCTGGCATCAGAGCTTCATATTCTGGAATGACCTGCTGCTGTTGTTCAAACAGCTTGTAATTGTTGTATATTATCTGGGATGCGAAGTCTCTGAGTACAAATGATGCATGTACAAAGTCAACCTCTTCAAAGGAATCATAATAAGCCCTTGTCTGAGAGATGTCCATCATTGCAGGTTGAACTCCTGGTATCCTCACCATCCGCTCACTTGCCCTTAGTTCCTGTATCACTTTGTCAACATATTCCTGATTTCCGTCGAAAAGGGCAAGCAGCATTGACTGGAATTCAGGGCTTTCAAGGCCTTTTTCAGTAAGCAGATGCTGGTTGTTATTGTAAGCCATGTAGACCTTGTTCATATGGTTGTACAGCCGAGCCACCACATTCTGCGTCATCTCTCTGTCTCTTTCTGCACCCTGGGACTGCACCCTGTATGGCTCTCCAGGATCTGTCTCCCTCATAAGGGGGTCAACATCCTTGCCGATCCTATATTCAGGCCTGTAAGCGAGTCCTGCCTGGATATGCGACCCGATAAGGGCGCCTGCGTTTGAAAACGCTGTAATTGTCTGGTAAGCTGGCCCGAACTGTTCTCTTATACTAGAGATATCCTCCAGGCTGGCTGCATAATCAACAACATCAGATCTTTCGCTGGAATCTACAAGGAATATCCTGAATGTTACTCCATTTCCAGCTTGATCCAGTCTTGTGAATGCGAAACTTCTTGCAAGTGCTGGATGACCTTTTGCGACAAGGTCTTCCTCATTCTGCTGTGCTTCTATATCATACCTGTAGTCTGTCATCCCTATACTTGTTGTTGATATCTCCTGATATTCATGCTCAAATCCTATGCCTGTCTTAAAGGTGTACTCAGGAGCAGATACCCGTGTTTGGCCGTCATAGTAATAACCCTGGAAATTCGGGGTCCCTATGCCTTTCAAACCTATCCTGTAACCGTACTGCACCTTATGGGTGGATGGGTCATACTCGATAGCAGACTCGGTAAGATGCTCAAAGAAGATCTCATCCACCTCTCCGGTCTGCTTGTTGACTACAATGGTAGTGGGCTGTTTGACATGGAACTCTCTTCCTCCCTGCGCAAAGACAGGTATATCATTACCTGTGTATTCAAGTCCGAACAGGACCTCTATCTCATCTTTGCTAAGATCATTGAAGTTCCTGTCCCAGACATCTCCGGCTATAGGCACAGGCATGCCCACCTCATCAGGATTCCGGTCTTCTCCCTCAGACTTGATCTCTGCTATTCCATCCTGGTATTCTTCTTCTGTTATCTGTCCTTGTTGTCTCTGCCGGACCAGAGATCTGACTTGCTCAAGCTTTTCCCTGCTTCCCAGCTTTTCAGAAGCCGTATACAGTCCTGCGACAACAGCAAACTCCTTGTATTGATGGTCTGCGCGAGCTACCCTACTGATCGGAAGTGCTTCAGCCATCTGTTCCCTAAATTCATCATTTCTCTCAGCTTCTGTCTGTCCAGGGATATTGCCCTGCCTCATATCTTCGACTATTGCCATAGCAGCATCGTATCTTTCCTCAGTCCCTGCTATCTTCCACAGATGTACCCTGAACTGATCTTCGGTGAGCCTTCCGGCTTCTGCCTGCCTGAACCTTGTGACTGCCGCCAGACCAGGATTTCTTTTGTTATAGATATCTCTTTTTGAGATTTCTGATTGCTCCATGATTCTTTCTCTTTGCTGTTCATCCAATGCCTGGGCATCCAGGATGTTGTTCAGGTTTTCCCTGATCCTGGTTTCCATAGACACCTCTGGAACAACAGGTTCTGCCGCAGGCTCTTCCTCCACAGCAGGCTCCTCTGCCTCAACCATTTCCTCTACTTCTGAAAGCTGTGCAATCAATCCCCTTTCAGTTTCAGCCTGGATCTCCAGTGCATATGCCGCTCTCTGGGCCTGCCTGACAGTCTCTGCTCCATCTGCAGGAGGGGCCAGCCTGCTGTCTATGTCTGTTACAGCAGTCACAGGTACATCCACCATGTCCTGCAGACCGTTCTTGACTGCCCTTACAAAGGAATCCTGCCTCACATCGCTTTGATAGCTGTTGATGATGTATACATCGTCCCCTTGCACAAACACCTGAAGATCTGCAACACCTGTAATCTCTGCTGCTCTTCCGGCGATCGCTGCAGCAGCATCAGCCTCGATCCCAGGCGCGTTCAGGACAGTAACTGAAGGGGAGGATATGGATTCCAGCTGCTGAGACCTGCTCTGGATATTCTGCATGATATCCATCGCTGCTTTTGCTGCACTTGAGCCAAGACTAAGCTCGGTCTCCACTGCAAGCTGTTCTCCCTGCTCCTGCCTGATCTCTTCAGCCAAATCCTGTATAGCGCTCTCATACTCCTGTAGTGCCTGCTCGTATGCAGCCAGCCTCCTTTCATAAGCTATGCTCCCTTCCTGAGGCATGGTGGGCCTTGTGATACCCCTTTGCTGTGCCTGCTGCTCTGCAAGCCTCTGGATCTCAGCGGCAACTCCATTTTCAACATCCTGCTGCATTAAAAGGTATATCTCATTAAATGTATCCTGGAATTCCCTGCCTGCAAACCTTGTTTCTTCAAGCGCAGAGCGGGTTGTTGCAGCATATTGCGGAAGAGCCTCATCTATGATCCTGTTCTTCTCATGGGTCAGGCCTCTCTCAACAAACCTTTGGGCTGGATTCAGCCCTACCATCCCCATTATTTCAGCATTATCCACCAGGTCTGCAGCTTCAGGGATCCCCTGCAGACGCTCATAGAGCAGTGCTGCCCTATGGTTCTTTCCCAGCCCAACCAGGCTGTTGAAGTAGCTCTCTGCTTCCTGAGCTGACATGCCTGCGATCACCTCTGCCTCCGTGCTAAGAGCAATGATCTCTCCAAAAGGGCTTTCCACAGCCTGGACTGCTGATGCTTTCAGGCCGATGATATCTGTCCTTACCTGCTGCTCCATACCCTCAGGCACCTGCTCCTGCACAGCCAGGTATATCTCTTCAGCTGTATTCTCTCTGACCATATCGACTGTAAGCGCGTCCCTTATCCCAGGCATGTCCTGGAACCTGAGCCCGATCTCCCCTCTGACCTGTTTTTCCAGCGCAAGCTCTTCGACTATGATGCCTTCTCCCAGAAGCTCCCGCACATCTATCCCGATATTTTCCTGCCTGTACAGGAGGGCTGCAAACTGGTCTGCTACGTCTGAGTCCGCCCTCAGGAGCTGCAGGTACTGTCTTGCTGCTGCCGTTTTCATATCCCTGTCCATCCCAGGGTCCATAATCGTGTCAAGCAGGGTGCTGAACCTTTCCTCAAGTATAATATCAATCCTTTCAAGAGAAAGTTCCTTGAGCGCAGAATCAGGCTGCTGGTCTGTCAGTCTCTTCCGCTGCACGAGGTTGTTGGTGATCACAGGCCCGTATTGCAGTTCTATTATCTCTCTTTGCGCATCCAGGGCCTGACCAAATCCGGACTCATGGGCGCTGATATATGCTCTTGCCGCCTCATCATTGACCTCTGAAGCCCTGCGCACATCATCATAGTACTGTTCACCAAGCAGTCTCTTCAAGAATTCTTCACTCCTTTCATTGTTCCTGTTCTGTGCCAGCCTCAGTATTGCGTTCTCCACACTGGACTCGTCTGTATAGTAATACCTCTCCCCTCCACTGATAGCTGTGATAGTGTCTACTGCGCTCATCACCTGTATAAGATCCTCTTTTCCTTCCAGTAGCGCAGGCAGCTCTCCAGGAGTCCTTGGATATCCCCTGTACTCCTGCCCTGGCTCAACACCCATGTGTACATGGTGCGATGCCGCAAGCGCAGCCACAGTGGCCTGGTCCCTCACTTCAGCAGATATGTCTGTCCTGGAAGCTATCTGTGCATAAATGGCATCTATCCTAGCCTGCACATCCTCATGAACTCCTGTATCAAGCCTGCCCTGTGCATCATACATCTGGACAGTGTTGCCCTGCTCATCAACATAAAGCGCATCGATCTCTGCTATCAGATCAGCAGGCATATCAGGATTATCCCTGGCCATGAGGTAAAGCAGCGCCCTTTCTGTATTTGTGGGATGGACTGTCATGTAATCCTGGAAGAAGTTTTCAGTCATTCCGACTCCTGTGATTCCGCTCTGCTCTATCTGCTCTTCTGTAAGCCCCCTTGCCCTTAGTTCATCCACAGCTGCAGCCTTTGCATCGCTGCTGAAAATTGTCTCAAGGTTCTGCGCAGGCCATTCGAGCTTGCCAAGGTCATGCACAGCCATGGCTCTCCTCAGCAGATCCATGTCATCATCTGATAATCCGAGCTGTCCTGCAACCGCAGCTGCAGCCTCAAGATTCCTCATGCTCATAAGAGTATGGACCATGGTCGGGGAGGGGTTATGGGTGGCAAGGGCCTCAAGCGCAGCGATCTGGTTCTGGGTTAGGCTGTCTTCAGGCAGCATGTCTCTAAGTTCTCCTGTAAGCTGCACTCCCCATGCGATCCTCTGGGACTCATATTCTTCATCATATGTTATTCCGTCTACAGTGCTTGGAGCTCCGAAAGCCTCCCTCTCAAGCCTTTCGATAGGGATTTCCACCTCACCGATTATCTGCACTTGAAGCGGCCTTGATTCCTGTGCAAGCGCACGTATCTCCTGCATCTGCTGGTCAGCGGCAAGATTGACCTGGAAGACCCCCATGCCCGCAGACTCAAACAGCGCCTCTGCATTAATTATCCATGCATCTGTCACTGTCCATACGCCCTCCTGATCCTGCTCAAGATATCTTACCTCCCCTGTGTTCACGTTTGAATATCCTGCAAACAGGCTCTCAAGACTTTCCTGCTCTGAAAGCAGCTCCTCCCTGTAAGCTTCTTCTTCAACAGTCAGGCCCTCAGCTGCTTCCTGCTTATCAAGCATTCCGATCTCATCACCCGCCTCGCTTAGACGGTTTTCTATATTTGTCTCAAGAGCCCTCATCCTTGCACTCGGCCCTCTCAGTCCGAGCGCTGCCATGGCAAACTCATTTGCAAGCTCTTCTCTTGCATCTTCCATGGTCTCGTCAGCTGTCATCTGAGCAGCATCCACAGCCATGTCTGTGAGGTCCTGCGTCCTAAGGAGCAGCTGCTCGTGCCTTTCATGCATGAATATGAATGACCTTACCATGATGTCTGGCTGCCCTTGCAGCTCAGGGAAGGCATCCCTGACAGCGTCGACTGTCTGCGGAGAAGGATCCACAAAGATATCTGACTCTGTCGAAAGTCCTGCAAGTATGTAGGTGCCTGTAGGTGTCTGGATCTCGAGAGGTGAGGCAGGCGCAGTTATCTCAAAGTCTATCAGGCCCATCTCAGCAAGATTGGAAAGAGGGGTCGCAAGCATGTCTGCTGTAGGTCCGCCCTGCGAGTAATAGATGTTCTTGAGCCTGTCTGAGTACGCCATCACCCTGTTGACTGAAGGAACTGCTGCAATCTGTCTTGCCATAAGGAATTTGGCAGCTTCTCCGTACTGTTCTGATTCGATTGCGCTCACAAACGCCCCTATGACCTCGTTCGGATTGCTCCTGGCCAACTCCAGCGCTGTCGATTCAATGTTCCTTAGAGCGTTGATGTCACCCCCATATGCCTCATAGCCTGCAGCAAGCGCAGCTGCAGCATCATAAGCGTCCTGGCTGCTTTGGGATGCTGTCTCGAGCAGCTGGGCTGCAGAAGCTCTTGAGACGTCGTCATTCCTGCTCTGCAGCGACCTCACCATCTGTTCGGGAGTGGCAGTATCCCTTGCAGCCTGCAGCAGCTGCTGGTCCATGAGGTTCTGCACTGCCTGCAGATATATGCTTTCCATGGCAATTGTCTCATCTGTCCTTCCCTGCTGTTCTATCTCCATAAGCCTCATGAATTCAGCCCTTATCTCTCCTGAACTGATAGCTTCAGCATAAGCTGCAGCAGTTACATCAGGATCCACTCCGTACTCCTGTCCTGCGGTGTAGACCACTTTGTCGATATTCATGGCCTGCAGTCTTTCAGACGCTATCTGTTCTTCTGTCTTCTGCTTCATCTGCTGTCCGTACAGCTGGGCTTTTGCGTCTTTAGCATAATTTTCCTGGTGCCTCTGCTCAATTGCTTCGAAATCAGTCACACCTTCTCTTGCAGCCAGGTGCCTTGCAGTAGCTTCCACCTCAGTCCTGACTGTCTGCGCTATGGATTCCAGCCTTATCTGTTCACTGACCGATGTCTTTACTTTCTCCTCGAACATGTCCTGCCTTACCCGCTCATCCACTATCCGGGCAGTCTCTGCCTGATCATATCCGTTTGCCTGTGCAGCCTGCCTTATCTGCTCAACCTTGTCATAAAGCGTCTGTTCCACCCTCTGCTTGTATCTCTCTTCAGCCTGCTCCATGTAAGAGCCCTCTGCATCTGTAAGCCCCAGATTATGCAGGGCTTCCACAGCCTCGATCTGCTGTGCAGCGACAGTATTGCCTTCCTCAGCAGTCTGGGCTATGTCTGTAGCTATCTGCTCAGAGGACCTGAAGGACAGCTCGTCAGCCAGGGCCTGATCCTCTGCTGTGAGCTCTTCGCCTGCTGAAACCTTTTCGTCGATATCTGCCTGTCTTGCATCGATAGATTCTCTGACAGCGTCTTCTATGGTCTTTACCTGCTGCATATTGCCTTCAGAGTCTACCATGGTCTCGACAGCTACACCTTCAGCAGCTGCGACCACAGTGTTTCCTTCTTGTCTGTACACTACTTTTTGGGCTGTGGCCTCGACCATCTCAACTCCTGCTATCTCGGATATGAAACTTGCAAAGTCCTGCACATCTCTTCTGTTGTGCAGGGTCAATCTCTTGTAGTTGGTGTTGCCTGCCTCGTCCACAAGTGTCTGCTCGCGCTGGAAGTTGGGTGCATCCACCCCTGCTGCTGTCAAAACCTGGCCGTCGATCTCCATGCTTTGGCCTTCACTGATGCTTCTTTGGTTGGTGTTGATGAACACGATATTTGAGGGGCCTCCTGTGTTCACTGTCTCAGCCCTGACTATGCTGTTGTCTGAACTTACCGAAGTCCTGTATCCCCTGCTTTGCAGTGACGCCTGTATATCATCTGTCCTTATACCTTTCACCATGATCTCCTGAGAGATGACGTTGTCAGCGCTGTCAAATGTTATCACTCCGCCTCTTGACACTTCTGCTGCAGGATTGGCGGTCCTTATCGCGTTTTCAGCTGCCTGTGTCACAGTGGTGTCCATCTTGGCTTTTGTCACATCAGAAGCATCGACTCTTGTGCTTATCCTAGATACGCTTGAAGCAGAGGTGTCGCCTCTTGCAAGGCCTGCTGCTATCTGTGCGCCGGTCTTTCTTATGGTGACATCCTGCTGGCTGACGTCTACTCCCTTCTCATGCAATACCACTGCTCCTGTATTGTCCCCTATCTCACTCTGGAAAGTGATGATACCGTCAGTGTCTGTGTTGAGTGTCCGAGCATTGAAGCCGGCTGTCTGCGACAGTCCTGTCTGCAGTGTCTGCATTGCCTCAGCATCCTGCATAACACCGTCAGCCACCTCAAGCTCCATGATCTTCTGTCCTCCTTCAAGTATGGCGGTGTGGGCTATGGTCTCTACAGCTATCTCGCCGACGTCAAATTTTGCATCAACATTGAGCCCGATGTTTGATAGTCCTGCTTCGCTTATGTCTGGAGTCAGGAGTACTGTATCTCCAAGGCTGCTCTGGTAAGAGAAAGCAGCGATCTCTCCTGCAGCATCCCTTATCTCCTGCCTGTTTGTCAGCTCAAGTGCTCTTTCGATGTTTTCAAGGTTGGAGGGATCCTGTCTGGCTGCTTCAAACTGGTTTTGGGAGAGCTGGCCTGTAGTTGTCACTCCTGAGGCTGTGACAAAAGTCCTGACATTGCTTCTTCCCAGGGAATTAAGGTAAGAGTTATACATCTCGCCGTGTCCTGCAATCTGCTCAAATGTGTCTGGCAGGGCTGAGAACTGTCTGGCAAGCGCCTCTCCTCCTAGCTTCTCTCCGAACTTGCCCAGGGCAGAGCCCAGCTTGTCTGCATAGAAATACTCTTCAAGGGCGATCTCGCCGACCCAATGCTCAACATTATTCCCGACAAATTTCACGACAGAATTCATTACCTTGCCTGACGGTCTGGTGCCGCCCAAAAGGCTTTTGGTGAAAGAGGAAGCATAGTTACCCACCTTGTTGGATACAGAATACATGCCTTTTGCAGTTTTCTGTATCCCTGAGCCTACCTTTCCCACCCCTCTCACCACTGTCCCCAGGGCTTTATAGGCTCTGCCTGCATCGTCTGCATATGAGGTGGCTTTGGCTGCCGCAGAATACGCTGTTTTGATCTTTCCCATGACAGCTCCGCTCAAATGTGATATGGCCTTTGACTGGAGTTTCATCATTGCAAAAGACTGGCCGGTTGTCATCTTGTCCCCAAACCCATCCTCATACCTGTCCAGATCTTCCATCTCAAGCTTGATAGGTACAGCGCCGTCCTCTGTCTGGAAAGTGTAGGAAGTCTCAAGCTCTATCTCATCCGAGTCCAAATCGATCCCTGAATACTCAGCTATGTCTCTGGCATGCGTCCTGGTATTCTGGACAGCGTTCTCATAAAGTTTGATCGTCGATTCAGCCCCTAGGCCAAGCCTTTCAAGTCCGTTCTCATGATAAACTCCTTCAGCATCTGTACCTCCGTATGCTATGTTCAGAGCTTTTTCTATAGCATTCTCTCCATCAGTGGTTCTGCCTTTGAGGATCTCTTCTGTAGTCACTATATTCTCCATATCGCCGTTATATGTTGCGATCGAGAGTTCTGCCGCTTGCCTGATGCCTTCAGCTCCCTGCAAAGCATCATCATATTCTGCAAGCGAGTCCTCGATATGGTTTCCTGTGCCAAGATTGATCCCAAGAATGTCGCCCCATTCATCCCAAACTTCCCAGGCAGGTATAGCTTTTGTCACTCCCAGGCTGGTCACATCCTCCCATCCATAGTCCACAAAACTTTTTATCTTGTCAAGCCCTTCATCATGGAATATCTCCTTGAGGACTGCTCCCATCACTATTTTTTTTGACTGCACATAGTTTACGTATGCTTGGCTTCCCTCAACTGTACTGGGAGTGCTGTATACCCGCAGTGTCTCTCTTGCCTGTTCAGAAAATTCCTGGTCAGTATCCTGCGCTTCATACTCTGTCTCCTGGTGCTCGACATCCTTGTTCATCCATTCCTGGGCGATCTGCCGGCCTTCACTGGTCCAGTACCCTCCTTTAAGAAAATAGTCCAGGAGCATCCTGTTCTTCTCAGAAGATGTCTTGTCAGCCTTTAACTGGAATGCGTTTCTTTCATCCTTGATAGCAAGCGTCTCATCTATCATGGCCTCGACTCTTCCGCTATCCTCGAGATAATTATCATATGTATCACCCCAAAGCTCAGTGTCTGACCTTTGGATGCCAAATTTCTCAGTTAGCGCGCTGATGGTCTTGAGATGACCGTTCATGTCCACTTTCAGGTCAATCATGTCCTTCTCAACTGCTGCAAGGTCGTATTCTTCTTCCACTATAGGATCTCCTGTAATAGTTGACCTTGCTGCGTTCCAGGCTCCGGTAACTGCATCCTGCACATTCTCTCCAAATCCTGTGGCTGCGCCTGACCATGCATCAACATATGATGAGAAAGCATACCAGGGAGCAGAAGGGTCCCTTGCCTGGATCTTCCTGTCAAGATAGTTCTGCGCCTGGACATCGCCTATCCTTGCCTTAAGGTCAGCAGCCAGGCCAGAGATACCCTGGATGGTCTGCGTGCTCAGGTCTCCCTGCTGAGCATCTATGATCTCTCTTGAGGCAAGCTCTTTTGAGTAGGCATCTGCCATTATCTTAAGGTCATTGACCTGCTCCTTCAGCGCCTCATTGGCCCTGCCTGAGATCTCAACCACTTCAGCAGCGTCCTCTAGAAGGCCCATCACCCGCTTCCCTCGAGCAAGGAGTTCTTGATCATCTATGCTGCTGAAAGTCTGGATATACTTTTCCTCTTTCACCTGGTCCTCAAAGCCCTGCAGGGTATTTTTAAGAGACTGGATATAAGCTACATCAAGACCCTCTTCCCTTGCCTGTCTTATCTGGATCTCAAGGTCTGACATGACCTGCTCCCTGTCAGCTTCTCCCAAAGCAGCAGCCCTTGCATCAATACCAGCCATCAGATTCGTAAGCGTACTGATATCCTGCCTTGCAGCTTGCCTGGCTGCATTGTCCCTGACTTCAAGACTGGCCTTGTCACCCACGTAACTTACATACTCCACTGTCTCAAAGTATTCATTTTCCTCAAGCTTGTCACTATAGGCTCTTATCTTGAATTCGAGCATTGTTTTTGCCCTTTGCTGGGCCTCAAGAGGCAGCTGCCTGATAGATTCTTCCAGCTGCTCCATCTCCTCATGCGTAAGGTCCTCCTCCTTTCTTGCAAGCTGGGATATCCTCTGCAGGGTTTGGGGCACCTGTTCGATCTGGTCTTCAAGCTCGCTTTTTTCTTTGTCAACAAGAGTCTTTATGCTCTCATCCTCTGTTTTGACCCTGTCCAGCACATTGATTGCATCCTCCAAGCGTCCCAGGTTTGTATAAGCGGTCGTCAGGGCGTTCTGGACAGCAAAATTGTCCTCCTTGCCTTGAGCATATTCCTCAAGCGATTCAGTGTTTCCGGTCCTTAGCAGCAGGTTTGCATAATATGACTGCACACCATCGATATCACTGGAATCCTCATCTTTCGCAAGCTGCTCAAGCTTACCGTAGTCTTCAGCCTCAAGATAGGCTCTTGCCAGATTGGTAGCCAGCTTCTCGTACTCCTCGCTTGAAGAGTCAGCTTCCCGCAGTTCTGTCTCAAACCTCTCAATCATCTCAGAATAGGTTCCTTCACCCCTTGCTTGCTGGAAATCTGCTTCTGTCTCAACATTTGCGATCAGAGCCTGCGCATAATCTCTTTGCTGAACAGTCGTCGCCAGCTCTTTAGCCTTTGAAAAAAACCCTTCAGCTTTCTCGTAATCTGTATCCTCCCTGCTGAGCTCTGCAAGGCCCACCATGATATTCTGCTGTGCGTCCAGGAAACCGACCATCTCTTCAGAAACCTCTCCATATACTCCCTGCCTGGCTGCCTCAAGTGTGCTGGAAAGGATTCTTGAGGCCTCCTCATAATCTTCTGCCTGCTGCTGGATGTTCGCAAGCTCTGAATTGGCCTGTGCCCTTATATCACCTGGAGCTGCCTCTTCATCTGCTAATGCGGCAAGCTGCTCCTTTCTACTTTCAACATCCTCTTCCTGCTTGATGGCGCTGAGCTTAGCGCTGTAAAACTCAAGATTGATCCTGTCAGCCTCTTCTGACCTGCCCTCCTCGTTAAGTTGATCTATGGCAGCCTGGTAGGCATCAAACATTTCCTGTTTCTGCTCATCATCAAGGGAATCCTGGGCCTGCAATATCCTTGCCAGGTTCACTTTAGAGTCAGCGCTGCCGACAGCATCCACATAATCTTTTGCTGTCTGCAGGGCTTCTGTTTCTGCTCCCTGCTGCATATGCGCGCTTGTAAGTATCTTCCAGGCATCCTCCCTCTTTGCATCCAGTCCTAACACATACTCAGCAGCCCTTTCTGCTCCTGCTGCATCCTCCATCTGCAGCCTTGCTGAGGCTTTCTGGAGCGACAGCTGTGTGGTCTTTTCAAAATAATCATTCAGGGAATCAAACCCTGCCTGCTCCAGGTCATAGCCAGCTCCTCTGACCTTTTCTGCAAGCGCCCTTTCAGCAGCTTCTGAATACACTGTGGCCAGCTCAGCATTTCCGAGCTGGGAATATATGCTGCTCACAGCTGCATAGACATCTGGATTGGTGGTGTCTATGTCAAGATAGCTCTGGTATTTCTCCAGGGCTTCAAGGATATCACCCTGACTCCGCAACTCCTCCGCATCCTTAAGCAGTTGTGCATTTTCAAAGATCTCCACCAGCTGCTCCTTGAGTCCGCTGCTTACCTGGCCTGCAAGGCCGTACCTATATTGACTCAGGAGAATGTCCAAAAGATCCTCATCAAGCCTCTGGCCCTCTGCAGCCTGTATCAGAAGGTTTCCGAGCAGGTCGATATTGTCCTTACTGACACCCATATCCTTTATCTGCTGTACAGCTTGGTCGTAATCTCCCTGAGCTGCATAGAACTGCGCCTTTGCCCCGGCTATCTGTCCCTTTTCAAGTTGGTCTCCATATTCCTGCTCCATCTGGTCAAGTTTCTGTATAGCCTGGTCATACTCCCCTTCCGAGGCATAGCTGTTAGCGATCTGAAAGTCAAGATATATGCTGAAAGCGGGCATTTCCTCTTTTAGGGCTTCATACTGCTCTCTTGCACCTTCATAGTTACCCTGAAGCTCGAGTTCAGCTGCTTTGAACATGCTTTCGATAAGCTGTTGCTTTACACCTGCATCAGAGAGGTAGTTCCTGTAATCTTCAAGCGTCCTTATCTCCCCAAGCTCAAGCTCTTTCCCTGTCATCTTTTCAAGGACTTCCTCAAAGCCTTCCAGCCTTTCGCTCACCTTTGCAAAGACCGCAGCATCCTGCGCTATATCAAGCATCTTTTCTCCGCCAAGCCAGCCTTCCTTGACATTTCCAAAGGTTCCTTCTTTTGCGAAAACCGCTGCCATGTATCCGAGAGAGCCTTCATTCAGCTGGAAATAGTTCAGCTTGTTGTCCCTTGATACAGGGGTGAGCCTGATCTCTCCTGCTGCCAGCCCTACCCCTTTTCGAAGCGTAGAGCCTTCAGCAGACAGGAAGATGATATCTTCCTGCTGGGTGAACCTGAAATTGACGTCAAGGCCGTCTTCTGTCTTCATGCTTAACAGGGCAAGCTCTCTCTGAGCCTCGTCTGGTCCAGGACCTTCTGCAGTGCTGTAGACTATGAACTCATCAGTAGCCATCGCTGTTCCTGTTGTGTCCTGTATATAGTTGATGTAATCATAGATACCTTCTGCATGCCTTCCCTTGATCACTGCCTCTTCATTGGAATACGTGAACTGTCCTTTTCCTATCATGTATCCTATGTCAAATTCCTGATCTTCAAACTTCCTTTCTGAGATTGAACTCCATGCCAGGTTTTCTGAAGCATCATCAAGCGATAGATCGTCTGTATCCCCAAAAGCGTCTGTCACTCTGGCCTGTGCATCTCCTATAAGGTCATCCACACTCTGGTCCAGGAACTCCATGGCTTTTTGGATGCTAATATCTTTCTCAATCACTTCCTCATCTTCCAGAAGCTGGATAGTTATGGTCTCACCTACCCTGGCATTCTTGTCTCCCTCTGCATCTATAAGCTTCTGCTGCAGGCCCTTCAGCTGGGTCAGGTAAGCGTTAAGGTCATGCGCCTCTGCTTTCAGTGTCTCCTGCACAAAAAGCACCATGCCTCCGCTTCCTTCTGTTCCGAGGAACTTCTCTGTTGACAGCACTGTACCGTCAGGCTGATACCTTGTGATCTCAGCATTTCCTTCCTCACTTAGCCAGATCATGTCTGTCTGGACATCGCCTGTGATAGGGCTCCTCTCGAATGTTATGCCCTTGAATGAATCCGCCTTGATACTGTTTCCGGTTCCCATCTCTGTGTATTCAAGGTGCGCTTGGTCTCCAAGTATCCTGCTTATGCTTCCGTCATCATCGAACTCAAACTGGATGCTGCCTTGTGCCTGGCCTCCTGTTATCTTTATCCCGAGAGTGTTTTCCCAGCCTGGCCTGGACCTGATCGAGGCATAGTTCTCGACCTTGAAACCTACCTGGTTGCCCTGCTCATCCCTGACAAAAGAGACTGTTGTGGTGTCGTCATGCGCAGTCACCTCTATGCCGTTGTTGAAGAACACAGCCCCTGATGATGTCAAGGCTATGATATTCCCCTGCTCATCCCTGGCAAACTCTATCTGGCCTTGCGCCAGCTGCAGACTCTCGCCCCCAGGTCCGTTGATGTTGAAGTTTGCCTGGTCGCCCACCAGCTCGATGGTGATCGTCTCTATCTCACCGTTGATTATAAGGTTCTCCAGGTCTTCTTCCCTGAGCACCACAAAGCCGTTCTCAGCGTCAGGAAACTCTTCAGAAGGGCCTACTGCCCCTATAAAGATGATGTCCTCCACCCCTTCGCCTTTGAGAGACAGGCTCCCGCCCTCCGGGTTGGTAAGTTCTCCTGTATTCGTGTCAAGACTGACTCCAGGAGCAGCTGTTATGGTAAGTCCTTGGTTGTATGAAACTTTAGGTTTCTGGGTGTCCATCCACCCTTTCAGCCCATCATTCAGCGCAGTCGGGCTCAGTCTGCTGAGGTCAGGTATATTATCAAGATTGGCTGCGACCTGATCGCCGGTAAGCCCCTGCCACTGCTCATCTGTCAGCTGCTGCGACATTGCTGTCCCTGCGTCAGTCTCTGAACCCAGGATATATCCGACCTGCTCACTGCTCAGCCTGCCCATGGTCTTCCCGTCCATGCCTGAGATCGCGGATCCCAGCTTGTCTCCTTGAAGTTCAGAAAAGTCTATGTCCTGGAGCTGTCCCTGGTTGAGGTCGTTGAACCTGGAGCTCAGGGATGCAAGCTCTCCTTCAGACATCCCACCTATGTTATTGTTGAGCTGCGCTATCCCATCTTCTGTGACGGTGATCTGATCCCAGTTATTTGCCACGTTGCTGCCTGTCCACTCAAAATCACCGCTGTAATCTGGGTTGAAGTTTGACGAGTAGAAATCCTGCTGGCTTATGCCTCCTTCCGTGTCTGTCCAGGTTGGGTATTCCACGACCTCCTGAGCCGCAGCTTGCGGGCTTATGCCTGTTGTCATGAAGAGGAATATCACAAGGACAGCGCATACCCTGCGCAGTACATGCCATCTTTTGCTTTTTCCCTTTTCAGCAACGCTTCTCATTCAAGCACCAGCCATTCAAAGTTTGCCTCATCAGTGTACCCTGAACCGTCTGTAACCTCAACTGTCACGTTGAAGCTGCCGGTGATCCTGGGCACGAAGTCCACGCTTCCGTCCTTTTCCACATCGAACATGATGTGGTCTGACCTGAAGGTGAGCTCGTCTCCGTCAGGGTCTGTGGCCTGTATCTGATACACAAATCTCTCATTGTCCACCCCTACCAGCCTTTCAGGCATGGTGATCACAGGGTACTTGTTCACAGGGACCGTGGTTCCGAACATAAAAAGGTAAGGCTCTCCTGGCCTCATGGCAGAGCGATTGTCCTGAAAAGCGTATATTATAGTGTCCTCGCTTACAGGCATCACTATGATGTCAAGGTCATACTCGAGCAGTGGGGTGAACTGCACCCAGCCCGGATCCTCAACCACAAGATCATTCACCTCGTTTGCTGTGTTGAGTATGTAGCTGAGCCTGTGTGGGATGATCACCCTGAACCTTTCAAGCCTTCCCTCGCTTTCCTCAATCGCTGCATCTACAGGGTACTCCATCTCAAACACCAGCTCATTGACAGCTATGGTCACAGTGGTGTTGGGTTCGCCCGCTTCCACAGACCATCCCTGCTGCTCAAAAGAGCTGAAGTTTGTGCATTCCTCAAGCATCTGGTCCACATACAGGGCAAGCTGGCTCTCTATCTCTGGCTGCGTGGGCCTGAGATCCCCCAGCTCGTCATCATACCACAGGCTTACTGCTGAGAATTCTGTGACAACTGAAGTGTTTGGAGGATATGCATATCCTCCCTGAACCCCGTTAAGGTAAGCTCCGTCGATCGCTGTCTCCCTCAGGCAGCCGGTGATATAGTTATGCAGGGGCCTGAGCTCTGTGGGCACCTCTATCAGCTCCCTTTCCACTTCTGGCCTGTAGATTCCGAAAAGATACCATATTGTTGCCGCGAGTATCAGGATGACCAGGCCTATTATGACAAACAGCGTCACCTGTCCCCTGCTTCCTTTCTTACGCATTTGCCAGCCTCCAGAAGCTTTCAAATCCGTGGACTATTATGATCTCTTCCTCAGGCCTCGTAAACCCTGATCTTGGAACAACCTCAAATTTGATGCCTGTCATGGATGATACCAGGCCCCTGACCTTCATCTCATCCTCGCACACAAGCGTGAGGCTATTCTGCCTCTTCTTTGCGAAAAAGGCAGAATAGACCGCAGCCTGTGATGCCAGTTTCCTGGCTATGTCTTCAAGTTTCTGCAGAACAGCCTTGTTCTGCAAGCCAAAACCCTCTTTTTCCTCAGCAGAGATGTAAGATAAGAGCAGTATGGTCTTGTCGCTTTGTAGGTTGAGCGAGCATACTATGCTGGGGCCTATTATCTTCTTGTTCAGTATGTTTTCAGAGAGAAGCTTCCTGACCTCTTTGTTTGTGTAAGCATAGCTCTTTTTCAGCTCTTTGGATATCTGGTTGATGGTCAGCTCCCTGCTTATATCCCTGAAAAAAAGCCTTATTATCGAAAGCTCTGAGTTCATTCTGGCCACAGTGATAGTTTAGTACTTGATTAGTATTTGATTAGTACTTGATATTTATTTTAATAATAGATTAATACTCATCTTAATTAAGATACATATATATAAAGATTTATATTCTACAGTGGTTATAATATCAATAAATTTGGTGTAAGAGTATTAAATATCTATAGTTATTAGCTATGAAATTGATTATATTAGTAGAATTATGACTAAAATTATAAAAAAATATGATAACAAGAATGTCTGCAACCCTTGCCAGTGACCAGTAGTCAATGAATCAGTAGCCAATGACCAGTAGCCAATGACCAGTAGCCAATGACCAGTAGCCAATGAATCAGTACTCAATGTCATCTCGCCTAAGCATCATCTCCTCGAGGACCATTAAAGAGTAGTATACTCAAAAAATTTAAATATAAGCCAGCCCTAGACGCAGTTTAGGAGATCCGGATGATGATAGAGAGATTCACAATCGCTGGAAAAGAGTATGAGGAGATGGACCCAGAAAGTCTTGAAGATGCGGTTCTGCAGCATAGGTCGCTGTATGATATCTTTTCAATGTCAGCAGAAGCAAACGCTGGCCATCCTGCAGTCACTTTCAGAGAACCTGGAAGTGAAGACTTCAGCAACACCTGGAGTTACAGGGAATTTCATGACACTGTCCAGCGACTGGGACAGGGCCTTATCGATATCGGCCTCCAGGATGCATGGTCAAATGAGACTGAATCGGGGGACAGGTTTGCGGTCTTCTCGCCCAACAGCCCCTGGTTCATGGCAGCTGAGTTTGCAGTCAACAGCGCAGGAGGAATATTTACCCCTATGTCCACTATCAGCACGCCTGCAGAAGCAGGGTTTGTCATAAGGGATTCTGGCGCAAAGATCCTTATGGTCGACGGTGAGGAGCAGCTGGAGGTCATCAGACAATGCAGCCCTGAAGATCTGCAGACATTAGACACCATCCTGACCGCTCAGAGGGCTGATCCTGGAGCGCTATCAGGTATAGGGGTAGACCAGATCATGCCCATACAGTTTATCATGTCAGCACCAGCGTTCGGTTTTGAGGAACGCGCTTCCCAAAGGAGCATAGATGATGTCGCAAACATGATCTACAGCTCAGGCACCACAGGAAATCCAAAAGGTGTCATGCTCACGAACAGGAACCAGGCATCCAATATCTACCAGTGCCAGGAAAGGTTCAGGCTTCCAGCAAGGTCAAAAAGCCTTAACATACTTCCGATGTACCATTCATACGCGATGATGACAGACCTGCTCATGAGCATGGCTACAGGCATGCATGTGTACGTCTCAGACAAGGACCATTTCCAGAAAGACATGAGGGAATGTCCTATAGACTACATGTGCGCTGTCCCTCTTCTGCAGAAAAGGGTTTATGACGGCATCTGCGATAAGCTTGAGCAGGCAGGGGGACTGAAAAAGCTGATAGGAAGGACAAAGGCATTCCAGTATATCCCGCTGATAGCAAAAAAGATCCAGAAAGAGCTTGTCCACGATGACTTCCAGTTCTTCATAAACGGAGGCGGAGGGCTGCCTGTCGAGGTCGCCAAGGCACTAAAGCACATCGTGGCAGTGTATGCAGGGTACGGCCTTACAGAGACATCTCCAGTCGTCTCTGCAAACATGCCTGATGATGACAGGAGCCTGCAGGGATCGAGCGGAAGGCCTCTTGTGGGCATGGATGCCACGATAAAGGAAGGAGAGATATGCCTTAGGGGACCTAACGTGATGAAAGGGTACTGGAACAGGCCTGAGGAAACAGCCAGCATGTTTGATGATGAGGGCTGGCTGCACACAGGCGATCTGGGACACATAGATGACTATGACCATCTGCACATCACAGGCAGGATAAAGGAGACCATCGTCCTTGCCACAGGCAAGAACATCAACCCGACAGAGGTTGAGCAGCACTTCCAGACCGACGAATATATTAACCAGATATACTTGATAGGTACGCTTCCTGACGGAAAGGATGAGAGCTATGTGATAGCGATCGGAAATGCGCATGAGCATACGCTGCCTGAAGGCGTCAAAGACGATGATGCGCAAAAGTCAGGCTTCCTTCTCCAGAGGGTCAGAGATGTCTGCAGTGAGCAGGGACTACCGAAATACAAGATACCAAAGGCATTCGGGGTCATCCCTGAGATCACCCCTGACACCAGCATCATACAGGACGGGCAGGAGATACCTGTCATGACCGGGCTCATGAAGCTTAAGAGGAGATACCTGCTTCACTGGGCTGCAGATGTCATAGAACAGACGTATGATAAGTCCAGAAAGCAGCCCTCAAGATGAAAGTCAGGCTAAGGATATGTAAAGATAAATATCTCTAAGAGCATGCAAATACACCATCTCTCTGATCCATATCCTTTCTGCGACACACAAGCAGGCTATAGCTTCCTGACCATATAAACCCCTTCTTTCCTATAGCCTAACTTCCTGTAATACTCCCTTGCGCCTATTCCAGATATCACAACGAGCTTGTCCCTGTTGTATGTCCTTGCTATCTCTTCAGCAGCCTTAAGCAGCTTCTTTCCCAAGCCTGAATGCTGGACATTTCCTTTTCTTCCCAGCCTCGCAGCCTCTCCATAGACATGCAGCTCCCTGACAAGCACAGCATCCTCGGTTATCTCTTTCCTGAGGCTTTGCGCCGGAAACCTCAGCCTGCAGAAGCCCATCACATATCCCTTGTATTGCGCCTCTATGTAGAACTCTCTGCCGAAAGATGCGTTGTAATACAGGATGATTATCTCAGGCTTTCCTATCTTCCCCCTGAAGTTTCCTATCTCCCTGCACCTTATGCACTGGCATCTGATATCGTCCTTTTTCATCTCTTCCTTTATGTACTGTCTTAGGTTTGTCTTGTCCACCCCTGCAGATATCATCTTTGAGGGGATGTCTCTCTGCACCCTCATTATCCTGCAGTAGGGAGGCACGTATCTCTTGAACTCTGCGATAAGCTTTGCTGCCTTCTTTGTTGTGAGGGGCTTATATTTTCCCTTTTTCCATAAGTCATACAGTTTTGTCCCCCTGACCACCATACAGGGATACAGCTTCAGCATGTCCGGCCTGTAACGCTCGTCCTCAAACAGGGATATCATGCCCGTGAGGTCTTTCTCATAGTCAACCCCTGGCAGCCCGGGCATGTAATGGACATTCACCTTGAACCCAAGGTCCTTCAGCACAGCCATGGCCTCTTCATTGTCAGCTGCCCTGTAACCTCTTTTTATCCTTTTCAGCACATCATCATAGACCGACTGCACTCCCAGCTCGACCCTTGTACAGCCCAGCTTCAGCATGCGGTTCGCATGCTTCAGTTTTGCATGATCTGCCCTTGTCTCTATGGTCATGCCTACGCACCTGATCACAGCTTTCTCGTTCTTCTTCTGGATGTTTTCAAGCTTCTGGCTGCCTTTTCTCTTCAGACTGAGCGCCTTTGAATGTATCCTGCTGGTCCTTTCAGGGTCATCTATTGCTCCTGGAAGCTCGAAGAAGTCGCAGAACTTTCTGAAGCTGAGCCTTCTCCTGCTGAAGAACTGCTCTGAGAAATCGTTCATGGCCTTTAGCGCGTGCTTGACAAAGTTTTCCTGATAATTCCTGCTGAAGGAGGGAAACGTGCCTCCCATGATGATAAGCTCGACCTTCTGGGGGTTCTTGTTCATGGCCACGTACTGCTCAAGCCTGTTAAAAACCTGCAGGTAAGGATCATATCTGTTCCTTATCGCCCTTCTTGTGGCAGGCTCTTTTCCAGTATAGCTCTGCGGCACATTCCCAAATGCGCTGCCAGGGCCTCCAGGGCACATCACGCATCTTCCATGAGGGCATCTGATGGGCTTTGTCATTATGGCCACCACAGCCACGCCGCTCATGGTCCTTGTGGGCTTGATCGTAAGAAGCTGGCTGAACCTTTCCCTTTCAGAAGCAGTGGCTGCTGCAGCAAGATCCACATTTGTAGGGATAGTGCTGATGTCCTGGTATTCCTTCCTTTTAAGGACCTGGAGCTTAAGCTGGTTCAGTCTGCGCTGGTCTTTTATCTTCTTTTTCTTCATCTCTGAGATTATATCCCTGCAGAGGCGCCTGAACATTTGCATAGCAGCGTCTAATAGAGCCCCTTTTATAAAACTACGCTTTAGACAGGCTCCTCCATCCCAGGTGTTCAGCTTCCGATAAGTAGCTCAACTGAGACAAAGGCCACGAAAAGCATCAGGAGAACAAGCCCTTTCTTCCAGTCGATCTCTTTCTCCCTCACAAATATCAGGGTCAGGCCCAGGCTCGCCATGGTGAACACCATGCTGTTGTAGATTATGCTCGGGTCGAACCTTATCGGCCTTACGACTGCAATAATTCCCAGGAACAGCAGCGCCTTGGTCACTGCGCTTCCGAGTATATCCCCGAAGCCTACGTCAGAGTGGCCTCTTATGATGCTTCTGATGCCTATCATTATGTCAGGCATCTGGGCTCCCAGCGCTATCACCAGCAGTGCTATGAGAAAAGGCCTTATCCCCAGCTCATGCGAGATGTTCAGGGAGGCGAACACCAGCCATCTTGAGCTCAGGAGCAGAGCCACCAGAGCTCCGAGGAAAAGTATCGAATCCTTCCAGATCTTCTTCACCTTCACATCCTTCTTTATCCTTCCGATCTCACCCTCTTTCTTCCAAAGCAGGGCAATATAGCTGAAGAACCCTATAAGAAGCACGACCCCATCCAGCCTTGACAGCACCCCATCCCATATCAGGATAAAAGGAATACCCATGAGTATGAATATGTCTATCTTGGTCTTCTGAAGTATCCTGGCTTCCATTCTCATCTTCCTGCCAAACACTGCCAGGAAGCCCAGCACAAAAGTGAAACCTATCACATTGGATCCGAACAGGGTTCCCAGGATGATCCCGCTAGCGTCAAGGGTCGATCCTGTTATGGATGCTACCAGCTCAGGCATGCTGCCTGCAAGCGCTACGACAAGTATCCCCACAAGATAGTCGCTCAGCCCCAGCCTTTTGGCGTACCTGCAGATGCTGTACACAGCCATGTCCGCTGACTTGACCATTATCACCAGGCTCAGGATCCCGACTATCAGGTTGAATACAAGAGGGCTGTTCCATATGAGATCTATCATCAGCAACCATCCTCCAGGCAGCTCCTGCAGCAGCAGGGTCTTTTCTTGGTGCTGCACGCTGTCTTGCTTCTCATCCTAGTATCCCCCTTGCTGCGACCGCTACACCCATAGTCACCAGCACCACAAGGAATGCGAGTATCAGGGGCGCAAGCAGATACTCGCCCAGAGGGTTTGCCAGTCCGGGTATCAGGTAGCTCAGGGGCTTTGAGATCACTGCAAAAGCATAGCATCCTGCAAATACCATGCAAAGAGAAACTACGAGGCCGCTGTTCTTCTTCAGATGGGCCGGATGCAGGCTGTGTCTTGCTGCTCCATGAGCAGTCATCACTGCCTTTACAGCGTCATGCACCTTTTGCTCAGGCCATCCCCTCTCCACAAGAGCGTCCCTCACAGTATCTATCCTGAAGCCTGCAGCCCTTGTCTCCCTGATATACCTAACAAGCCTAGGGTCTGCCATCCTGCTTCAGCCTCACAAAATATCCTTTGATCCTCTGGACCGTGTCTTCTCTTATGATAGCAGTGCTCATGTTGACGTCGACGCTTATGTCTGACTCGCCGACAACAGCCTGTGTGTGCGGATCAGAGACCTTTATCTCATATCCCTGACTTTCAAACCGTTCGAGCTTGATACATTGGGGAAGGTTCTCGTCCACATGCTGCTCTATCTCCCTTTCCAGCTCCCTCGCTTCATCATCCAGGAGCAAAAACACGCTTATGTCTGTCTTTTCTTCTGCAAGTTCCCTGATGCATGATTCTATATGGTCCCTGACCAGCACGGTTCCGGAATCCTCCAAAGTCTCGTGCAGCTCTGTCTCTACAGGCCAGGCATAGGTCTGGACAGCATAGTCCACCAGCACTGAACTTGTGAGCAGGAGGATGGGAGCTACAAGATAGAGTCCTATATAGTGCTTGTGCTTGTGGTGGTCAAAGTATTCCATCACAAACCTTATGTTGAAAGATACGTAAAAGACAAGGCCTGCTGTTATAGGGCTGGCCACAGAAGTATCCATCCCTGTCTCCATGAACATCCTGAGGAAGGCGGTGAGAAGGATGACCGAAGGCAGGGGTATGACCATGCCTGCCAGCAGCTCGTTCTTCTCCCTGTGCATGACATTTTTCACTGCCAGCATGGCAAGGTAGCCGTATATGAGGCCTGACATAACATAAAGGCCGTAGGCTGTCCCTGCTCCGACATACCTGAAGACAGTCAGCCATATTACAGGCAGGAACAGCAGGGTGGATGCAAGCATGAGAAGTACAAGGTATATCAGGTAATACCCATGCCTGACAGGATGACTTTTCTTTGCTGCCTCTGCAGCATCCTCTGCAACAGTTTCTCCGGCTTTCTTGGCTCGGCCATTGCTTCCTTCAGCATCTTTCATTCTCTATCTCCTCTTTTTGTATGTCCTTGAGTATTTGGGTGAAATATTCAAGACAGTCAAGTCCGCAGAAGGACATCTTTTTCCTAACATCCTTGTCCCCGAACTCAAGGGTGTAGAACGTGCCCTCCTTGTGCAGCGGAGCGGTGCATACAGCGCACTTCCTGTTCAGTATCTCCTCTTTCTTCCTTATCTTTGATTCCACCAGCGTTCTTGTAGCCATGCCTCCTTTCTCCAGGTCGTTTCTCAAGGTCATGAGGTCAAGGTAGGTCAGGCTTTCCATCAGATTTTTCAGGTTTTGGTTTTTCATGCTCATAAAATCACCCTATGCCCTCTTCTTCGCGCTCTTCAAACTTCACATACCATCTGTTGGCTTTCGGATCGAACTTGAAGACCACGTTGTGCTTTTTTTTCTTGTCCAGCGCAAAAAGGAGCTGTATAGGTATAGTGGTCTCATAGCTTCCCCCTCTTTTGTAGAGTTTTCTCCTGAACTCGATCGCCATTTTGATTTAGCTTACTTATTTTATATTACTTGCTTATTTTATAAGTTACTTACTTTCTTACTTATTTGTAACCATATATTTTACTTATATTCTTACTTATTTATAAATCTTTTGGTATCGTTGTCAAATTGACCATCGTTAAGATCATACTATCACGAGGAAGGAAGGCATGATGAGAAAAAGGAAAGGCCATGATGAAAAGGCAGGATCATGATGAAAAAAGGGCAGGACCAGCAAGGTTCAGCACTTGTTTCGCATCTTTGGTTGTGGTGGAGACATTTGCCCAAAACCATAGATTCCAGCAATTAAATCATGACTTATTAGTAATAACATAACAAAAGTTTTATATACAATTAGCTATATTCTGATTCATATGGCACAGATGCACCTGCTGGTAGGCGTTATGGAACCGGAAAAAGAGATCTCACCTTCGGATAGGAAAGTCTCTGTAAAGATGATGGAGGAGAGGGATGAGCTTATGAAAAATCTGGACAAAGAGGGTATCCCCTACACCAGAGTTTGGTCCAAATGGCCCCAGGATGACTTTGTTTCCCACAAAGGAGAGGTATTTCTCAGGAAGGACTATGGTTTTTATGCAGATGGAGGATATGTTTTCGCGCTAGACAGCATGATCATAGTCGGGGAGCATGCAAGCAGGAGGCAAAAGGGCTATAATCACACACCAGAACAGAGAGGAAGGATCCTGAAGATGATTTTCGGAGAAACCGATTATGTGGTACTCCCTTCCCCGGACTGCAGATGGCATCCTGATATGGTTCCCCACATAGACCTTGTGTCGCTGCCTGTCCCTCAGAAAGCAAAAATGTATGTGGATAAACGCTATCTGGACATGACAAAGAACAGTTGCAAAGACGATGCACAGAGGATCCTGGGCAGAAGAGGCAATGTATTGGAAGAGATTACAGAAAGGCTTGGGATGGAACTGAAGGCAGTCAGACACGATTACAGCAGACCATCATATCCATGCAACACGCAGGTAGTTGAGCATGAAGGAGATCTCTATGCGATCACAAACAGTGATTCAAAAGAGTTTGTACATATGCTCAGGAAAGATGGTTTCAGGGTCATAGCAGTTCCGTTTTCAGCAAACTGCAGCAGAGGAGGCAGCGTACACTGCGCAACCAACCTCTGCCCAGCTGACAAGGTCGAAGAGATTGCCGGATTCCTGCCTGCAAGACAGAAAGATATATATGACAGGTAAGTTCAGTTAAGTAAACGACCATAAGTATATGACTCCAAATAGTTCATGACCAGAGAGATATAAGATTCCAGGATTATCTCATGTGTGCGTATGCTGTCAGAAGATTTTTCAGAAGACAATTTATCAAAATTTATATACGATGACATATTCTTGCATATCATGAAATCCGCGATAATCATATCAAAACAGGATCCTGCCTTTGAAACCTTTGAAAAGGCTTTCTCTGATGCAGGGCTTCCTCTAGAAGCATCCATCTATCCTGTACAGGAAACGGCTGTTTTCCAGGAAGACATCGACAGGAAGATAGATGCAGATGTGTTCATATTCGCCTCAAGGCATTCAGGCAAAGGGGAGATAAGGTCACTCTGCGTACATACGCCTGGAAACTGGGACAAAGCCCTGCTGGGAGGCAGGCATGGGGAGCTGTGCACAGCGTACCCTTCATTGGTGAAGCTTGTATACCAACAGTTCTGCAAGGCTGCACAGGGTTCCGGCTACCAGCCCACGTTGGAAGTCACGCATCACGGCCCTCTGATAGACAAGCCCTGCCTTTTTGTGGAGACAGGGCCTTCTGAAAAGGAATGGAAAGACCAACAGGCAGCAGATATGGTCGCATCCTCTGTCTCAGAAGTGCTCAACAAGAATATCAGCAGGATAGCAGGCAGCCACAGGATCGCCTTTGGGATCGGAGGCACCCATTACTGCTCCAACTTCAACAAGGTAGAGCTGGACACAGATATTGCCCTTTCTCATATCTGCCCCAAGCATATGCTTGAGCACCTTGATGAAAGTATGGTCCTTAAGGCTTTTGAAAGGTCATTCCAGAAACCGGGTTTTGCAATCCTTGACTGGAAAGGCATGGGAAAGGAAAAACAGAGGATCATCAGCCTTCTTGAAAGCATGGACATCCCTTTCATGCGCAGTGACAGGGTACGATGATGTCCATAGGATAGAACTGGTCGCGATCCTGCACGACACGCCGCAACATCATGCCGCAACATAAGCTATAGAAGATATCTCGTCCCTTGATCATAGAAGATCGCAGTCACACCTGCAGTCCCCGCTTGAGCTGCAGTATACGTCCACAAGGACGCCGTCAGCAGTCTCGCAATGGTCTTCGCATTCGTCCTCTTTCCATTCGCAGTGGCTGTCATCCAGGCATTCTGTCATGTAACAGCTGTTATCCAAACAGTAGGGTATGGATGTAGGGCAGTCATCATCATCCTTGCATTGGTCTTTTTTGCAGTATCCGTCCCTGCAGTAAGGCTGCTCATCAGGGCAGTCAGCATTCTTTGAGCAGGGGATATCTTCAAGGCATACATAGTCATAGCAGATCTTGTCCCCCCCGCAGTCAGTGTCCTCATAACATTCCACGACCAGGCAGCTTCCGTCGATGCAGTCCATATCCTCGCCGCAGTCCGCGCTGATGTTGCATGAATCTCCCTCATGCGCGCAGCCGGGTATAGGCCTGTGCTCGCAGAGGTATTCTGTGCTGGCGTCGCAGACCTCTTCTGTGCATTCATCGCCGTCGTCAGAGCAGTTCTCCATACAGGACTGTTCGAAAAAATCCTTGAAACCGTCTATCCTCCATCTGTCCTCAGCCCACACCATCTTCACAGGAGGTATGTTTTCTCCGCTTTCTGAATCTTTGTAATATGCGTAAGCAGTGGTGTCTGTATCCATGACCACCTTGTCAAATATAGGGTAAGAATCAGGTTCAAGTGTCTCGAGATAGGTCACGAACTCTGCAGAATCCTTCTTATCCTTCAGATCCTGGGTGAAAAGAACATAAGCATCTCCGTATTCCTTGTTCTGGAAAGATAGCCCAAGCTTCTGCGCCGTTCTTTCAGCTTCTTCCTCTGAGCCTGCTTGTTTGCAGCCTGACATGAACACAAGGACAAGCAGCGCGATCCCGATAAACACAGTGACGTTCTTCATTGTCTGCACTTCCTGAACAGTGCCTGTCGATAGCGCTTATATGCAGCACCAATATCTTCAGGCGGAATGGTTATCCAGGCAAATTTGTCGATTATGGATATATCCATGGACATGTATTATATAAATATTCCTGACAGGATCACTCTTTTTTCTCCTCTTTTGCAGCGCCGCCCTCAGCAGGGGCAGCTCCGCCAGCTGGAGCTCCTTCTTTTGGCGCAGCTGCTCCTTCAGCAGAAGCAGCGCCCTCAGCAGGCATAAACTCGCTTATGATCTCTTCGGGTATCTTTGCCTCATGCAGCTTGGACTTTATCTCTCCTCTTTCCTTGCCTTCCATCTTTGCTATTATGGACTTTGCTGTAGCCTCGAACTCAGCTCTTCTCTCTTCCATCTCAGCTGCGAGCTTCTTCTTCTCAGCCTCAAGTTTCTTGAGCTCTTCGGCAGTAAGCTCTGTCTTTTCAGTCCTGATCTCCTCGTCAAACTTGCCCAGTTCGATATCTTTAAGCGTCTCTGTTGCAGGCTTCCCTTCCACCAGGATCCCCATGCTGTTGCATGTGCCCACTATCTCCCTGACCTCCTCTTTGAGAGATTTTCCCAGCAGGTTGTCTTCTTTCATCTTTGCGACCTTGATCATCTGCTCGATCAGCACGTCCGCAACCTTGTCAGTGTTGGGGTTGCCGCTGCCTTTGTCGATGCCTGCCTCTTTCTTTATGAGCGCAGAAGCAGGAGGCGTTCCTACCTCTATGGAAAACTCTTTAGTATCAGAATTAACAGTGACTTTTACAGGCACTTGCATGCCTTTGAAAGACTCTGTCTTCTTGTTTATCTCAGCCACAACCTGGCCTATATTGACTCCTGTGGGGCCAAGAGCAGGCCCTAACGGAGGCGCAGCCGTGGCTTTTCCTCCTTCAATGAGAGATTCCACTGTCTGTTCTGCCATGTTTAAAACCGCTATCTTTGATGATTTACATGTTTCAACCACTTGGTATATAAAGTGGTTTTGAACATGTCCAGAAACCTGGATTTATTCAAGTTTCAGGCATTTTACACTGAAAATAAAGGTCTTATTTAAATGCTTTTCGATTTAAGTATTCATTTCTTCGGAGGTATGCCAAGAGGCCCTTGGGCCATGCCTCCCTTATTCCCGCCTGCAGCCTCCTCCTCTTCATCATTGGAATCTCTTCTGATGACCTTGACTGCATCCATCTTGACAGTGATAGGGATAGGGACAGCTGCCTCAAGCAGCTCTACCACTACCTCTTCCTTGGCCTTGTCTATCCTGGTGATCTTGGCGTTCTCCCTCTTGAAAGGCCCTGATATGATCTCTACGATATCGTTCTTCTTGATATTCACTTCGCGCTTGACCTGCTCAAGCATGTGCTCGATCTCTTTGTAGTCTATCTCTGCAGGCAGTATCCCTCTTGCATAGGGGACATTAAAGGCTGCCTGCTCTGCATCTGTCTTTGAGGCTGATTCAAGGAATATATATCCCCTCATGCCATGCGGCCTTATGACTGCATAAACCTCAAGGCCTTTTTTCCTGGCATTGGATGTGACAAAATCCATGACCTGGTCTTCCCTGTTTGCTGTTGTCCTCAAAGCATAGATGTTTGATTTAACTTCTGCTTCAGCCATTTTGCACAAAGTCCTACTATTATCAGAACCTTTTTTCACCTCTTTTATCAAAACAATAACTGTTTGCCCATGTTTATGATGAACCCCACCAGCCCGATGATCATTATCCCCAAGCCTGAGACCTTAACGATGGTCTTGAACTCCTCTTTGGAGGGCTTTTTGGTTACCTTAAGCACTCTTCTGCACTCCTTTGCAAAGCTCTTTATCCTCGTAAACATGCTTGTATTATGCTCATCCATCTTAATCCACAAACTCTATCCCCAGTTCGGATTCGATCTCCTTTTTCTTTTTTTCGCTTACCTGCGCTCCAGGCCCGAATATCTGTGATGATTTCACGCCTGTAACTATCAGCATAACCCTAAGATTCTTGTCAAAATCATCATATATCTGTGCTCCCCATATCACTGTCGCGTCGTCATTCAGCCTTTCTGACACAGCTTCCACAACCCTCCTTGCCTCATCCAGGGTCATGTCGGATCCTCCTGCAACATTGATCAGCGCCCCGTTGGCGCCCGCTATGTCCACGTCAAGCAGAGGGTTTGAGATGGCTTTCTCCACAGATTCTGTAGCCCTGTTCTCTGTATCTGACTCTCCGACACCGATGAGGGCTACCCCTCCGTTGCTCATGACTGTCCTTATGTCAGCGAAGTCAAGGTTGACCAGGCCTGCTTTTGTGACAAGCTCAGCGATCCCCTTGACAGCGTTTGTGAGTATCTCGTCCGCAACCTTGAAGGCTGTGTGCAGCGGCAGGTCCGGAGCAAGCTCCAGCAGCTTGTCATTGGGTATGACTATCAGGGTGTCCACCATGCTCTCAAGCTTTTCCAGGCCTATGACAGCGTTCTCGTACCTCCTCCTACCCTCCATGGCAAAAGGTATGGTCACCACTCCCACTGTGAGAGCTCCCATCTTTTTCGCCACTTCAGCTATCACAGGAGCTGAGCCTGTACCTGTGCCTCCTCCCAGGCCGCAGGTTATGAAGACCATGTCAGATCCTGTCAGTGATTTCTTGATATCATGCTCATTTTCTCTCGCCGCCTCTTCCCCTATCTTTGGGTTTGAGCCTGCTCCCATCCCTTTGGTGACATCCTTGCCTACAAGCAGTTTCTTGTCAGCGGACGTATACAGCAGGTCCTGGGCATCTGTGTTCACAGCGATGGTCTCTGTACCGAGGATCCCCACTTCAGTGATCCTGTTGATGGTATTGTTTCCGCCTCCTCCTGATCCGACCACCTTTATGGTGGCTTTCTGCTGGGAGAGCAGGTCCTGCAGCTCCTTGTCAGCCATGTTTGCAGGCGGAGCTTCTGCAGCGCCAGGGCTTTCCCTGGATTCCTGTTTTACGCTTATCTCAGACTCTTTTGATGCTGAGCTGCTGCTTGATCCCTGTTCCTCGGTGCTGACTGATGTTTCTGAGACAGTTGCACTGTCATCCTGTCCTGACTGCTGACTGTAAGTCTGCGACTCGTCAGTCCTATCCTCATACGAAGGCTGAGAATTTTCCGAGCTGCCTTCTTCTGTTTTCATATAATTATTTTGCTCCTCCACCTTGTTCCACCTCAACAGTCCTAAAAAATAATAACCACAACAGGTATTTAAATATTGTGATTATTTTTCCTTTTTCTCAGCCTCTTTTTCTGTATTGTTTTTGGTGAAAGTGATTTTCTTGATATCAGTCAGCCTTGCTATCTCTTCCTGGAGCTTTTCAGCGATCTCTTGGGGTATCTCCTTCCCTGTGCTTATCACAGCCACGGAATCCTTTATATCCACATCAAGATCCTTAAGTCCAAGAGCCAGGCTGACAAATGCCTTGACCTTCTCCTTGTCATCTTTTACGACCCTTTTCAGGTCTATGTCATATACAACCTCTTTGCCTGAAAGCGGATGGTTGAAGTCCACCACAGTCCTTCCTCCTGTAACAGTCCTTATGGTGCCCATCGCTCCGTCGATGTTCACCTGCAGTCCTGGCACAGGATCGATCTTCTGCTGCCTGAAGATGTTTGTAGGCACTATCCTGAGCAGTTTTGCGTCTTTTTTTCCGAAACCTTCTTCAGGCGCCAGCTCAATCGTGTGCTTTCCAACACTCTTTCCCACCAGCTTCTGGTCAAGGCCTGAGAGCAGCTGACCTTCCCCCAGGCACACTATGGCAGGTCCGTATTTCATGTTCTTGTCCCAGATACCTTCTTCTTTAGCTGTCTTTTCTGAAGTGGTGTCAAAGACCATACCTTCATCTTTTAGCCTTCCAGTATATTCCAGTTCTATGAATTCTCCTTTTTCTGCCATCTTATCATTCCTTATTAGGTCCTGCAACCTGTTTCCATCACTGCAATCTGTTTCCATACCTGCACATCACTCAGCTCATCCCTAAAATATGTCAGCTATGATTGTTAGCTCCCTCTAGCTTGTAACAGTGCCAGAAGCAATATATTCTTAAAAAAACAAGGCTTGTATATAAATGTTATGCTTATGATGCTTATGGCAGCTTAAGCAGCATCCAGCCGAAGTTGAATTCATCGATGATCAGCCTCTCTGAAAAAAAGGGCTTTTCTGCAGGTCTCTCCAGCCCACCTGAGGCCCTGTACATACCACCTGCCTTCTTCCTGCACCAGCTTCAGGCTTTTCACCCTGTCAGGAGGATTGTCCTGCGCAGGCACGGTCACTGATGCACGTTCTGCAAGTACCAGATGTTCATCGTAAAGATGCAGGATATCCCTCCAGCATCTGCGCCCCTGATTCCTGAAA
>WJKB01000057.1 GCA_014729345.1 Candidatus Woesearchaeota archaeon
GTCCATACGATATCCCCTCCGACATCCTGGGCATCTGTCAGCTCGTTCCCGAAATGTCCGAACTCGTTCCATATCCTGTATCTGGGTGCCTGGACATCAAGCTCATTATAGGCCACAAGTCCTCTAAATCCTGTCTGCATGGTGAATGTGTAGTTCTGGGCGAACCAGCCTGAAAGTCCCAGAGAATCAGTGCACTTGATGTTCCATATCCATGCTCCATCAGGCACAGAAACTGTGATGTTTGTCCTTGTGCTGTTAGGCACGTCCAGCACAGTCGCTGTCTTTTGCCATGTGCCTGTGAAGTTGGTGTACAGTGTGCAGTTTTCCAGTGTCTGGAAAAGGTCCTCATATGCAGTAAAGTTGAAGTCTGTCTGTGTGATGTTCAGGGTCGCCTCGTCCTGTGGATGGTCCAGCGAGGTGATGTTCGGATAGGTATTTACGTTGAAGCTGGTAGTCTCAGTGTTGTTGATATTTCCGAAGCTGTCATTGGCAAAATAGACCACGCTGTAAGGCCCTTTGAGCTCAGGGATGCTGTAAGAGGCGTTGAATACATCACCTCCTGCATAAGAGAGTAGCAGCTGCACTATGGTGCTGTTGGGAAGGGTGATGTTTGCATACGCTGCACTTATGTTCATGTAATCTGTGATGTTTGCAGCTACCTGTATGGTGTCAGTTACGCTGAAGTTTAGGCCAGCCTGCGGCACAAGCTGGGTGACGTTAGGAGGTGTAAGGTCGATGACAAACCTGTATGTAAGTGAGGTGTTGGTGTTGTTGCTGTCATCCTTACATGAGAGGTTCCAGTAGTATGTCCCCCCTGCCATGTTGTTGACAGTGAAGTTTGTGGCTGTCCCGTTTGCTGAGACAATATCTGTCTGGTTCACCTGCCCGTTGATAGTAAGGTTGCACAGCATGCTTGTATCAAAATTGTCCTGAGCTGTCCAGTTGAAGCTCACAGAGGTCTCTGATGTGTTGTAGTTGTCGATAGGGTGGTTCAGGGCTATCCCTGGCGCTGTAAGGTCTATGTTAAGGGTTCTTGTCGCTGTTGTGGCATTGTTTCCTGCTGAGTCGTTGCAGTAGCCTGTGTATACATAAGTGCCTTCTGCTAGCCCCCCATAGCTCCACCAGTAATAGATTCCAAGGCTGCCTGCAGGGGTCTTGTTGAGGGTGCCGTTGAAGTTTATCCAGACAGTATCCACAAAGGTCTCGTTGCATGTGAGGTTGAATGTGTGGGCCTGCGTATTGGTATATGTGTTGTTTGCAGGCGTTGGGCTCACCCAGCCTCCATCCTGGACAGTAGCATTAGGAATTGTTTTGTCAACATAGAACCAGGATAGTTTTGTCCTGTTGTTGCCTGCAAAGTCATTTGCGTAGGATGTTATGGTGTAGTTTCCGTCTGACAGAGGATTCACGTCCACAAGATCGGTGAACGAGTATGTGCTGGCATTAGAGTATGAACTGTTAAATTTCACAGGGGTTCCTGACAAGGTTATGTTATAGCTGGTGTAGTTCAGTCTGTGGTTTGAGAAGAATATTTCCAGTGTGAAGTCGCTGTTGACGAACTTTCCTGTCAGAGGAGGGTTCACATACTGCACAGATGGGTTTGTATTGTCCAGTGTCCAGTAAGTGGATGTGTTAAGGCTGTTGCCCACAGAATCGTTTGCATAGACTATGAACGTGAGGTTGGTGCTGTTGATGAGGGGGTCAGAGGCGTTGTAAGGCCAGGTATCGTTCGTATAAAGGGTTCCGTTGTAAAGATCACCCTCATAATTGTTCATGATACCTGAATCAAGGACCTGACTGCTGTCAGTACCGTTCCAGATCTCATATCTTGCCTCATGGACAGAGAGCAGGGAATCTGTTACATTAGCTCTGAGGAGGACTGTCCAGCCCAATATATCGTTGCCAAGAGGGGTTATGATGGTGATATTGGGACGGATAGTGTCCACAGTAAAGCTCCTTGTCTCTGAAGTGTTGGAATTTCCTGAATCATCCACACAACTGACATTCCATTGGTGTATACCATCTGAAAATCCGCTGACAGTGTAGTTGGTGAAAGAGTCGTTCAAGCTGTAAATGGCGCTTTGGTTCACTGATCCGTCGATAGTGAGATTGCAAGTTATGTTTGTGTCCATGTCATCAACAGCAGTCCAGTTGAAGTTCACAGGAGATGACGCATTGTCTTTGACCGTGGGGTAATTTAGTGTTATTGCAGGTGCAACTGTATCAGATACAGCTGATTCTATTGTCAGGTTGTATCCTCCTGTGAAATAATCTGAGTAGGTATTGCTTCCATCAATGTCTCTTGCCCTGCATCTAATGTCAACATCAGACTGGTCATCTGCTTTTGAGGTGTTCCAGGTGTGGGTTGAGCCGTTTGTATGGTTTCCGATTGAACTCCATGCCTTTCCTGTTACTGTCACCTGCACGCCCGTGTAGTTGATTTCATCAACCATTGTTGAGTTATACCAGTCCATACCCACTCCTCTTATCCTGATATCCTGGTTTGAGGAGGTTTCCCATGCTTTCAATATTGTTGCTTCTGTTGTTGTTAAGGTGAAGTTATGGTTTGTTGTGTCAAGCCCTGTTCCTGTATATATGGCAGGAAGGCTGAAATTGCCTATTCCAAGCCATTCAGAGCCATTGTATATCTCAAGCTCAAGGTCAGGATCCGCTGTAGACAGTTCAACAGACGCTTCCGGATTGTAAGAATCAACTTCTATCTTTACCCCTATATTGTTTACCAAACTATAATCATTGTTAATGTCGTTGTATGTTGTGTAAGTTGTTTTTGTTTCATTTGTTGCTCCGCCGCTTGTTGTATAAGTAACTCTCACCGCTTCGCTTTCGTCAACTTCTGTTGATGATCCAAAGGAGCTCGGGAAGGAGTCAACAAAATTTAAAGACCCCCCAACATATTGAAGCCGATAGCCAGCTGTAACAGTGTTGTCTGTTCTATGGTTTGCATTTCCAGCCTCTGCTTTATATGCAATCCAATATTTTCCAGCAGAAAGTTCACCACAACCTGAAATATCCTGTTCTTTCCATCCTGTAGAAGACACATCCACTGTGCCTGTGCCTGAGCACAGAAGTGTTCCGGGATTGCCTCCTGTTCCATCATCATCATATATAGCGTATTTTTCTTCATCACCTGAACTTCCGGCAACTGAAATATAATATGCTACTCTGGTCGGGGTTCCAGATTCAGAAAGGTCAAATGCAGAAGCCAAAACATAGCCAGAGTAAGCGACTTCATCAGTGTCATAAGAAGATGGGTAGCTTGAGCATGATTCTGGCGCTCCACTGCATGCGCCAAAGTAATGGGTCTCTAATCCGCTGTCTGCTGTCATGCTGATATCAGTAAGATTAGTTACCGATGTTTCATCATCTAATGAAGCTTCAATAACATAAGTTATCTCATCCCCATCAGCATCTGTTGAGCCAGAGCAGTTCAGCACAACATCTCCTGTGAATGTGCTGTTGCAGCTCCCTCCATCGCAGGTTATTGAGGTGGGTGTTGTGGGAGGGGTATTGACTGGCTCTCTCTCAACCAGGAACACAACATCATCATTGTCAGCATAGTTTGTTCCAGATGATCTTGCAGCACAGGTCTGGGTTGTGTCCTGTGAAGTGTCATAATTTATCCATACCCTGACAGAATGATTTCCTGATGTGTTATGCAGTGTAAAGTTATCAAAACTGATACTATTATAGCCTGCTGAAGGACAGTTTGCAATATACTGCATCTGGATCCAGTTTGGCGTTGCCTCGTTTGAGTTGTTTGTGTAGACTAATGCGAGATGGTCTGCTGTGTCATAACAATGCACTACTGCTTCCACACCTATCAGGTCTCCTGGCCTGAAGACTGAATTATTATGGTCATAGACCGTGATGTTCTCTACAGATTCATCCCCCCCACAGGAAGGAGTTGAGTATGTTCCTGTACCATCAGCGCAGGAGTCAATAGTATTGGGTTCATTTGGCTCGGGCCCGTAGCCGTCGCTGACACCATTCCTGCACTTCAGCAGGGATGAATTGGCTATGCAGGGGGATTCTCCTCCTGCGCAATATGGAGCAGTGAATCCTGAATCATAATATGCCGGGGGGTCAATGATGTGGTCGAACTCTGCTGAGCCGTCTAGCATCCTGAGGTCAAAGGTGTCCTGCTTGCCTTCAAGGCCTGTCAGGTAGACCTTGTTGTAGGTCCTGTTGTTAAGGACAGCGAACTCAGCTATCATCTGGTCTGAGCCCTGCTCATATATCTCTATCCTCGGAGCTCCCTCCACTGCTTCAGGAAATACTGTTATGTCATTTTCAGAGCTGAGGTTCTTGGTAAAGGTGACCCTCACGTACTCATCTTGCTCCACTGTTCCTGACCATGAGCCGTCAAGGTGTCTTGTCTGGTTGGTGATGTCTGAAAGCACGCTTCTGTTGGCGTCCAGATGAAGCACCTCTTTGGCAAGGATTATCTCTCCGAATCCAGGATCATCCGGTGTTATGGTGATATTATATTCCTGTCCGGGCAATAGGTCTGACCTTAGCAGTTTCCAGCTGCCCAAGCACTGCTGTGTGGTGAAGTTCCACTCCCTGCATTTATACAGCTTATGCCCTGTGGCTGTGACAGTGACAGTTGCGTTGGTGAAGTTTGAGGCCAGAGGGTTTATCGCGTACAGCTCATCAAAACCGCTCTTGTCAGCAGGCTCATCTATATCCACAAGCCTTCCCGTATATCCTGACAGCTCCAGGTCATGGAAATGTATCTGCTTTATCTTGCGTATTCTCGGGTCTTCTGGCTGCAGCTTTACCTCATACATTCCTCTGGGCAGTTCCTGGATATGCGCCTTTTTGGTCCTGCTGTACATAACATCTCCCTGCTTTCCAAGTACAGTCAGCTTTACGTCCAGAAGGTTTCCGGATGCGTCGCAGATCCCTGAGTGCTTCATGTCCTTTTCAGATGCAGGGTCCACTATATGGTCAAACTCAAGATAAGCGTCTGAGAAGTTCTGCAGGTTAAGGATCTTCAGGTCAAACGTGCTGTTCTCTCCTTTCATGTCTTCCAGCGGGATAGTGTAATAATCCTGCTCCTGTATTATGGGAAATTCCGCTAATTTGTCAGTGCTGTCCTCAGGATAAACCTCTATGAGGGTCAGGTAGGTCTGGTTGTTCCTTACATAAAGCGTGATATCATTTTCAGCAGTCAGGTTCTCCTCAAATCTTGCCCTGACATATTCGTTGTGCATGATAGGCTCAGACCATCTGTTGTCATATTCCTTTACCTCATCATAGATGCTTGACACCAGCAACCCTTCTTGATCAAGGTGGTCTGCTGCTGAGATATTGATTATCTCACCGAACCCAGGGTCGTCAGGAGTGAGTATGAAGCTGTATTCCTCTCCAGGAACCAGGTCTGTCCTGAACAGCTTCCAGCTTCCTTCGCAGACTTGACTGTCAAAGTTCCAGTCCCTGCATTTGAACATGCTTGTTCCTGTGGCATTGACTGTCACCACTGCTTCCCTGAATTCAAGTCCGCTGGGGTCGATCGCATATGCAGCCACAAAATCCTTTTGTCCTAGCTTTCTGGTGTTCACCTCATCAAGCCTTATGAGGTCATCAAGGTCTTCGGTTATCTCAAGTCTTGGAAACTCTATCTTTCTTATGCTCATGTCTTCAGGGATTATCTCCACAGAATAATCCCCCTTTTCCAGCATGTTGTCAGAGCAGATTCCGTATCTTGTCCTGTCCAGGTCAAGTACTATCTTATGCTGCTCCAGTTTATGCTGCTCCAGTGCCCTTATTATGATCCTTGATCTCACAGATACATTGCTGCTGTCTGTTATCCTCATGACCACCCTTGCATGGGTGCTGTTTCCCCTGCCTGAGCCTGGATCCTGCCCTTTGCCGGATTGGTTTTCAGACTCGTTCATGGATGCAAGCAGCTCTTTCATAGAGTCGTTAGAGAAGCTGATGTTATAGGTGATGTTGTAAGGCACCACTGTCTGGTCAAACGAGAAGTTGACTCTTGATGCGTTTGTTGCATTCAGGCTGGCGTTGATAGAGTACACAAAACTCACTGAAAGCAGTGCTATAAGCAAGAAAAGCGACGGCATTAGCCTTCTATCTATTGCCCTCTTATCCATCATCCTCTTTTTTACCTCTTTTTTCAAGCTCCTTCTTCATGTATAGCTCTAACTGCTTTCCGATCTTCAGACCCTCTTCATCGCACAGCTCCTTGAAGAGAGCCTTTACTCTCTTGTCTACAGAAATGGTCAGTTTACTGTTACCTTCTTTCATTCTATTGCTGTGTTTTATACGTATACAAACGTATATGAACGTATATTTCTGTACATAAACGCATTTTGATGTATAACTACGTCTTTTGTAGTATTTATACGTACAAAAAATAAGAGTTATTTATAAAGCTTTCGGTCTTAACAACAGGAAGTAACCCCCTCAAAACTGCCTGTGGACCATTATCAAATCTTTGAGATTAAAACATTCACTCATTACATTCGATCTCGCTGAAAACTTCCTGATCAGGATATATCTGGATACCTTTGTCAGTTATCTCCATAGCCACGATCTTTTTCTGGTGGGAAGCGCCTCTCATCTTCAGCACCTCAAACGCGCTTTCCCTCATGTTTCCCTTCTGAATACTGTATAGGACAATCACTCCGTCTGCAAGGAATTCCTCAACCCCTGTAGTCGAGTACACCTTTGGTATCTGTTTTGTCTCTGTGATAAGGAACGCAGTCGCTCCTATCTTCTCAAAGAACCTGAACAGCTGCTCTATGTATATCCTGTAGCTTTCCTCTTTTCCTGTGAATGCTGATGCTATGGCTGTCAGTGAGTCCACCACAACTATGTCAGGCTCATATCCTTTGGGCAGGATGACAGGATCAACATCTATCATCAGCTCCCCTTTTGCTTTCATCAGCAGGGCATCCACGCTCCTGGTGATGTCAAAGGGGTTGAACCGCTTGATCATAAGCGTACCTTTTGATATCAGGCTTCCGGGCTTCCACCCAAAGTCATGCATATGCTTGATAAGGCTGTCTTCTGACTCTTCAAAGCTCATGTAAAGGCATTTGTCCCCATGGGATGCATGATAAGCTGCGGTCTGCAGGCAAAAGATGGTCTTTCCGCTGCCAGCGCCTCCGGCTACAAGCACCGTAGCCCCTTTTGGGATGCCATTGTCCA
>WJKB01000058.1 GCA_014729345.1 Candidatus Woesearchaeota archaeon
TCTATTGTTATAAACTCTTTTTGAATTAAGTATTTAAATGATCATAAACTCAAAACATGATTCGATCTAAGGAAAATGACAGGCAAAATAGTCATTCTTGCAGCAGGGAAGGGCACGAGGATGAGGCCCATAACAGAGGAAGTGCCAAAGGCACTTATCGAGGTTGCCGGAAAACCATTCCTTCACTGGCTGCTTAGGACAATACAGAAAGCAGGGTATGATGACATAGGAATAGTTGTAGGATACAAGAAAGAGATGATCTCTGAGTTTCTGGAAGAGGAAGGATTTGAAGCTACTCTTATAGAACAGAAAGAACAGAAAGGGACCGGCCATGCAGTTTTCCAGGCAGAAGATTTTGCCGGCGGAAAAGACTTTGTTGTGGTTATGGGAGATAACCTTTACTCCAGATGCGACCTTTCTGGGATCAACAAGGATGACAGCTACTGCTATGTCGCAGGCTATGAGCATGATGACCCCTCAAGGTTCGGCGTGCTGGTAGTGGAAGAAGGCAAGCTTGTGAGGATACATGAGAAACCCAAAGAGTTTGTGGGAAGGCTTATCAATACAGGGTTGTACAAGTTTACCAGCGAGATATTTGAGGTGCTGAAAAATATCAAGCTGAGCGAAAGAGGAGAATACGAGCTCACAGACGCTATAAACATCCTGGCAGAACAGGGAAAAGTAAAGGTCCTGAGACTGGCAGATTTCTGGAAAGATTTCGGAAAGATAGACGATATCGAAGAGGTAAACAATTTTCTGGAGGGCAAATGTGCGGTATAATAGGCTATAGAGGAACAGGCAAAGGCCCTGCCATAGTGATCCAGGGGCTTAAAAAACTTGAATACAGGGGATATGACAGCTGGGGCATAGCTGTAAAATCCAAGGACAGGATAAAAGTTAGGAAAGAGACCGGCCAGATAGGCGCTGCCAAAGGACTGGATGCTACAGGAGACGGCAGCACAGCCATAGGCCATACCCGCTGGGCAACCCACGGAAATGTCAGCAGGGAAAATGCCCATCCTCATATGAGCACAGACAATAAGATCGCTGTGGTACACAACGGCATCATAGACAACTATCAGGAACTTAAGACAAGACTGGCCAATTACAAGTTTGTTTCACAGACAGATACAGAAGTCATCCCCCTCCTTATCAAGGAGAACATGGACAAGGGCCATGATTTCACCACAGCGGTGAGGCTGGCGCTGAACGACCTTGACGGTACTTTTGCTATCGTGGCCATGCATGAGGACTATGACCAGATGATCTGCGCAAAAAAGGGCAGCCCTCTGGTGATAGGAGTAGGTGACAATGAATTTTTCGTGGCAAGCGACAGCCCTGCATTCGTAGAACATACAAGAGACGCGATCATACTGAAAGACAATGACATGGCTGTGATAAGAGATAATATCGGGATAATGAACTATGTGACAGGGGAAGACGTTCAAAGGGATATCTCAAGGATCGATTACTCTGTTGAGGACGCGGGCAAAGGCGACTATGAGCATTTCATGCTCAAGGAGATCCATGAGCAGCCTGACGTCGTCAATAGGACCATCCAGGGAAGGATCAGCAAAAAAAGGACATTGCTGCCCGAGGTTGATATTGATATGAAGAAGGTCAAGAGGATAGTGATGGTAGGTTGCGGCACAGCCTATTACGCATGCCTGGTAGGAGAATACATGATAGAAAGCATCAGCGGAATAAGGGTAGAGACAGAATATGCTTCAGAGTTCAGGTACAGAAAACCTCTGGTCGATAGAGATACCCTTGTTATTGCAGTTACCCAGTCAGGAGAGACCGCTGATACTCTTGCCGCGATACAAGAGGCAAAGCGGAAGAAAGCAAAGACCCTCTCTGTGGTCAATGTTGTGGGTAGCAGCATAGCCAGAGAATCTGACCAGGTGGTCTACACCAGGGCAGGTCCTGAGATAGGGGTGGCAAGCACAAAAGCCTTCACCTCCCAGCTCTGCGTGCTTTACCTGCTTGCAAACATGTTTGCAGGAAAGGACCCCGGAAAAATCGCTTCTGTAGGAAAGCTTATCGGCAAAATACTGAAAGATGAAAAAAGGATAATGGAGATCGCAGACCAGTACCACCTGAAGAACAATTTCCTGTATCTTGGAAGGGGGATCAACTTTCCCATCGCACTGGAAGGAGCCCTGAAACTCAAGGAGATAAGCTATATCCATGCAGAGGGTCAGAGCGCAGCAGAGATGAAGCACGGGCCCATAGCGCTCATAGACAACCAGATGCCCTGCGTGTTCATCGCCCCAAAGGACAGCACATACAGCAAGATAGTGGGGAATATAGAGGAAGTGAAAGCCAGGGGCGGAAGCGTGATCGCAATAGCGACGCAGGGAGATGAACAGATGAAGAAACTGGCAGATGATGTCATCTTTGTCCCAAAAGAGGCTGACGAGATGCTCCAGCCGCTGCTGACAGTGATTCCACTGCAGATTATCGCATATTACATAGCAAACTACAGGAACTGCGAGATAGACAAACCAAGAAATCTGGCAAAGAGCGTGACAGTAGAATGAAAAACAGGAGCAGGGTATCATCATGAAGATAAGAAAAGCGCTTCCAGAGGACAGGGAAGAGATAGGTGAGGTACTCAGGCAGAGCTATAACATAGACTCTTCAGAGGAGGGGGCTGAAGTATTTACGCAAGAGATTGAGAGACATTACAGGTTCATACTTGCTGTGGACGATTCAGAAGGAAAGGACAAAGTGGTCGGACTGGTGAGCTGGCAGATGCACGGGCTTCCCAAACACCAGCTTGCAGAACTGGACAGGATTGCGGTGGTGCCTGAATTCAAGGGAAAAGGCACAGCAAAAGCCCTCTTTGACTTTATGAAATCTGAGATGGAGAAAGAGTACCTCAGCAAGGGCAGCAGACTGAGAAAGATATATCTGCTCACACACGCTTCAAACAAGAGAGCCCAGAGGTTCTACGAGAAGCTGGGATTCTTTAAAGAGACTGTGCTCAAGGACCATTTCTATCAAGGGGAAGATGAACTGGTCTATTCAGTGTTTTTGGGGTGATACAGAATGCTTGTGGAAAGCTTTTCAGGGATAAGGGGCATATATGGAAAAGGTCTGGATGAAGATGTTGCCAGGAAATATACCCAGGCATATGCTAACCTTCTGAAGAACAGAGAAAGCAAGGAAGAACAGATGGTCATAGCTATCGGAAGGGATACGAGGGAATCAAGCCCGCTGTTGATGGCTGTGATGAAAGATGTGCTTGTGGGCAACGGATACAGTGTCATAGATCTTGGGGTAGCGCCGACCCCTGCTGTGGAATTTGCAGTCAGGGAATATGATGCAGACGGCGGCATCATGATAACCGGAAGCCACAATGAGCCTGAATATAACGGCTTCAAGTTCCTGGACAAGGATGGAGCTGTGCTCAGGCCTGAGGATGCTGATATGCTCATAAGGTCCTGGAAAGATGCTGAGCCAGCAGATATCGGGGAAGGCGTAGTAATCGACAAGCATGAGGATCTTGCGGAAAAATATGCTGATTTTGTTGTCA
>WJKB01000059.1 GCA_014729345.1 Candidatus Woesearchaeota archaeon
CCATAAGGTCAACAAACCATATCTTGATGAATCCCAGGTAAGGCAGCCTGAAGAAAGCTTTTCCTGCGATCAGTTGATTGGGTATATGTCCTTCATAGGTATCTGAATCCTCGTTATGGTCTCCTTTTGTCGTGACCAGATATTCTCCGTCTTCCTGATCTATCTCGACAACCCTATGGATAACAGGCTCAGGCCGCCTGCCCACAAAGACAATCACATCTCCAAGCTCAAGATTTTTTGAGTCTCCGTTTCGGAGGACGATTATGTCGCCTTTGCTGAAGCCGTTGCTCATCTGGAAATCCCTGAACTGCTGCTTGGTAATCCCATTGTCCTCGTACCAGCTGCCGCAGGCATCCCACCAGCTGTCATAACCGCCCTCATAGTCTGGCAGATATTTTCCGCAGATATAACCGTATTGGTCTGTCCTGTCGTGCTCCATGCTTCCTGAGACCACTGCCACGATAGGGTGGGTAGTTCCCAGCATGAAGCCCAGTCCAGGATACACTATGAACTTGATTATGAGAAATGCGAGCAGGATATTCACCAGCCAGCTCCAGATGCTGTCATCTTCCCATATGAAGTACCATATCTTCTGCCAGGTCTCTTTGGCCCTGCTTTGTTTTTTCATTTTACTTCCTAATCCATAAAACCCTTAAAAAGCTTTTGATTTTGAGTGGGTCAACAGCCTCAGAACAGCAGAAAAGCTGACTTCAGGAGCATCATCTGCTCATAGAAGACCCCTGGTTTCTTGAGTGTCGTATTCAGCCCTGACTGTTCAGTCTAGAAAACGCTTTTATTGGATTTTCTACTGTTTTTTCTTTCCCTGCAGTTCAGATGAAGTTTTTTCACGCGCTTCCTGGCCTTGTTTTACTTCAGGCTTATGCCTGGAAGTACTGGCGGTTGCGGATTCAGAAGATCTCCTGCCTGTTTCACCTGCTGGTCCTGTTTTGCCGGCCTTCTGTTCAGCTTCAGCTCCAAGCTCTTCCCCCTCAGCTACAGCCTCTTCTTCTTCAGGTCTTCCTCTTAAGTACACGATTACTGACAGGATTATCATCAGAAGGATGAATATGAGGATCCCGATGGTCAGGGGGTCTGTCCTGATCCTAACAGGCGTTTCTGCAGGAGATTCCTCAATAGGCTTTTCTTCCGCCTCTTTCTCTTCAGGAGAGGCTGCGGCTGTGACATTGTCCTCTGACTCATCCTTTTCAGCAGGCTCTTCGGGTTCCTCTCCTTCAAATCCGACGATGGCAAAATAGGAGAATGAGTCCATACTGGCCTCGTAGAACCTGCTCACAAGATCCCCTCCTGCTTCCCTTGTCTCGAGCCTTCTCCATCCCTGCTCCTGGAACTTGAAAAGATCTACCTTCTCTATGCTGTACTCCTCAAGCCATGCCTTTGGTACCCTGAACCCTATGCTTATGTCTTTCAGGTCCTCTTTTTCGATATTTGTGGTCCTGATACTCAAATACTGCCATTTCTTTCCAGGCGCTTCAGTGACCTCATCAGGCCTGGTGATCTCATTCTGGAAGGTTATCTTGATGTTCTCCATCTTCCTGTTGAAGTAGATCGAAGCTGTGCTGAACGCTATGTCGTCGTCATCTATCCCTATTATCACAGGCCTGTTGTACTCAACCACGTCATAGGCATACGTCCTCCTGGGAGGCAGTGCTGACGGCACCTTGTATCCTCCTCCGGATCCTCCGCCTGCCCCGTCCTCTGCCCAGGGAGTAGGGTCAAGGTCCACAGAGAACGCGATGACGCTGGAAGAGTCCATCTCGTTCCCAAAGCTGTCTTTGCATCTCACATAATAGGTGTAAGCTCCGTTCATGAAGCCTGTAAGTTGCTGCTGATGCTCCTGGCCTCCTGTGTCGCTGAAAGTGCTGCCCATGCTGGAATAGTTTGTGTTGTCAGTATCATACCTGCATGTGCAGTTCTCATCTGTGCTTACCTCAAGCGTCACTGAAGATGATGTTTGGGTGCCGCTGGGGCTTTTGGATGTCACTGCAGGATCCACCACGTCATCTGCCTGGACCGCGCCTGAGTTACAAAGCCAGGATACGTTGAAATCACCTCCCAGCGTGGAGCAGTCAGTGCCCCTGTAGGTTGATGTGCATTCCACAAACAACTCGCCTGAGCCCTCGCAGTCGTCCGACAGCTCATCAGCAGTGACCACGTCCTGATCGTCCTTTACGCATAACCCGTCATAGCTTCCGATCCTGTCCACCACGATCATCTTTCTGACGCCGGGCAAGCCGTGCACCACAGTGCTTCCTTTGCCTGACAGCTGGTTCCTGAATATTGATATGTTGGTTAGGTCAAGGCTGTTGTTTCCGGAAAAATCCCAGCTGAATCCGACAGCAAGGGAAGATTCTTCATAGATTCCCACCTCCAGGGTCTGGTTGAACGCCTGAGAGAGGTTTTCGCTGCCGTTGACCTTTACAACTGTTCCCTTGAAGTTTGTATTGATGTCAGAGCCGTTGCCTTTGACCATGTCCACTGCATCAGGGATCCCATCGCCATCATCATCATTGTCCTGGTAGTCAGGGGTCATGTCCTCATCCGTGTCCTTGTATCCTGTGGTAAAGTTCCAGTACTTTGAGGCAAGCAGAAGATTGCCGTACAGGTCCCTTAACTTGGGGGTTACATTGACATGGTATGTAGTGTTCTCCTTCAGCAGAAGGTAAGGGTCGGATACGCCTGTGTTTGATGAAGGAAGAAATATGACTATGGCTGATACGTTTCCGCTGTTTTCCCAGACCATTATGGTGGAATGGTTAAAGGTGCTGTTGTCCATGTTTTCGCTGAAATTTATCGTGATGTTTGATCGGATGTCCACCCCTAAATCGCTGATCCAGGGTGTGAAGTTAATCACTCTGGGCCTTACCAGGTCAAAGGTTATATTCAGCGGAGTATCTGTGGTGATGTTGACTTTGCCGATAGTGCTGTTGTCCACTGTTATATTGTATGTCTCGTTTATCTCATAGTCCCACCAGATCCCGCTCAGTCTTTCTGAGGCGCTTCCTTCGTCAAAAAGCCTGCTGTTGATGGTCCTGCTTCCGTTGAAGCTGGTCAGATACGCTGTGAAATTATCCCTTCCCAAAGAGATATTTGACAGATACATGTCAAATCCTCTGCTGATCCTTGTACTGTTTCTCACAAAAGGTATGGACATGTTGCTGATGTTTATAGGTCCATTGATGTATACATAGGTGGTCTTGTCTTCCTGCCCCAAATCATAGAACTGCTCCACATTGCATGGTGATACAGCAGAGAAATATGAGGTATAGATATGCAGCCTGCTGAAGTTGGAATAGGCGCATCCGACGATTCCTCTGTTAAGGATGTATGTGCTGTTGTGCAGGGTTGAGTTTCCGAAACCTATCGTGGAATTGCGCAGATACACAGGTGAACGTATGATCGAATAGTTGACCAGTGATTTCACAGGCACATCATGATAATATACTTTTGGAAAGTCCCATACCACATGTGTGCAGTTGAAGCTTGTACTGTTGATTATCAGCTCAGGAGAACTGAGGAAGATGTTGCAGCTTGAGTTGGGCTCGTACCTGTAATAGAACCAGGGGACATTGTCCACCATACCCCATGAGTTGTTGTCATGCCTGTCCTTTATCTTTGAATGTATCGTGCTGTTAAGGTAGTACCCCCAGTACACATGGTCAGCTGTTATGTTCGCTGACTGGTTGTTGGCCACATTAAGGGTGTTGTTGAAGATATTGTTATAAGAGATATTGGCTTCTGTATCTTCCTGAAGATATATTCCTAGGCTGTTGTTGGTGAAAGTGCTGTATATCACGTCAAGGCCGTCGCTGGCAAAAGCTTCCATGCCTGTGGAACTGTCTGTGACTGTGCAGTTGTATAGGGTGAAGTTTTCAGACCTGTTTATCAGGAATCCTGCCCCGTACTTCATGAACCTGCAGTTTTTGACCAGGACATTGCTGTGGTTTGCGCTCACCAAAGCATATCCTGAACCGTTTCCGTAGATCAGTGTATGGTTGCAGTCTATCACGATCCCGCTCTCATTCACTATCAATACCCCATCAAAGTCCCTATCCACCTTCAGGTATGATCCTCCGGTCAGGTTTGCGCTTTCGTTCAGCCAGGTCTCGTTCGTAGCAGAAAGGTTCACCACCACAAATCCTGTTATACTTGTCATACCAGGAGAATAGAATGACATATAAAGTCCGGCCACCACCAGGAATGCTATCGTTAGCACTCCGAAAGAACTCACTGCTCTCTGGATCCTGCATCACCCCTCTTGTGTTTTCCGGGCCTGCCTTCCTGGAGAGTCCTGTCATTGTTTTTCCTGAGGTCATTGACGATCAGACTCCTGACATAATCAGACTTGTCGATCCCATACCTGTCACAGATATCTCTGAGGACCTCATCCATCTTTTTTGTGATCGTAAACCTTATCTCAGGCATCTTACAAGCTCCTACTTATGCTTATTCCAATATTTTGGATTAAAAACGGTCTAAATAAGTATTAAATATGTCTTAAATATAGACTCAGATATAAAAAGCTTTCGGTCTGATCTCAACCCTCGACCTCTTCGCAAAAAACTTTTTAAATACACTATCCATCCATGATGCTATGGGGGAGAACATACTCATCATCAAACTGGGAGCTATTGGAGACGTGCTCAGGACAACCTCTGTTCTCCAGGGAATAAGGCAAAGGTATCCTGAAAGCAGCATATCATGGATCACAAAGCAGGATGCCTCAGAACTCCTGAAGAACAACCAGTTGATAGACAATATCCTGACTATAGAGGAAGATACTGACAAGCTCAAAAAGAATTATGATATCATAATAAACCTTGATGAGGATGAGAAAGCATGCCTGCTTGCATCAAAGCTTAACGGAAAAATCATAGGATATTTCTGGCATGAGGGCAAGGTAAAGCCTACAAAAACAGCTGAGGAATGGCATCGGATGTCTGCATTGGGACCTAAGCCTCAGAATGACATCCTGAAGAAACAGAACAAGAAGACCTACCAACAGCATATGCTCCAGATACTCGGCATAAACACAGACAGGTATGAGA
>WJKB01000060.1 GCA_014729345.1 Candidatus Woesearchaeota archaeon
AGAAAATCACTCCTTAGAACTTGAAGTACCTCCCTTATGTCCTCATCGTCCACTGCTTGTTTTCCATAGTTGATCATCATCCTAATACCTAAAAGTTTTAACGACAATACTTGAGCTCAATGAAGTATGTACATACTACTTGAAATAGAGAGTATCCTTTGAGGAGGTATCTTCCTTGGCATCTTCCCTTTTCAGAAGCTGCTCGATAGCTTCATCAGACACAACTTCATCTTTGGAGATATATTCTTTATCTGTGTTCTCAAGATTTGATGTCTGCTTGTGTCTCTTAAGGATGAAAAAGCCATCTCTCTCTTCTGCCCTGGCCATCTCATCTTCTGAGAGCAGCAGTTCATGTATCTTCTCTCCGGGAAACTTCCCTATAATCTCATATTTAAGATCCTTACCCTGCTCTTTTGCAAGTATCTTTGCAAGCTGGAGCAGATTTGTGGCAGAAGCCTTCTTTACGAATATCTCTCCTCCTTCAGTATTCCTTGCCGCATAGAACACAAGTTCAACAGCATCGTTGAGGGTCAGAAGAAACCTTGTCATTTTCGGGTCTGTAATCGTCGCAGTTTTCTCTTCCTTTATCAGGTGCCTGAAAAAAGGAACAACAGTCCCCCTTGTATTTACCACATTACCATACCTCACACAGCAGAATTTGGTACTGTTGTTGCGAGGAAGATAGTTAGCTTCGATCACAAGTTTTTCCATGAGAGCCTTTGTTATCCCCATAGCATTGACAGGCTTCACTGCCTTGTCTGTGCTTAAAGCGACGACCCGCTCGACATTCTCATGAATTGCAGCATCTATGATATTCTGTGCACCAAGTACATTTGTTTGCACTGCCTCAAAAGGGTGCTCTTCGCAGAAGGTAACATGCTTCATAGCGGCTGTATGGAGCACGATGTCAATACCATGCATAACTTCCCTCACTCTCCTTGTATTTCTCACGTCTCCGATAAAATACCTGATAGGCGCATCAGGAAACTCCTTTTTCATGTCATATTGCTTCTTCTCATCTCTGCTCAGGATCCTTATCTGTCTGACACCTTCATCTTTCAGCAATCGTCTGACTATCTGATGCCCACAGCTGCCTGTACCTCCTGTTACTAGCACTACCTTATCTTTGAATACCATATTCATACCCCCTAATCATATATGTTGATAACAAAAACCGAACTAATCCCCTGCCTGAAGGCAGGGGTATTTACCATTCGGTTTTTGGAATTGAAAATCTCGCACTAAAGTGCGGGTATTTGAATCCCAATGAAAATCCCGCAAGCGAGATTTTCAATAACAAGCCTTTTGATGCCATACCTGTTTTTGACTTCATACTATATAAAATTAACTGAATTTTCACCCTCATTGAAGAGCAAATCAACAGCTGCCATATTAGGTAAAAAATCCTGAAATTTCTGCCTGTAGACTGGATGATTGAATTCCTGGAACTTCAGTTTGATGCCTGCTTTTTCGAATTTATCCTCCTCAATATAATGGTCATGCCCTTCCCTGCCTTTTCCTGACAGATATGTATCCCCTTCTGCTTTCTTTATAATGTTAATCAGAAGGTCGGTCGCCTTAAGATTCTCATCAACCTGAAATTGGCTTGATCTGACCACTTTGGTCTTTATCCCAAATGCTTCGGTCAGATATAGGATTATCTTCTCATTCAGCTCACTGAGTGTGCCTGGAGGGTTCTCGAACAACTCCTTGAAAAAAGGTGAATATTGCTCAAAGAACTCTGTCTTTGCATAGTTGCGCTGAAGAGCCACCCAGTGCTTTTTGGCCCATTCCCTGTCTTCAGGTAGTTTAATATCGCATATCCTCTGCTTGAAAGATCTATTATGCTTGACAGGTATTGTGAGCCACATAGGACCGTTTGGAGTCTTTATCCGGTTCCGGTTATGGAAATCCCTCCTTACATATTGTGCAATATCCATGATTACAAAAACATCGCTCTGTTTCATCTTGCTGAAAAAACCTATATAAGGCAGATAATTTGGCTGGTGTATGGACACTATCATGAATCATCATCTCTCTTTGCTGTGACCTTTTGGTCCCAATAGTATCCGCACCCATTCTTGTCATACTTAAACCATTTCCATTCAAACCAGTCTACAGGTGCCTCCTTATAGCATTCTTTGGGTCTGTTGTTGTAAACAGTGCATGCATAGTTCTCATCAAGATACTTGCAGGGACCACAACATGAAGCTTTACATTTCCAGTAGACGCATTCACCTTTTCTCTTTGCCAGGCTCTTTTTTGTGTAGTCTTTTATCAAGAGATTCAAAATCTTTAGCCTCAGCTTGTTCGGTTTTACCTTTAAAAGCACAAATAGTCTGTCCATGAAGGTTTTTTTTGGTTTTTTTTCCATTTTTGATCCTCTTTAAATTACATGTCTCAGACACATGAAAGCCTCTGCTGATTTTGCCCCTACCAAAGTCCCGTTAATGCAACAGATTCTTTTTATGTTTTCCACACTTCTTGCATGAGGCTCTGGATGTATCTGGGAACTGTAACATGACAATGCCTCCATCTTCTTACTAAGCTGGTTTGAGATATCGACAAGAAAGCTTGGTATGAATGAGTCGGTTGACCATGAATCATCAGGCTGTCTATACACCAACACAGTATCGACAAGATGCTTGTCCTGCCTTGGCCTTGGCCTGCATGCAGCAAGCCCGGCATGAAAGACAGCTTTGTGATCCTGCATATATGAAGGGAATGGAAGTGCCACCATTGAAGGCTTGACATTGTTCAGAGAAACCTCGCTCTTGCTTTCGATGCAGTTGATAAGTTCTTTCTGAGGTATTGTATCAAGCATCAGATGATATTTGTCATCTATAAAAGCGATGCCGTGACCATCAACCTGCAACACGGTCATAGCTTTCTCAAATTCTTTTTTCCTTGTCTCTGTATCGCTGTTTGCACCATACTGAGGGCTGTTTCCGAGGGTTATTGCCAGGACATACACCTTTCCTCCAGCCTCTTTGACTTTTGCGATCAGACCTCCGCAGCCTATGGTCTCATCATCCTGATGAGGTGCTATTACCAGCAGAGTCTGTCTAGAAA
>WJKB01000061.1 GCA_014729345.1 Candidatus Woesearchaeota archaeon
CTTTTAGGATGTAGCATGGAATTGTATTGTTCCTGCTGGCTTTTCTCTTGAAAAAATCAAATCTTTCAATAGCTTTTAAAGTGCCTTTTCCTATCCTGTTGGCATAAGAGTCATAGATGAATGAACTGTCAAATATTGGCTCTATAATATTGCATAAAGCATGATGAACTACCCTGTCCTTAAAAGCGCTTTTGCTTATCTTTCTTGTTTTTGGATCCCTGATGACAAAGTTAACCAAAGGTTTTGGGTTATAGCTGTGCATCAGCAGTTCAGAACGAAGCAATAGAAGGTTGTTTTTCAGGCCTTTTTCAAATTCAATGACATAGTCCTTTGTTGTCTTGTGTTTTCTTGCTTTCCTGTAAGCAATGTAAAGGTTGTCATAGCTGCAAAGTTCTCTATAGAGATCTCTTGGAACTGTCATCGTTAGCTCCAGCAGTTGTCTGGACTATTCCACGCAAAGACCTGTTGTTGTTGAGGTTCCTATAGTCAAGGTTGACATTGGAATTGTTGTTGAAGTTGTTGACCGCAGAGGCCCGCGCAACAGGTAGCTCTTTTGCTGGATATGCACTGCTGTTTCAGCCCTATAATCCTTGGATTATGTGTCACAGCTGTATGCTCAAAAATCTTCGATTTTTGGCACGCCAGAAACATAGAAATTGTGTAACAATTTCTAGTTCCAGAAACGTTTTGCATTTCTCGGAATCTTTGATTTCTGAGCGTTTTATGACATGGTATATGCCTTAGCAAAAGAGCTTGTAGCCCAGACACCACTCCACCAAAAGACTCAGTTTGGCAAAGCTAGCTGGGAATAATATTAAGAATTTGAGAGTATATAAATATGATTATTTCTTATGGTAGATCTGGTCTAAAACCTTAGAAAGATTCGTATGAAGTGAAGTAGCTACTAAAGGCATGAGCAGTTCTCTGGCTTTGTTATAAGGCAAAATCTTCTCTTTTTGAACATCAGTTTTTTCAGCGTCGCTGCCTCCGGCAGCTATCTCAACTACCCCACGCAAAGACCAGTAGTAGCTGAGGCCCCTATAGCCAAGGCCGACACTGGAATCGCTGCCGAAGTCGCTGACCGCAGAGGCCCGCGCAACCATTGTTCCTTGTTCTTTTCCTTCAAGCTTTTTCTTTACATATTCAGGATTCAGAACATATATCCTTGTCGTATCCCTGTCTCTTTGGCTTAGCAATGCTCCAACCCCTGTTCTTCTATAGATATCCTTTCCATGAACCCTGTCAAATAAAGCAGTAACCTGATCGCCATATTCTTTTCTGAAAGCTCTCTTGCCTTCTGCTAACTTAGCAGTGCTTACTTCAATAAAAAGATATTCATTACCATCTCCTTTCAAAACTCCTTGTCTTTTCATTTCAGAAAGGTTGAAAGCAACAACGCCATAATCATCAGGATCATCAGCTTTTGATTCCAAACTGTTTGAAGTGGTTGGATCCACAAAATAATTCTGGCTATTGATCAGTTCATCTGCAAAAGCTTCAGGATTCTCAAAACCTGGATTGTTCTCAGCATCAGTGAGGTAAAGAAAAACATCATCCTCCTGCAAACCATAAACAGGACCATCTCCACCCCAGAACCACTTATCCCTTAAATCTTTTCCACCCTTCTTCTTCCTGGCAGACTGGATCTGAGAGATAAGATGAGCAAGCTTGACCTTAGGCACCAGACTGGCAAAAGTGCCTGGACCAAGTGTTTCAACTTCCTGCTCAAGAGTCTTTGATGACATTTTATACGATAAATATGATTATCTTACATAGTATGAGGATTCCATTAATAAATCTTTCGGTTTTATTGCTACTTATTAGAAGTAATTATTAGTGAGCAGGACATTGCATAGCCTTTGATATACAAATAACGAGTTCCCATTTTAAACCATCATAACCCTTTATTCTTTAGAAAAATGCCTTTTACCTACAAACGTGAGCCTTTGGAAGATGATGAGGTTCTTGCTCTTAGAAACATCAGAAATTTTCCACCAGTTTGCAATTGATGGCTGTAAGCCGATGTTATGATAGTTTGTGCAAAATTTCTGATTGTGCTCAAGAACCGCTGATTGTTGAAAGTGAAGATGAAGCATTTGCTTCACCCTTCAAATCTCTGACTGGCGGTTCTTGACAAGCTTGTAAAACCTTTGAAGAGGAATTAGTAATCAATGTTCTGCTGGAGACTGGCATGAGGGTTTCTGAGCTTTCAAGCCTTACTGAAGAGCAGATCAGCTGGCAAAGAGGATGCATAACTGTTGTTAGAAAAGAGATAAGAGAATGATAGGGTCATAACTTCTTAACTACCCTCTCAGAGATCCTGAAGCTGTGACCGCAGTAGACACATCTTTTTCTCTTGTCTCCCACATAGACAGCCCTGCCTTGGTACCTCATATTGTTCTTGCACTTAGGGCACTTAAGAAGAAGAATCCTTATCACCCTTAATCTTATCACCATCACCATCATCAGCATTTCCAGAACTTTCAGGCCCGTTATCAGCGCCAGCAGCCTCCTTGTCCTCAGGCTCAGCAGGCCCTTCTCCCCCTTCTGAAACCTGCTCTGCCATTGGTTCGGAAGGGATCTTCTCAGGCTCAGGAGAGCTCTCAACCGCTTTCTCCATCTCTGAAGGCATCTCGCCAAGATCTTTTTTCCTTGATTTTTCAGGAATCTCAAGAGGTTCTTTCTCAGCAGCAGACTGGACATCCTCTTTCAGCATATCCTCATCAGCCTCTTTAGGAGGTTTCTCCGGAAGTGTCATACCCAAAGCTTCTGCTTCTTTCTTTCTTGTCTCTTTCTGGATATCATTCTCAGTCCTTTTCTCGTTCTCTTTTCCATGCTTCTGCTTCGGCTTTTCAGCACTAGCTTCTGCGCCTGCCTTGCTGTATGCCTCTTCAATCTCCTTTTCTGCCGATGTTTGAGCCTTCTTTTGCTCTGCTTTTTCAGTGGAATTTTGCTTTTCTGCTGCTTCAGATGTCCCCTTCTCTGCAGGACTCTTAATAGGGGCTGTTTCTTCAGAAGGCTGCTGAGCATTTTCAGCCATCTTAGGCTTAAGACCTGGATGCTGCTCTTCATGGGCATTCCTGATCTCTTCAACCACGTCCTTGGGCTCATCGACGACCTTGATCTCTTCCTTGCCTTCTCCAGGAGATGTGGGAATGCCTTCAATAGTCATTCCTTTGACTGTTTCAGGCTTCTTCTCATAAACCTCCAGCTCTTTGGGTTTTCCACCCTTACCCTGGAGAGCCACTGCCTGTTTCTCCCTTTCCAGAAGCTCCTTGGCTTTCTCGATCTCCTCTTCCTTGTTTTCTATAGCTTCTTCCACCTGTCTAAAATTACCGAACTTCTCCTTAATCTTGTCAGGAGGAAGGTCAAAGTACTCGAAGAACTTCTCTCCAAGCC
>WJKB01000062.1 GCA_014729345.1 Candidatus Woesearchaeota archaeon
GCTTTCTCCATGGACCCCGAGCTGGTATCATAGCCAAACTAGACCACAGCCCCTTGTAAAGCAAACTGTTGAAGCGGAGGTTTTTAAATCTTTCTTTCAGAAAACCGCATCATCCCTTGACTATTACCTTTCCCTCCATCTGGGGAAAGACAGGATCGACGTATGTAAATTCTCCTATAGAGTTGAACTGGAAAGCCCATGAATCTCCTGGACTCATCCTCGGAGATAGGAAATACTGGTAATGCGAGCTTACACTGTGAGGCCTGGTGTCCTTGTTGACCCATGTAATGGTCGCACCCACAGGCACTGTGATCTCTTCAGGCTCAAACTTGAACACTGCTATGGTCACTATGTAATCGCTGATAGGCGTGGGCTGCTCCTGCACAGGTTGTTCTTCTTCCTCAGGTTCCTCTTCTGTCTCGTTTGTGGCGTTGACATAAGCTGTTACCTGCGCCTCCTGGACGATGTTAGCATCCGGCTGGACAGAAGGCTCAGGCGGCACGGTCGCAGCTGCAGGAACCTCCTCAGAATCACAGATATTATTGTTATCTGAGTCGATGCAGCACCTGATGCCCACCCTCTTCATCGGCTCCTGGCATGAAGGCCAGAAGAACGCGATCGCCATAAGTATGAGAAGCCACAAGACCACCAGCGCTATAACCTGGTAATTCTTTGCTTTTTTCTTCTCTTTCTTAGAAATCTTAGGAAAATCTATCTCAAGATCCTTTGCCTTAAACCCTATGCTCTTCTTAGTCATTTTCCTCTTTTTGACCCTTGTACGTGATGTAATCATGATATAACTAGTATAAATAATTTCCGTTTTTGGGTAAACGGTCCTATCCTCCACCATCCTCTGACCTGTCACAGAAAACTATTTATACCTGCTTGCTTTTCGCTGGTGAGAGGTGGTACAGTATGAACAAGATCATGACGGTCATAATAATCGCATCTCTTATACTGATGGCAGGGTGCGAAACCAGCAGCACGATACCAGAACCAAGCCCTGATGAGCAGGATGAGACGCAGCTTCCTGAAGATGATCAGGACAAACAGGAAGATGATGAGGGCATGGAAGGGGACGCAGGCCAGGAGGATCCTGAGCCCCAGACAACAGAAAACCAGGAAACGACCGAGCAGGACACTGAAACTGATGAGGATGCAGCTGAGGATCAACAGGAATCTTTTGCCATGGACTACGAGGCATGCGGCTTTATAACCCAGGAAGAGATAGAAAGTTTTGTGGGAAAAGAGCTTCCTATAAGGGTTGTTGAGAAAAACACACCTGACGGCTGTATAGTGAAGTTCAACGCTGCGCAGGGAAAGTATACAGCTTACCTTAGTGTCAAGGATTTCAGCGGCAGCGAGGAAACAGCGCTCCAGAGGATCGTGAAAGCATGCCCTGAGATTGCAGAGCAGTCAGCTGACGAGCTGCAGAAAGAGCTTGGGGAGATCTCATGCAGGAGGATCTACAGGATGATCACAGAGCAGAGGGACTTCTTCTATGTCAAGAATAACTGCCTTATACAGGTAGGCACTGACATGACAGATGTCGAGCTGGACACCCTTAAGGAGATTGCAGAACTGGCTGACCCGAGGATATGCGAGTGATCAGGCCACGCTGCTGACATGCTCATCTTTTTGCACCTTTATTACATTGTCCACAAAGCTCTCTATCTTTGACTCGTGCGAGACCAGGATGACCTGGCTGATCCCCAGCTCATCAAGGACATCCTTTATCTTGTCAAGCTGCTCAGAGCTAAAGCCGTCTGTAGGCTCGTCAAGTATGAGCAGCTCCTTTGTCTTTATCGTCGATATGAGATCATTGATGACCTTGTTGAGGGACAGACGATAAGCGAGGGCCAGCGCTGTCTTTTCGCCTCCGCTCATATGGCCTATATCTATCTCATACCCATTCTGCTCAACCTGGGGGGTGAATTCGTCGTCAAGCCTGGCGTTGATGTTCTCATCCTCGATAAGCAGGTCAAACCAGTGCGTGAAAAGCTCGTTGAAGCTGTGGTAGACCTGAAGCATGATGTGCTTCTCCATCAAGCTCATGAGCCTGAGGAAAGAGCCGCTTAGCCACTGCTGCATCTGCGAGAGGTGCTCAAGTCTCTTGAGAAACATCTCCTTGTTCTTGATGTCCCTGAGCAGAGTCTCTATGACGCTTTCAACGCCCTTGAGATCCCCCTCGGCCCTTGCTTTTTTCAGCAGCATATCATTGAGCCCTTCCTGGACATCCTCAAACTCCTGCTTCAGTTTCGAGTATGCTTCCTCTATGCCCTTCATCTTCTCAAGCGTCTTTTCAAGCTCTTTTTTCTTGGAATTAATGTTGCCTATCTCTGCCTTGATGGAAGCGGACTCTTTGCTGATGGACTTTCTCCTCTGATCCTTCTCCCTTATCAGCATCAGAAGCCTCTTGTTTTCAGATATCTTTTTGAGAATCCCCCTTTTCTGTTTCACATCCATCATGATCTCTTTTGTATTGACCTGAGAAACCTTTTCATACTTCAGCGATACCTCTTTCC
>WJKB01000063.1 GCA_014729345.1 Candidatus Woesearchaeota archaeon
CTTCAGAATAGTCAAGCCCTATCTCTGCGACAGCAGCGAGCCTGTCCTTGTTTTTCTCGATGAACGCGATCTCTTGCTCAACGATGAAATCCTCATGCTCAAGATGCCCCAGGCCTTCTGCAACCTCCTTTCTCAGCTGGTCCATGGGATATATTCCCAGGCAGGGCCTGACGATGTCGTATTTTTCAGCGATCTCAAGAGTCTTCCTGTTTGTGGACCTGTCGATGCCGCATGTAAGGATCGCTTTTAGGCCTGCTTTCTTTGCTCTTTCTATGACATGGTCCCTGTCCTTGTCAAACCTGGTGTGGTCAAGATGGCAATGCACGTCAACTAGCATATAGCACCTCATGTATCTTCAATATCATATTCCCTGCTTCCAATGCCCAGCCTCTCTGCCTCAGAGATATGGAGTTCAGAAGGCCTTTTGTGGCGCAGGTCAAAGACTTTCTTTCCTGCCTTCTTGTTTATGAGCTCGATGCTGGCCTGGTCTATCGCAGCAATATCATACCCTGCAAGAACCCCGATATTAGGGGCTATCAGAGGGTTGTAGGTGTCAACACAGTCGCATTTCTCAGAAAGATCGTACAAAAGGTTGATGTAATATACAGATTTTCCTTCAAGCTTCTTGAGTACAGCTGAAGCGCCTTCTGCAATAAGCGTGTAAAACAGTGCAAATTTTGACTTCAGGGCTTCTGCAGGACAGTTGAGCACGCATATGGAGCATCCATAACAGGTGGCAAGGTCCATCTCCAGTTTCTTCCCTTCTGCCAGCTTGAAACAGTCTCCTGGACAGACCTCTACGCATTTTCCGCAGCTGATGCACCCTTCTGCAATCACAGGCTTGCAGCCCTCATGTATGTCACTCTTTGTCTTCTTGGAGACAGCTCCCATGCCAAGGTTCTTTATCGCCCCTCCTATGCCTGTGCATATATGGCCTTTGATATGGGTAAGCACGACCATGCCGTCTGCATCTGCGATATCATTGCAGACAGAGACATCAAGATGCTCTGTCTTATGCTCAACACCCTCATCTGATATGATTATAGGGCAGCCCATGGTCTCCTCGGTGTAGCCGTTCATCTTAGCGGTCTGGTGATAATCACTCACAGTATGCCTCTTTTTCTTGTAAAGGGTCGGGCTGTCAAAAAGAAAAGGCTCTGTTCCTGCACTCTTGAGCGCATCCACCACAGTCCTTGCCCAGATAGGCCTGATGTAGTTGATGTTGCCGTATTCCCCCATATGCAGCTTGACAGCTACCTTATCCCCTTTCTTAAATCTCTGACTGAAGATCTCCGGCAGGATCTCAGCAAGCTTATGTATGGGTTTTTTCTTGATAAATCTCAGTCTTGACATTGTATACATGCAGAAGTCTTTGTTTTAAAAACTTTTTGCGCAAGATTTAAAAACCCTCTTCTATTATCCATACCTATGGACTCAGTCAGGAAATTCGGATCATAAGGAATTCTTTATACTGATCAATCTTGAGTCCAGGAGCATTAAGATGAAGATCAAATCTATACACGGAATGGGCAGCCATCTGACCATCGATGGTTTTGATGCAGACAGCAAGCTGCTTGATGATGAAAAGGTTATCAGGCAGGTTCTTGAAGAGCTTGTCCCACTGCTGGAGATGAAGAAGCTTTCAGAGCCTGTTGTAAAAAGAGGCAGTAATCAGGATCCAGAGAGAGGCATAACAGGCTTCGTGATCATAGAAGAGTCCCACATAAGCATCCACACATATCCGGAAAAAGGATATGTCGCAGCAGATATCTTCTCCTGCAAAGAGTTTGACTCAGAAAAAGCCCTGGGTCACCTCAGGGACAGATTCAACATAAAAAGGCTTGAGAAACAGCTCTCAGCACGAGGACACAGTCATCTGTTTGAAGCAGACAAGCATCTTGAGAAAGTGCAGGGATTAAAGCTGGAAAAGGGGATGAAAGTGAGTGATCTCCTCAAACAGTACAAGAACCTTGGTTTCCAGGCCACGCACGTCGGACAGGCAGTCGATACCATAAGGCAGATGAGGAAAGACAAGGCAGTCGTGTTCTTCTCATTCACATCAAACATGGTCAGCAGCGGACTGAGGGAGCTGTTTGCAGAGATGGTGAAAAAGAAGCTTGTTGACGTCATAGTGACATCCATAGGAAGCATCGAGGAAGACCTCATCAAGACAAAAAAGCCTTTCCTGCTTGGCAGCTTCAATGCAGATGACAAGGATCTGCACAAGAAAGGCATTAATCGTATAGGCAATGTATATGTCCCTAATGATAGGTATGAGCTTTTGGAGGACATGTTAATACCATTTTTTGAAAAGATGTATGAACTGCAGAAAAAAGAAGGCATGATGCTGAGCCCTAGAAAGACAATCCATGAGCTTGGGAAGACAATCGAGGATGAGAACTCGATAATATATTGGGCAGCAAAGAACAATATTCCAGTTTTCTGTCCTGCACCGACAGATGGAGCATTTGGCCTTCAGCTTTATTTCTTCAAGCAGGGGAATCCTGATTTTGGGATCGATGTTACAGCTGATATGAAAGAGCTTGCTGACCTTACGCTTGCAGCTGACAAGACAGGAGGGATAATCCTAGGAGGAGGTTTTGCAAAGCACCATATTATCGGCGTGAATATACTAAGGGAAGGGCTTGATTATGCTGTTTATGTTACAACTGCAACTCAATATGATGGAAGCCTTTCAGGAGCAAGGTCAAATGAGGCGATCTCATGGTCAAAACTGAAAGAAGAGGCAAATAATGTATGTATTGAAGCAGATGCTACAGTTGCATTCCCACTGATCGCAGCTGCAGTGATGGAAAGCCTTGATGAGGAAGGAGAAGATGCAGAAAGATGATAGAGGCTCCCATACTGCTCATTGCTCTTTTGACAGGCTTCCTTACAAAGCTGACAGATATGATAGATGAGCATGGACTCAGGTTTTTCAGGGGAGCAAGCATCCTTTTTGGCTCCATATACGGCATCCTCATAGGCTATGTGATATCCAGCTCTGCTGTCGTAGCGCCCCTGTGGATCGGCGCATTTATAGGAGTGATGATATTCGGCAAGATAGATGCTGCCGGACATTATGCTGGGCTTGCAGCAGCACTGCTGTATCTCCTGATATTCGGGATGCCCTCATTCAGCTGGCTCCTGCTGGCTGTTTTCATGATATCAAGCGCAAAAGACGAGTTCTGGGTGTGGTACAAGAGAAAAAACAGGCTTAAGGGATGGCTGGGCAGGCTTATCGAGCTAAGGCCGACCACAGAAACAGCTGCATTCGCTGCATCATTGATCACTGGAGCCTGGATGCTTTGGCTGTCTATCCTTTGTTTTGATATAGCTTACAATCTGACAGGCCTTGTCAACAGGTAAAGATACACCACGGCATTAGGAGAAGCAGGATATTTCCACAGCACTAATTTCAAAAAATTTATAAACACAGACAGATAGCAATTGCAATAGCGCTACAAAAGGTGATAATAATGGTGATCGTAGGATTCAACATAACAAAGATTGAAGCTTCCAGGAAAGGGGGCATAAAAGGCCAGGTAAAGATAAACAATAATGTTTCTATCGAGAAAGTGGAACCCCAGAAGCTCAACCTGGGAAAGGCAGAACAACAGGGGATAAGGTTTGATTTCACCTATTCGACCGATTACGAGCCAGGCATAGGGTCTGTGGTCATGAAAGGCCATACAGTTACGATAGAGGAAGAGACCAGGCTCAAGGAGATACTTGACGGATGGAAGAAAGACAAGAAGCTTCCTAATGAGGTCATGAATCCCATACTTAACAGCGTTCTGCAGAGATGCACCATAAAGGCCATCGCGCTGAGCCAGGACATCAACCTTCCGCCGCCAGTGCCTATGCCTAAGGTGCAGGCTCAAGAGAGCAAGAAGAAGTGAATTTCACCGTAAAGTTTTTAAATATTCTGGATAACAAAAACCTTAGAAGATGGTAGATAAGAATCCGCCAATGAAGCAGCTGAAGGTCAAGGTAGCTGAGTCTATACAGGATGATGTCAACAAGGGCATAGTAAGGGTAGACTCAAATTTTATGAAAGAGATAGGCGTCAGGCCGGGCGATATCGTCGAGATAGTGGGCGAAAGAAAGACTGTCGCCATCATCGACAGGGCTTACCCTGGCGACATCGGCCTCAATATCGTCAGGATGGACGGTATCACCAGAAGAAACGCCCAGACAGGTATAGGAGAGCATGTAAGGGTAAGGAAAGCTGGTGTGAAGGAGGCCAAAAAAGTGGTGGTGGCACCTGCGACCAAAGGAGTCATCGTAAGGGCCAGCGGAGCCACTTTTAAGCAGGGGCTTCTGGGAAGGGCTGTGCTCAAGGGAGACATCGTCAGCCTTGGAGGCACCAACAGGAGAAGGACCACTATGAGCGGGTCTCCTTTCTTCGATGACATATTTTCCATGCTTGAGGAAGAGATGGGCATGGGAGGGTTCGGTTTTACAGACATCAAGTTTATAGTGGCAGACACTGATCCAAAGGACGCTGTCATAATATCAGATTCCACAGAGATATCGCTTAACCCTGAGGCTGTTGAGATAGATGAGGAGAAGGTCCTTGACGTGACCTATGAGGATATCGGAGGGCTTGATGATGAGATAAAGAAGATCAGGGAGATGGTCGAGCTTCCTCTCAAGCATCCGGAGCTTTTTGAGAGGCTAGGGATAGAGCCTCCTAAGGGAGTCCTGCTGCATGGGTCTCCGGGAACAGGAAAGACTCTGCTGGCAAAGGCTGTGGCCAACGAGACCAACAGCAATTTCATACTCATAAACGGGCCTGAGATAATGTCCAAGTATTATGGTCAGTCAGAAGAGAACCTCAGGAAGAAGTTTGAGGAGGCTGAAAAAGACGCCCCTTCCATCATATTCATAGACGAGGTCGACGCCATAGCTCCCAGGAGAGAAGAGGTCAAGGGAGAGGTAGAGAGAAGGGTCGTTGCCCAGCTGCTTGCGATGATGGACGGGCTTAAGTCCAGGGGCAAGGTAGTGGTCATCGCAGCTACAAACGTCCCCAACATACTTGACCCTGCGCTGAGAAGGCCTGGAAGGTTTGACAGGGAGATAGAGATAGGAGTGCCTGATAAGGTAGGAAGGCTCAACATACTCAAGATACACACAAGATACATGCCTATGATGAAGGATGTCAATCTTGAAGAGATCGCTGACATAACATACGGTTTTGTGGGGGCAGATCTTGCTTCGCTTTCCAAGGAGGCAGCGATGATAGTCCTCAGAAGGGTGCTGCCTGATCTTAAGCTCAAGGAAGGCGAGCCCATACCAAAAGAGATACTTGACCAGCTGGTCATATCAAGAAAAGACTTCAAGGAAGCCCTGAAATCAGTCAGGCCTTCTGCTATGAGGGAAGTCCTCGTAGAGGTTCCTGATGTCAAGTGGAAGGATGTCGGAGGCCTTGCTGACGTAAAACAGGAGCTTAAGGAGGCTGTGGAGTGGCCTCTCAAGAACCCCAAGGCCTTCAGGACCATGGGCATAAAGCCTCCTAAAGGCATACTCCTGTACGGGCCCCCTGGGACAGGCAAGACCATGCTTGCAAAAGCGGTGGCAAACGAGTCAAAAGCCAATTTCATACTTGTGAAAGGCCCTGAACTGCTGTCAAAATGGGTCGGAGAGTCTGAAAAGGCGGTGAGAGAGGTCTTCAAGAAAGCCAGACAGACCGCTCCGACGATCATTTTCTTTGATGAAATCGATTCTATTGCGCCTAGAAGAAGCAGTTCTGAGGGAGGAAGCCATGTCACTGAGTCAGTGGTCAACCAGCTTCTCACTGAGATGGATGGCCTTGAGGAGATGAACGACGTAGTAGTGATGGCTGCGACCAACAGGCCTGATATCATCGACACTTCCCTGCTCAGGCCAGGCAGGTTTGACAGGCTTATTCTTACTCCTGTACCAGACGCAGAGACAAGGAAAAAGATATTTGAAGTCCACACCCAGCACATGCCTGTCAAGCAGGTAGACCTCAAGAAGCTTGCAGACCAGACAGATGGTTATGTAGGCGCTGATATAGAGGCTGTATGCAGGGAGGCTGCCATCCATGCACTCAGGAAAAACATCAAGGCCAAGGAAGTGCATATGTCAGATTTCCAGAAAGTGCTTGGGAAGACAGGTCCTTCGGTCACCAAGGAGATCGAGAAGATGTACGGAGAACTTGAGAGTCATCTCAGGAAAGCTACTGCAGAGCAGATGAAAGAGGAAAGGCCAAGCTATATGGGCTGAGTTTCTTACATAAGCCTATAGATAACTTGTTCTAAAAGAAAAACTTAATAAACAACAGGCTATAAGATACCTTAAAGAAAGTGCAGAGGTGATGGGTTTGGTCAATACAAAGAAACTGAAGAAAGGCCTGAAAAAAGATGTCAAGAAGCTCAAGAAAGGCGTGAAGAAACATAAGAAGGGCATTATCATCGGAACAGCTGTTGCAGGAGCGACAGCTGCAGCAGCAGGCACTGCAGTAGCGGTAAAAAAGCTCAGGAGCAGTAAGGGCAACAAAAGGAAAAGAAGCCCGACCAAGCCAAAGGTGAAGGTCAGGATCAAGAAAGCGACGGCCAAGAAGACCTTAAAAAAGAGAGCTTCCAAGAAAGGTTCAGGAACCTCCAGGAAAAAGGCAGGGAGGAAAAAAACAGGCAGCAGGAAAGCTGCTTCAGGAAAGAAGAAGAGATAGAAGATGCCACAGCCTAAAGAAGGGGACAGCGTAAAGATAGTAACAGATGAGGAAGAGCTTGAAGGGATACTCATGCCCAGGCCTGGAATCCTTGAGCAAGGATTCACTGTCCTAAAGCTAAAGAACGGCTATAACATAGGCATCGATGAAAAGAAAATAAAAAAGATCGAGCTTTCACAGCCCTACAAACCAAAGAAACAAGAAAAGAGAAAGCTCACAGCAAAAAAAGGCCTTCCCACTGTCGCGATCATATCCACAGGAGGCACGATCTCTTCACGCATCGACTACCGCACAGGAGGAGTCTATGCTGATTACACTGCAGAGGACTTTGTGGCCATGTGCCCTGAGCTGGCAGATGTAGCCAACCTGAAGGCAAAGAAACTGATGAATGTCATGAGCGAGGATCTCATGCCTGAGGACTGGCAGAAGATGGCCAGGGAGATCTCTGCCGAGCTCAAGGATGTGGATGGCATAGTGATCACCCAGGGCACAGACACTCTTCATTTCACAGCAGCAGCGCTCTCCTTCTTCCTCAGGCTTGACAAGCCTGTAGTGATCACAGCAGCCCAGAGGAGCATCGACAGGGGAAGCTCTGACGCTTTCATGAACCTTATCTGCTCTGTCACAGCAGCAGCAAGGTTTGACGGTGCAGGGGTCTACTCCTGTATGCATGGCACGAGTTCAGATGATTACTGCCTTCTCATAAGGGGCACAAAGGTCAGGAAGATGCATACCTCCAGGAGGGATGCTTTCAGGCCCATAAATGAGCTTCCCATAGCAAAGGTGTTTCCTGACGGCAGGATCGATGTCCTCAACAAAAGATACGACAAGAGAGGACAGGTCGAGCCTAAGTCAGATGAGAGTTTTGAGGAAAAGACTGCCCTCATACAGACTTATCCTGGTATGGATCCCAAGGTGGTGGATTTTTACTTGAAAGAAGGGTATAAGGGGCTGGTCATCGCTGCCACTGCCCTTGGCCACGTACCCACCAACTGCAATAAAGAGATAGTCACAAATCTCAAGAAAGCGATCGATAAGGGAGTTGCTGTGGTCATAGCTACCCAGACGCTGTATGGAAGGGTGCATCCTTTGGTGTATACCAACCTCAGGAAGCTCAGCGTTGAGCTTGGATGCATATTTGCTGAGGACATGACCCCTGAAACAGCTTATGCAAAGCTTGGGTGGGTACTGGGCCATACCACAAAGCATGATGAGGTCAAGAAGATGATGCTCCAGAACATCTCCGGCGAGATAAATCCGAGGATAAATGCAGACAGCTTTTTATACTAGTTCCTCTCTCGGCCCATTGTTGCAAGATGATCCCTATCCACGAGCTTCTCAACAAGATCAGATGGGACGAGCATGAGGATCCTGAGGATTATACCTTGTTCTACTGGGACAGGGTGAAGAACAAGCTGATAAGGCTGAAGTATTCTGATATCCTGCGCACAGAAGGAAGGCATATGATAGTTGAGCGGAAAACAGCCAGCGGCACAGAAAAGGTGGCTATCCCTATGCACAGGGTAAGGAAAGTCATGA
>WJKB01000064.1 GCA_014729345.1 Candidatus Woesearchaeota archaeon
GTTCTATAACAAGGTCTTCCACATCACCATGCAGGGCACCTTCAGCAATCTGTGCAATAAGGAATAGGGTAAGACGTTCTTTTCTTTCTCGTACCACAAGGGTTAGAAAGATTTGTTGTATAGTTCTGTGTTTACTTTTAGCGTTATGTTTTTTTTGTTTTCTTTCATTGTACTATTTCCCCTCTTAGTTCCCTGTATCTTGTTTTTATTCTTTCTTTGTATATTTCTGTTAAGCTTTGTTTTCTTCTTTCTATTCTCATTTCTATTTCTTTTTGGTGTCTTCCTTTTTCTATTCCTTGTGCTAGTCCTATTTGGTATACTCCTTCTATTCTTTCTATTATTGTTCTGTATTCTCTTAGTAGTTCTTGGTTTTCTATCATTCCTACTCTGTCTTTTTTTGTTGTTTCCCTGCATATTAGTTCTATTGTTTCGTTTATGTTCATTTTTTTTCACCTTTGTCTGTTTGTTTAAGTTTTTACGTTAGTATTCCTAATACCAGTAGGCCATCCGATTGCCATATCTCTTGCTTCCCAGAATACATCTCAACTCTTGCGTGGACATTAGTACCGCTATTACATGCACCCTCAAAACCTCTGTTATATGCCTGTTCTACTGTCAGCTCTTCAGGATTTAGTTTTGCTGCAATTGACATGCTCACAAGGTCTGGAAGCCTGTTCAGGCCAACACAGAAGTAATCATCGACTAAACCTAAGCTATAGAAAGCATCAGATACTGCCTCAGCTGCTTTGTAATTAAGCAAAGCAGCAGGGGTTCTGTCTACTGTTTCCCTGATCTCTAATGCAGAATCTATCCTATCTTTTATCCTTCCCAGAAATTCAGGAGCATCTGTCACGCCAAGCGGATATGCAGCAGATACAGCTGAGTCTGCATTGCGCCTTTGAGCTTCTGCAAGACCAATTCCACCATGTTTATTGTTGAAAACCCAGTCAAGAACCCTGTCAATCGATATTGCCAGTCTTTCTCTTGTTTCACGAGCCATCTCGATTTCAACTGCTGAACCATCATGCTTCATCTTAGCAAGTTCAGTAATGCCTCTAATATCACCATAAGCAGTCCATCTCTCAAGAGTCTCATCGCCTTCTGGACATCTCACATAAGATATCTTGTCAAGGCTGTCTCCAAACCATGTCCTGCCATCATCTTCTGCAGGGGTTTTCCTCTGCAATGCATCTGAAAGACTCATTTTATCACCTTTGATCATCCATCAGTCCGGCGGTCTTATTGTTTAATAAGAAGATTAAGTTATGATATATAAAGCTTTCGGTTTATTTACTACTTAAATGTAGTAAAGGATATTCAGAAAAGCATTTATACTATCAAAAAAATGTTGTTTATCAGGGAATTATAATCTGAAAAAGAGGCGGGTAGGATTGAAAGAAGCGAGTTATTACGAAAAAAAAGAGGCAAAGACTGTCCAGTGCCGCCTATGTCCCAGGAACTGCGTGATAAAGCCAGGGCAAAGGGGCGACTGCAGGGTCAGGAAGAACCAGGAGGGGGTGCTCTATTCTATGGTGTATGGAAAGCCTTCAGCGATAAATGCCGACCCCATAGAGAAAAAGCCCCAGTTCCATTTTCTTCCAGGCACGCTGGCATATAGCATCGGCACCGCAGGCTGCAACCTGCACTGTGATTTCTGCCAAAATTGGGAGATGTCACAGTCAGCTCCTGAGGATATCTCCAGCTATGAGATGTCTCCTGCGAAAGTGGTGGAGGAGGCTCTGCGCAACAAGTGCAGCTCCATAGCCTATACATATAATGATCCTGTGGTGTTTTTTGAGTATGCTATAGATACAGCAAAGCTTGCAAAGAAGAAAGGATTGAAGAACATATTTGTGATGAACGGGTTCATCAGCCCTGAGCCTTTGAAAGAGGCCTGCAGACACATGGACGGTTTCCATGTTGATCTGAAAGGGTTCAGGGACAAGTTCTACAGGGAGGTATGCCATGCATGGCTTGCTCCTGTCCTTGAAAGCCTGAAGATACTGCAAAAGGAGAAAGCATGGTTCGAGATGATAAATCTGTTGATTCCAGGCTACAATGACAGCTCTCAAGAGGTAACTGAGATGTGCGCCTGGATCGTGGAGAACCTTGGTACAGGATATCCCCTGCATTTCTCTAGGTTTTTTCCTTTCTACAAGATGCATGATGCTGACATTACGCCGATGTCCACGCTCAGCAAATCAGCAGAGATAGCCAGAAAGGCTGGCCTGGACTACGTCTATGTAGGCAATGTCATGGGAGAGGAAGCTAATACTATGTGCCCTGGATGCGGAGATCTCCTGATAAGGAGATCAAGCTTCTTTGAGGTGCTTGAGAACAGGCTGAAGCAGGGAAAATGCCCTGGATGCGGCCAGAAGATACAGGGGGTATGGAGATGATATACAACCTTCTGGGTCTGCTGGCATCATCCCTCGCTCTGGTTGTGGCAGGCACTCTCCTGGTAAAGTCTGTAAATGTCATAGCATCTTTCCTGAGGATGAGCGAGTTTGTGGTAGGTTTTATTATCATGGCTTTCGGAACTTCTGTGCCTGAGCTTTTTGTTGGGATAAGCTCTGCAGTGGCAAAGAACACTGCCATCACGCTTGGTACTGTCATAGGATCGAACATCGCGAACCTGACCATCGTGGCAGGATTAGGGGTACTGCTTGCAGGAGGCATAAGGATAGAGAGTGAAAAGACTCTTAAGGATTCCACATGGATGGTCGGGCTTGCTGTCCTGCCCATGGTTCTGATGATAATAGGCTCGCAGCTTGGCGTCATTGATGGGATCATACTGCTGGCAGCCTTTTGCGCGTATGGCTACAAGGTGATCAGGGAGAGAAGCCAGTTCAGCAAGGAAGTGAAGCACCCTATCAAAAGATGGCAGGTTATATCACACACCCTGCTTTTTGCAGCAAGTCTTTTCCTCCTGTTCTTTGCAGCTGACCTTGTGGTCAATTTTGCCAGTCTGCTCTCTGTTGACCTGGCCCTGCCGCCCATCCTCATAGGTCTTGTACTTGTGGCGTTAGGAACATCCCTGCCTGAGCTTGCGTTCAATGCCAGCGCGATAAGGAGGGGCTTTTCCCAGATGGCTGTAGGAGACCTGATCGGAAGCGTGATCGCCAACAGCACGCTTGTCCTGGGAGTCACCTGCATCATATATCCTATCTCAGCAGATATGCTGCTTTTTTTCACCTCAGGCATATTCATGATAATCATAACATTCTTATTTGCCAGCTTTGTAGAGTCCGGACAAAAGCTTTATATGAAAGAGGGCATCAGCATGGTGATGATGTATGTATTTTTCCTTATCATCGAGTATTATATCAAGGTGTTCAGCGGATGAAAGCAGCTATAGCGTATATAAAGGAGAACAACGGGGTGCTTAAGCAGGTTGAAGACTGCCTCAGCCGGCATGAGATAAGTTTCAGGACAAGGCACAGGGACAGGCTCACCAAGAGATTCTTCAGAAACGCTGATCTTGCCATCTCAGTCGGGGGAGACGGCACCTTCATAAGAGTCTCGCATCATATATTCGACAGCATTCCTGTGATGGGTGTGAATGTAGATACCCTGGCAAAGGAGGGATTCTTTGCTGCAGCAGACAATAAGAGCTTTGACAAGAAACTGAGGCAGGTTATTGCCGGTAAAGCAAGAACCCTGAAGGTGCCCAGGCTTGAGGTTACCATAGGTAAAAGGAAGATAAGGGAGCTTGCCCTTAATGAGGTGTATATAGGCTCTAAGACAGCCTATAAGACCGCAAGGTACTGGCTGATCCTTGGCAGGAAAAAAGAGTATCAGAAAAGCTCAGGAGTTCTTGTGGGCACTGCCGCAGGCTCACATGCGTGGCTGAGCAGCTATAACCTGAAGACGCCGCCCATAGACAGCGATCTTGTCCAGTACGCTGTGAGGGAGCCGTATTCAGGAAAAAGGCTGCAGTGCAAGATGAAGAAAGGTGAGGTTAGGGGCAAGATCGAGATCATCTCTGACATGTTCCAGGGCATGGTGGTGATCGACTGCTTAAGCAGGGAATACAGGCTGAAAAGGGGTCAGAAAGCAGTGGTCAAAAGAAGCACGATGCCCCTTACGATAGTGCAGTGATATCTTTGGGGCTCATGACCTGCGATTGGCAGGAAAAACATCGACAGTCACAGAAAAATATATTGTATATGGATAATGGAAGAGTAAGGGCCAAAAAACTGGCATAACCTTCATTCGATCACATAACCGCATTTCCTGCAGTAGATCTCGTTTCCTCTTTTTACAAGATCTTTTGAGCCGCATTCAGGGCATCTGTCAGCCCCTTCTGCCTCAACTCCCTGCAGTGATTTTTCTTTTGTCATATAGTGAATATACGAATTTTATCATATAAAAAGATTTTCCCAAATCTGTAATCATCAAAAAAGGGTTACAGAACATCTCTTGTCACAAAAGTCAGGCTGTGCAGATCATCCTCTCACATACTGCCCAAAGCCTTGACCTGCAGCCTGGGAAGCGTTGACAGAATCGATTATCCCTATGATCTGGCCCAGGTTTGAGATATAGTGGTCAGCGCCTGCAGACCTAAGCCTTTCTTCAGAATGGTAGCCGTCCATGATGGCCACAGTGACTATGCCAAGCTCCTTCCCTATCTCTATCTCTTCTTCTGTGTCGCCCACTATCATAGTCTCGCCAGGTGTATATCCTTTTTCACTCAAAAACCCAGCAAGCATGTCTTTCTTCGGGCTGCTGCCTGTTAGGGTCGGGCTTATATCATCATTAGCTATCACATCATCTATCAGATCTTCCATGCCCAGCCTGCTGAGCTGCCTGTTGACACCTTCATGAGTATGATTCGTGACTATAAACCTCTGGATATCTTCCTGCTCCAGATATTCCAGCACTTGCCTGGCGTGTTTTCTTGTCCGACATCCCGCAGCAAGCTTTTCATAAACATTATGGAAAGCAGCGCTTGCAGCATAGGGATCTGCCTTCATCAGATTCTCGTCACAGCCGTGCATCAGATAAAACTCAAGTGTAGGTACCACCACAGTCTGCCTGAAATCTTCCAGGCTTATCTGCTTTCCTCCCAGAGCCTTGAGGGCTGCCTTGCTTGCCTTGTATGACACTGTTGTGTCAGCGAGTAGGGTTCCGTTCCAGTCAAATCCCACAGATACTATCATGGAAATCAGTGTTCAAGCTGTTTTTAAAAAGATTTTGTTTTGGTGAATATTTGACTGTTTTGAGGATCAGTTTGGTTTCTGTTACCTGAGTTGTCCCTTATCCCTGCTCGTTCTCTATACTTATCACGTCTCTGGCGATATTCTTTATAGAAGTGCTCATTCCTTTAAGGTTGTATATGACCTGAACAAGGCAGGGATCGCGGCATCTTTTCTCGAAACTGTCGCACAGGCTTATCCTTTGCTGGCTTTCAGTCTCGATCTGGTACGCAAGCTTCTTGTCTTTAGTGTAATATGATTTCATCACCTTAAGATACACCTGCTGGAGATTCTTGTATATCTGCTTGAGTTCCCTGCACGTCGACTTGCTGAAACTCTTTTTCTTCGCCCTTGCCTCTCTCATAGCCCTGGCGATCCTCTTGCTCTGGTCCCCTATCTTCTCCAGATAAGTGACTATCTGCCAGTCAACAAGAAGGGAAAGATGGTTCACTTCCAGGGTCTTGGCGACCCCGTGGTCCCTGAGCGCAAGCCTGATGACTCTGTGGGTGAGGAAAGAAAGCCTGTTGACATCATTGTCCCTCTGGTTGATGCTGTCAAAATGATCCTCTTCAGCGCTGGCGATGCTGTCATCAAGCATAGACCGGATTATGTTGTCCATCCTCCGGACCATCGAGTCTATGCTTATCTCGTTTATGTTAAGAAGGTCCTTGGCCACGATCTTGTCCTTTGTCTGCTCGATTATCTCCAGACCTGCAAGATTATGAAGATACTGCTTCACCTGGGGGGCATTCTCCCTGAGCGAGGAGCCCTTTACCTCTATGGTGTCAGTGTTTGTCAGGTAAGAGGAGACAATCTCTGTCTGGACTGCCTCAAGGCTCTTGTTGTCAGCGTCTATGACCATGGATTTCGGCTCTTTCCTGGTCTTTATCTCCTTGGGCTTCAGCACAAGCCCGTTCTCATTTTCGTCAACATATATGGTATCTCCTTTCACAAGGTTATGCTTCGTGATCCAGTCTTTTGGAAGAGAGACCACAAAACTGCTGTCTCCAAATTTAATTAATTTTCTGAACTCGACCACCCTTATCATCCCCCAATATGCCAATACTATTTATATATGCAGGATATAAAATAAATATGGAATATATATTATATGGCAAAGAATTATATTATATAAATGTTTGCATCCTATATTAGAAAGACAAAAAAAACCAAAAAAAGCGAGGTGGTGTGGGATGAAAAAGAAGCAGTTCTGGATAGAATTGGAAGAAGATGAGGGCTTTGGAGAAGACGTATATTCGGAAGACATCCGGGAGACGCTTCTTGAGAATGACGAACTGTCCCCTGAAGAGGCAGGGTTTATGCAGGGCTACAGCGAGGCAGGCTGATCACCCTGAAGCTGCAGGATGCTGGCAGAAACAGCATATCTGACAGTATTTTTTTTGTTTATCTTTGGTTTTTCTTCTTGACTAGCCTTCTTGACTAGCCTTCATGGCCTGTTACTCGAACACCAGTTCCAGCACAGGCACGATACTTTCCCTTCCATATCCATGCAGATGTCTCAGCATCCCTTGATTAGACCTGAGTGAACCATACTCATCAAGCAGGCCTTCAACAAGCATGTCGACCTCATCCTCATAAAGAAGGTCATCTGCCTTGCAGCCCCCCCGGCTGTCGATAGTCATCTTGAAGATATTGCCCTGCTCCAGTATCAGCATCACATCGCTGTTTAGCCTGTTTCCACCGCTGTCAAGCGTGTTCTCCATACTTATCCTCATATCTATGCTCCTGCCTGAGTACAGGTCAAAGATATACCTGTCAGTATCTTCAGTCAACACTGAAAATTTCTTTACAAGCCGGTAACCTTCCTTTTCAGGAAGAGCGATCTCATACTCAAACCCTACTTTTCCTGAATAGAACCCGCTGAGAGGGTAACCTTTTGGTCCCGGGCCTTGACCCTTATCCAGAGGCCCAGGCCCTGCAGGCTGAAGCTCCACTTGCCCTGGAACATCCGCAGTGATGGGGATGCGTCCATCCTGGTATCCTGGACGAGCCTGTGCAGCATCCTCTCCTGGCGACTTTTGCTGAGGAGCATCTGCGGCAACTGCTTCCAGGCTGCCTGCACCTGGGTCTGATACAGGCATTTGTGCAGCAGGCTCGGCTTTTCCTGGGATTTTAGGGACCTGCTTTCCTCTTATGACAGGAGCATAGTCATGCTGAGCTTCAGCCCGCTGAGCTTCAGCCACATCCCCTGCTGCAGGATTCTTCTTTGCTGCTTTTGCAGCCGTCTCTTCCTGCGCTTCTTGAATTATCTTGTTAAGGTCTCTTTGCATCACGTTCTGCTCTTCAGCCCATTGTTTGACATTCCCCCAGATTCCGGCACAGCCAGAAATACCCGTAACTGCCAAGATTCCTCCTGTCAGATACAGTGTTCGTTTGTTCATATGAAAACACCTCCTGTCATGTTAAGAAAAGCAGGCATCCGGCATTTATAAATATTTTCTTGTTTTTCTGATGCAGGATGGGACCGGCAAGCTGCGCAGATTCTAACGTGCTCCCTGATGTTTCTGTTCAGGATCAGTTTCAGGCTTTTCAAAGTCAGTCAGTTTATGGTCTTTGTTAAGAAGTCCGTATCTGTCAACATATCTTCTTCTTCTCTCTTCCTCAACTTCTTTCTCAAGCTGCACCAGGATCTCGTCCATTCTTATCCCCACAAGGTGTATGAAGGGAAACAGATATATAAAATTTCTGTGATTCCTTTTGTCACTCCGTGATGAAAAGGAATAATATTTGTTGAAGCCTGACAGCTGGACAGCTGTAGACCCATGCCAGGGTGATCATCTCTTAGAAGAGTATTGGCTCTGAGGAGATTAGCTCTGAGAAGATCATACCCTTTTCCTTAAAAAATAGTATGCAGCAGCCAGAAGTATGATAGCAGTCCAAAAAAGTTCGGTATGTACGTCCTTTGCAAAAAGCATGGCATTTCTCATCACAAGTATCTGCGAGTTCAGTGGGAATATATGCGATATATACTGCATAGCCTTAGGCATCAGCCTGAGCGGATAGAACAGCCCTGAAAGGAAAAGCAGCGGCAGGGTGAGCAGCAGCGATACCAGCAATGCAACACCCTCATTCTCTGTAAGTATGCCTATGAGGATGCCTACAGAAATATCTATTGCGCCTATCACAAGCACAGCCTTCGCGAGAGCACTCCAGCTGATGGAGAATCCTGCTCCTGCTATCATGAATATGCCGAACACAACACCGAACTGCACCACCAGCACCAGCAGGAAGAACACCAGCTTGGATAGCAGGTACATCAGGTTCGTGCATCCTGACGCTGCCAGCCTTGCGAAAAAACCGTTGTTTTTGTCAAATATTATGTTTGTGCTTACCAGCATCAGGAGCATGAACAGTGCGATTATGGGAAAAAGCGCTGTCATGCCTATAGATCTTGGATTCAGGTCAGGATGTATCCCTGAAAGAGCTACCCGAACAGGATCTGTCAGGAACCTTGCGTTTATCCCTTCTATAAGCTCCACAGATTCCTGGGCGTCATCAAGCTCGTCCTCTATCATCGCTGTTATGTCTGAGCTGTAGCCCAGGGATCCCACCAGTTTCCTGCTTACTGTTATGGCATCCCCCAGGCCTTCTGCCTTTGCCTTTACATCCTGTTCAGTTTCTGAAAGCATCATGTACTCGTATTGTTTCAGCACCAGCTCGATCTTCCACTGTAGATAGTTTGTCAGAGTGACATCTGTGTTGTCAGAGTATGCTGTGACCTGCCCCTGCTTGTAGTTCTTTACGTCCTCTGTAAACCCTTCAGGTATCACTATGCCGAAAAGGTATCTCTCGTCTGCTATCCCTCTGATCAGCTCTTCAGCGCAGCCTTCTGAGCTTATCTTATCAACCTCAAACTCTGATATCGAAGAGATCATCTGGGATGTTTCAGCAGTGTTGTCATAGTCGCACACTCCTATCATCACTCCTGCTGTGGAAGGAGTTGTGGTGAATATGAATATCAGCGAAAGCACCACAGGAAGAGCCAGGGATAGGTACAGATATTTCTTCTTCTGCAGGAGCACCTTATAGTCCTTTTTCACCAGCGCCTGCAGCTGGTATATTATCTTCAGCAGCTTCTTCAGAGCTTTCATCTGACATCCGTCCTTAGGAATACCTCATCAAGATTGGGCTTCCTGAAACTTGTCTCCTTGTACTTCATATCTCTCTTGTCCAGGAACTGCAGCAGATAGCTCCTCTGACCTTTTGTCTCCAGGGAGAACATAATGTATTTGCCGAACCTGTCCAGTATCTCTACTGTCTTCTTTCTGCTCCATTCCTTTATTGCTTCCACATCTTCTTTTGAAAGGTACTGGAACTGCACCTCCATGATATAATGTGTCTTGAGCTTCTTCTCTATGCTGTCAGCTGTACCTGAGATCATTATCCTGCCTTTCTTGAGTATGAAGATCCTGTCTGCGTAGCTGCCTGCCTCGCTCAGTAGATGCGTGGTCAGTATCACGGTCTTTCCCTTCTTCTTGAGGGACTCCAGGAAGTGCCACAGCAGCACCCTGTTAAAGAAGTCCAGCCCTACAAAAGGTTCATCCAGTATTATCACATCAGGCTTGTGCAGGAGCGCAGTGACTATGTTCAGCCTTGTTTTCTGTCCGCCTGAAAGCTGTGTGGGGAGTGCATCTGCCTTTTCGTGCAGTCTCAGCATCTTGAGCAGTTCAAGCCCGCTTTTCATGCTTTCTGTCTCGCTCAGGCCGTGGAGCCCTCCGAAGAACTTGATGTTGTCAAGCACGTTCATGTTTGGTATCACGCTTATCTGCTGGGGAACATAGCCGAGCCTGTCCTTTGTGACAAGCAGAGGTTTTGAGAAGATCCTGACCCTGCCTTCGCATCCGTGCTCTACCCCTGTTATGAGCTTGAGAAAAGTGGTCTTTCCTGATCCTGATTTGCCTACAACAGCTATTATCTGGCCTTTTCTTGCCTTCAGGTTGATGTTCCTAAGAATCAGCTTCTTGTCATAGCAGAATCTGATGTTCTGGGCTTCTACAGGAATGCCCCGCGCCTTCCTGAAAAAGTTCAGGATTTCTCTCCAGGCCTTTTTGAGCTTTTCTTTGTACATCAACCTACAGAGAAAAAAAGCCTGTTTTTATAGTTTATGGTGATACATAATATCAGTAGATATATTAGCAGTGATATAACAGTGATATAACAAAAACCGAACTAATCCCCTGCCTGAATGTCAGAAATCAAGGATTGATTTCTGATCATCCTAGAAATTCACTGAATTTCTATGAGGCAGGGGTATTTACCGTTCAGTTTTTGGAATTGAAAATCTCGCACTAAAGTGCGGGGTATTTGAATCCCAATGAAAATCCCGCAAGCGAGATTTTCAATAAGCAATGATATACGCAGTGATATTCCTGATGATAACGCAACAGATAATATGATAATACTCCTTACCCCTCCCATTTATGACAGTACTTATCCAATAGTAAAACATCCAATAGTAAAACAAAAAGATTTAAATATCTGGCTGTCCCGCATTCAGGCATGACAACAATCTGTCATGCACAAGTTTCGACAGTGATCTGCGTTATTGGTGTGCTTGCGCTTATCTTTGCTTCAGGCTGCTCTACTGCAGACATCTCTGAGATAAAGAATGATCCTGCAGCTTTTGAGGGCGAACAGGTAAGGCTTAAAGGCACTGTCAAGGACTCTGTCAAGCTGGGCCAGCTTTCGGGCTTCACCCTTGAGGGCCAGTCAGGCGATATCTTTGTGTCATGGGAGGGCTGGATGCCTCCTGAAGAAAGTGAGGTCACTGTAAAAGGGACAGTACAGACATTGCAGCTCCTGCGCAAAAGGCCTTATGTAGAGGCTTCCAGGGTGAGTTAGTCCCTTAAGCATCATATCAGCATTGCCGAAACAGTTATACCTGATTTGCAGACCTTTCTTTCATCATGCTGTA
>WJKB01000065.1 GCA_014729345.1 Candidatus Woesearchaeota archaeon
AGATATTGATTTTATCAAGGTGGGGTTGAATGCCTAGATATCTGACTCAGGAGCAGGTTTTTCTTTCCTGTAAAAAGGATGGGAGATTCATCCAGAGCTTGAATTTGAGTGGGATTTCTTTGAGAAGATAAGGACAAAAAGAAATGGCATAAATTACTATGGTTTGGTTCCCCTATCTCCACAGAAGACCTGAAAGAGGTTGAATTACAACTGACTCTTTATATCAACAAGCTGATGCAGGAGATAGATGAAAAGATAGAGAGCTATAATCCAAACTATTGAAACTGATTAAGAAAAAGTCACCGTCCTGCTCATTCATCTACTTCCGTCTGAAAAGAAATATCACGATCCCTGCAAATGCTACAGATCCCAGCAAGATCAGGATCCCTACAGTGATATTAGGCTTCTTTATGATGTCAGGTTCCTGAAGGATTTCTTGAGGCTCTTCAGCAGGCTGCCTATCTCCATCGGTTCCTGCGTCCTGTCCATCAGCTGCATCCTCGGGCTGCTCTTGTTCCAATGCTTCACCCGCTGTCCCATCTGTATCATTATCAAGGGCTGTTTCATCATCAAAAGGCATTGATGCCGGAGACTGTGTTCCACCATCATCTGCATCCTCCTGCTCATCAGATCCCTGGGCACCGGTATCATAGGTGTTATCTTCCTTATCCTCAATGTCAGGCTGGAACTCCTTCTCCCAATTAGGATCATCATATGATCCCTTGAGCTCAGAGCCTGTGGTGTCTGTGATGATGAACTCCACAATTGCCCTGTTTGCCCAGTAATTTTCCTTGGTGGGGTTGTACCTCCTGTTCTCTGCGTCAAGATACTTCTCGATAGTTACCTGCAGGCCTTCTGACACTGCATAATGTGTGGGCGTTATAGTATATGTTTCAGTAAGGCCGTCGCCAGGAGAAAGCGAGTCTATGAAGATGTAACTGCTGATGTTATAGTTTGGGGAATACGAGAAAGAGCCGATTATGTTGAAGGCCTTTTCATCCCCAATATTGTCGACAGTGACCCTGAAATCTGCGGAATCGTTGATTCCCAGCTCTCCAGGGAAATCAGATATCGTAACATAGATCTTCGGCACAGCAGCTGCTGGAGAAGCCACAAGCACTGCCATCAACAAAAATACTGCCCATCTCATGTTTCAGGGAAACAGCCCTGACTTAATAAAACTTTCCCATCAGGTACCTATCTTATGCTTACAGGAGGCGAACTCTTCACAGCCTCAAAAGCATACCTCAGCTTCTCCTTTGATTCAGCATAGATTGTATAGAGCTTCTGGCCTTTCCTGACCTTCATCCTTTCCTTGATATCATGCAGATAGATCCCTGCGCCCTTGTCAAGAGGGGCGCCTGCGATCCTTGCGGTCCTGGAAAATATGATGTTGTTCATGTCAGCTATCTTTCCTGACTTTCCTGCTCTGACAGTATGGGTATGCCTGCCCACAGGTATCTTTTCAGGGTCAACTTCCGGATCCCCTCCCTGGGCACTGATGATCTCCTTCATCTTCTCATAAGCCTTTCCTGAGACAAGAAGCTGTTCAGCCTTCTTGAAGGGATCCTTGAGCCCTGCTATCTGCATCAGACGGCCTGCCATGTAAAGGCCTTTTTTCCTCAGATCCCTGGGAGCTCTCTGGTCATTCCTGAGGATCCACAGGGCGTCCCTTGCCTCAAGAGCAGGGCCCATGCCGTTGCCTATAGGCTGGTTGCCCTTGCTGATCATCACGTGCATCTTTATCCCTAATCTTTTGCCCACCTTCTTGAACTCCCTTTCAAGATGCTCTGCCTCTTTCCTGGTCCTTATCTTTGTGTCGGGACCTAATGGGATATCCACAAGCACATGGGTGGAATTGACTGCAGCTTTCTTGGCTATTATGCTTGAGAGCAGCATGCCTTCAGGGTCAAGGCTCATGGGATGCCTTACCTGTATGAGCTTGTCATCTGCCTGGGCAAGTGAGAACGCTCCCCCCCAGACTATGCATCCTCCCACATTGTTTATGATCTGCTTCATCCTGGGGATAGGTATGCTCACAGGAGCGATGACCTCCATGGTATCAGCTGTGCCTGCAGGAGAGGTGATGCTCCTGGAGCTGGTCTTGGGCATGGTCAGGCCTGCAGCAGTGACTATCGGGACGATCATCATAGTGGTCCTGTTTCCTGGCACGCCTCCGGTGCAGTGCTTGTCCATCAGTTTCCTGCCCCTGATCTTGAGCTGCCCCCCATGCCTGACGATCGCTTTTGTAAGGTTGACTGTCTCTGTCAGGGTCATATCATTGGCATAGCATGCAGAGACAAAGTATGTGAGCTCGACATCAGTGAGGTTCTCATCCACTATATCCTTCACGATGCAGTCTATCTCTTTTCTTGTCAGGATCTTTCCCTCAAGCTTCTTCTTTATATACTGCACAGACACCGGCTTGTTCGCAACAGAAACCTCGACGACATCGCCCTCTCTAGCGCGCATGTCATCCATCGTCTCCTCAAAGAAACCGATCTTTCCAGGACGCACAGCTTTCCTGCTTTCGCCGATATCGACGATCGCGGTGTGCATTATCTTCCCCTTATTCACCAGTACCCTGTCCATGGCATGAAGATCCATCTCCAGAGCGTCCTTACTGTTGAGCAGGACTATAGAGACGCCTCCTGTGGCGATGTCCATATCCTTGACCCTGAGCCTCATCCTGTATCATCCCTCCGTTTCATGCCTGTTGAAATAGATATCCTCGATCTTCTTGGCCTTCAGCTCCCACCTGAACCTCTTTTCCACCTTTTTCCTGCCGTTCTCTGCAAGCTTATGCCTGAGACTGTCATCCCTGAACAGCTTCCTGATCTTTCCGGCAAGGTCCTTCACATCCCTTGCCTTGAAGAAAAGGCCTGTCTTTCCCTCGTCTATGACATTCACTATGCCTGTCACTCTTGAGCCGACCACAGCTGTCCTGCAGGCCATGGCCTCAACAAGTGATATGCCAAAACCCTCCCTCACAGAGGGAAGCACGAACACCTCTGATCTTTTCAGCTGCCTGAACTTTTCCTCATCACTGACTGCGCCGAAGAACTGTGCGTCAACCTTCTTCTTTTGCGCCAGCTTTCTCAGTTTTTCCATCTCCCCTCCTGTCCCTATGATCCTGAGGGTGATGTCAGGAAACTGCTTTTGCGCGAGCTTAACAGCCCTTATGAGGTCCTGCAGCCTCTTGTTGTTGGCCAGCCTTCCGACATAGATCACAGAATGCCTGTCCTTGCGGCCAGGAGCCCTGACAGAATCCACAAGCTTGAGATCCACGCCGTTGTTCACAACGCTGATCCTGTCCCTGCTGACCCCCAGCTCCTCAAGCCTTTTCCTGCTGGAGTCGCTTACAGTGATGATGGTCCTGTAGGGAAACCTGTAGATAAGCTTTTCCATGTACGGAGCCACAGACCTGTACTTTACCCACTGCGACTCCTTGCCCTTGCTGACATCATGGATAGTGGCTACCATCCTTGTCTTCTTGAGCAGGCTGGCAGCCCAGGCAGGGATAAGCGGTATGAACGCCTGCGCATCAACCACATCATACCTGTGGAACAGTATGTGGAAGAAAAGTGCAAGACTGAAATGAACCATCTGAAAAAGGCTCCTGTTTGGAGGGTGCCTGATCTTCGGTCCGATGTGGACCACATCCACGCCCCCTATCTTCTCTTTCTTTGACTTCTGGCTGCTGAACTTCATGCAGACCCATGTGACATCATGGCCAAGCTTCTTGAGCTCCCTGGTGAGGAAATAATACCTGAACTCCCCTCCTCCGTACAGGTAGGGTATGCAGAACTCGCTTATTATGCATATCTTTTTTTTCATTTACACAAACCCTGAAACCTTCATCTATCACTTTTTCTGTTTTTCGTATATCTCCAAGAAGGTGAGCAGCAGTATGAGCACAAGAGGGCCTATTATGACGCCTATGAACCCGAAGAGCGCTATGCCTCCCATCACGCCCAGCAGGACCAGCACAGGATGGACTTTTGCTTTTCCTCCTATGAGCTTTGGCCTGAGAAGATTGTCGACGGTGGCGATAAAGAAAACACCGTACACCAGCATGCCTATCCCTCTGATTATGAATTGAGGATCATCTATCAGTATTCCCTCTGCTATCCTGAACATAGCTACAGGCAGCCAGACCACCGTGCATCCGACAAAAGGCAGCAGAGCCGCAAAGGTCATCACTATGCCCCAAAGCATAGGGGAAGGCACCTCAAGAATGAAATAAAATCCCAGCGCGCCTGCAACACCTTGTATGATGGCCACGATGACCCACCCGTATATGACTGCCCTGGTTATCTCGCTGAACTGCGTGACTATCCTTTCCTGGTACTTCTTGTCAAGGGGGATAAGCCTCTTTACGCGCTCCACCACTGCCGGACCTTCCTTGAGCAGGTAATAGACCATGAAAAGCATTATGAATATGTCAAGGACAAGCTTGGGCACCTTGAAGACCACTGCAGCAGCAGAGCCGAGTATGACTTCCTCCACCCTTCCCAACGACTCCTGGATATAATAAAGCACCTCCTCATCTGAAAGCAAGTCGCTGAACTCTGTGGAGATAGCGCACACAAATGTGTCATCAGTGCATTCAGCAGGGATAAGTTTTCCGCTGACAACTATCTGCTTGACCCTTGGAATGAAATAACGCGCCTCGCCTGCAAGATGATTGGCAATAAAAAAAGTGGGAAGCGTGACGATGAGTATTATGAAAAGAGCTACGAGGAATGCGCTGAGATTCCTGCTCTTCACATACCTTACTGTCAGCCTGTACACAGGATAAAATATGAACGCTATGACAAAGCTTCCCAGTATGGCGGTGAGGAACGGCTCAAGTATAAGAAAAGCAAGATATATTATGGCAAGCAGAAGTATTATGAAGAAATACTTGCGGTAATCGTTCTGGTTGATCTTTCCTGCACCTCTTTTGGATAAATGAACGGTTTTAATATATAAATGTTATGCAGTGAAATTGATGGGCCTGCCCGGAGCTTCGCAGATATCTTATATCTGTCTCGAACCGGGGACCTCCGCCGTTCCAAAAGCAGATGATGCCCATCTGCACATGTCGAGGCGACGTCATAGCCACTAGACTACAAGCCCATATATTTACTGAGATTTGTCTGTGTTTTAAATAGTTTGCGATTTGAACAGTAGTTCACAAAGTACAAAAGTGGGCGAGAATCTTTAGAAACTTGTAGTAGCTCCGTAATGAATTTGGCAGATATTCACCCTTGTTCATCTTTGTTCTGTGCATGATTTATATACTGTTCAGTCTTTTGACCGTAATATACTTATATCAAGACCGCTTATCTGTCCCAAAACAAGGGCTGGAAACTTGACAGGTGCAAAAAACCAAAAAATATTTAAATAAGTTGTAATTAATTAGTGGTGAATCAATATGGAGGGTACTCTTATGAAAAAAAGCATGCTCGGAATCCTTACAGCAGTTATCTTGATACTTAACACAGCTATCGTGCTTGCAGCAGCTCCAAACATAGCTCTTATACCTGACAAGACTGTAGAAGAGAACAGCACTGTCCAGGACAACTGGATAGACCTTCAACAGTTCAAGTTTGATGGTGATACCAACCTATACTGCAGCTGGGACAACAGCACCAACTGCACAGGTCTTGTGCCTAATCCTGCAAAAGGAGGAGTATTTCCTCTTGAAGCAGGCGTCTACGGCAGTTCTGTAAGGCTCCAGCAGCCTAACTGGCTCACATACCACACAGACAACTATAATATAGATGAAGGAACTATCGAGATGTGGATAAAGCCTAACTTTGACATGACAGATACCCTTAACAACCAGGGAAAGATGATCTGGTACCATGACAGCTCCTCTGACTCATACAACCAGTTCTATGTGACCATAAGAAACATGAAACTTATGCTGGCTTCCAGGAGGGGATCTGAGTCACTGTGGCAGGTCGCGCATACTGACGTCAGCCACTGGAACAAAGACGAATGGAACCATGTAGCAGCATCATGGGGACAGGAGGCAGGTATATACTTCCTCAGGATATACGCCAACGGAGCGCTTTCAGGAGAATACCTTTCAGCAGAGCCTATATTCCCTGAGAACAAATGCCCTCATCTTTTTTCGCTGAGCAGCAAGATACACTGCAACAAGGAAAACCTTATGGGAGAAGCTTTTGACGGATGGAAAGACGAGTTCAGGCTTTCATCTGCTGCAAGAGAGGATTTCACGCAGGTATTTGATGACGGCGGACTTTCAAACCTTGCTTTTACCATAACAGGCCAGACAGATCCAGGCCTCATCAACTGCAGCATCGTAGGCAACAGGTATGTCAACTGCACTGACCCTGCAGCAGGACAGACAGGATTTTCAGACATAACTGTAAATGCCACTGACGCAGAGGGTCTGAGCGATGCCTATACCTTCAGGATAAACATAAACTCGACACTGGAAGACACAGAAGCTCCTGTTATCGGAGTGATACCTGCAAACGGTTCAACAGTGTCAAGAAGAGAGGGAACCACAGACAGGAAGGTCTATGTGATGACAGACGAGCCTGCCTCATGCGAAAGGTCAGATGATCCTGCTTTTGCCTTTGGAACAGGAACCCCTATACCAGGAGATGACGGACAAAAACACATATTTACCTATAACATATCTGAGGATGACAATAACTTCACATTCTACTACAGATGCAATGACACAGAGGGGAATGTGAATGCTGGGTCATTCTACCATCTTTTCTATGTTTCAGACACAGCGGTCAACGGCACTGTCACAGACAGCAGCGCCAACCCTCTAGAGAATGTCACTGTTTCACTATACGACAGCGCAGACACTCTTGTCGGCCAGGCCAATACCGACTCTCTTGGCCACTACCTTAAGCAGCTGGCGCAGGGAGTCTACACTGCAGTGTTCTCAAAGGCAGGATACAGCAGCCATAATGAGACAGGTGTCAGCGTCGCATGGGACTCTGTGACAACAGTAGATGTAAACATGCTCTCCTTATGGGCGACGATTACAGGAAGAGTCTTTGACAACGACAACACCATCTACGGCGCAGATGTTGAGCTGAAACAGGGCGGAACTGTGATGTATTCTGCAAGCTCAAACACTACAGGGGGTTATGTTGTGAACCTTCTTAGCGGAGATTACAACCTTACTGTATCAAAACAGGGCTTTAACACGACTGTTGTTGCGCTGAGCCTTGCCCCTGAGGACAACCAGACAGCTGACGTAACCCTTGTGCCTGATACCAATGGCACAGTGACCGGAACAGTGTTTGACTGGAGCTTTGCAAAAATTGCAAACGCATCAGTACACCTCTATGACGGCGGCACGCTGGTGCAGGTTGTCGAATCAGATGACCAGGGTGATTACATCATCAACGGAGCCTATGACAATACTGACTACTATGTGAACGGTACAAAAGCAGGCTTTACAGCCTCCACCACAAACGGACCGTTTGTTGTAGCAGGAAATACTGTAGGGGATAAGGATATCTTACTCGGGTGATAGAAAATGAAAAACTTTTACAAAACATTCCTTGTTGTCCTGCTCCTGATAATCGGAGCTGCAACAGCAAGCGCAGCAGTCTCGCTGACAGGCACAGTCAGGAATGACGTGCATGTGATACCAGGAGCAGAGGTCTCTGTCTATTATTTCAATACCACATCCTCTGAGATGGTTCTTATGGGTGCAGCGACAACAGACAATGATGGCAGGTTCAGCCTTGACTTTGAGCCGCCTGCAGCTGCCGGAGCCTATAACATATCATACAAGGCAGACCTTCATGATGATCTCTCTAGTTACCCCACTGTGATATTTGACGGGGATGTGAAAGACCTGCAGGCCACAATGGCTCCTGTTGCAGGCTTCAACACAACTGCGCTCCTTTCAGGAACTGTCAACGGCGCCAATTTGACCCTTGAAAATGCGACTGTTGAGGTAACAAACAGCCATGATGCGAATACTACTACAGGAACCGACGGCAAGTACATGATCATGCTGCCCAAGGGAAAATATAATGTCAGCATAAGCTATCCTCTATATACTGATGACACAACAGAGCTTGATATCGACTCCAACATGGTGCATGACGTGACTCTTGCGCTGGCTCCTGTCTGCGTGGATGCAGACGGAGACGGTTACGGCGTATGCCCTGACTGCGGCATCGCAAACAGCTGCGCTTTTGACGGGGACGACTGCAATGACACAGACGCCTCAATCCATCCTGGAGCAAAGGATATCTGCGGAAACGGGATAGATGAGGACTGCGACGGAAAGGACAAGAAGTGCGGCGGCGATGACAGCGGAAACAGCGGTGGCGGCGGAGGATCAGGCGGTGATGACGATGATGAAGACGAGCTTGTAAAGCCAGAGGGAGAGATAAAGATCTTCTGCGGCAATGCAGTGTGCGACGAGACCGAGAACTGCGATAACTGCGCAAGGGACTGCGGTGAATGCGAAGAAGAGGAAGAGGAAGAGGACGAAAAGACTATTCCTGATCCTGAGCCCCAGACCGAGCCTGACCCTGAGCCTGAAAAGGATACAGGTTCAGCAGGAGTAGGTGCTGCGGCAGGATTCATGCAGGCGCTTGCAAGACCAGGGACCATCGCTCTTATCGCGATCATAGTGATAGCAGTCATACTTCTGGCTGTCCACTATATCAGAAGGTCTGAGTGATCTTTTTTTTGAGTTTTATTGAAAATCTCGCTTGCGGGATTTTCATTGGGATTCAAATACCCCACACTTTAGTGCGAGATTTTCAATCCAAAGAAACGCAAAGCGTTTCTTGGACACAAAATCTTTATAAGATTTTGTTGTTCCAAAAGCCGAACGGTAAATACCCCTGCCTCATAGAAATTCAGTGAATTTCTAGGATGATCAGAAATCAATCCTTGATTTCTGACATTCAGGCAGGGGATTAGTTCGGTTTTTGTTATTTATAACTTCTTTTTTTCTGCTCTCTTTCTTGTCTTATCTTTTTTTTGTTGAATGTCACTGCAAGCAATAAGTATTCTATGAATCCTCAGCAGAAAGTGCAGTTGTACTCTGTTGAGCAGGCAGTTGAGATGGGAGTTAATGGAATAGCAGTCCATGTAAATGTTGGTTCAGTGCATCTGCATGAACAGATAGAGATAATGGGTAGATTATTGCCAAATAACCCTGTACTGCTGAATTCTAGGCCAGATATCAGTCATTACTACCAAATAATAGTAAAAAACAAAAGATTTATATATAACTGATTATTACTTAATAGTAATTAAACTACGAGGTGCAAAACCAAATGAAGATAAATGCAATTATATTCAGTATCCTGATGATACTGTCAGCATGTGCTGTCTCAGCCCAGACAACCCCCAACGGATCTGTATATGATCCACAGCCTGTCATAACAGCAGACCTGGGCTTTGATATCTCAGAGCAGTATCCTACAGGAGAGTACAAGACAAGAGGATCTAACCAGGTATACACTTTTGAAGAGGGTGTTTTTGTGGTCGATGATATAGATAATGTTATCAAGCACGTAAGCGTCAACACAGCCACAGACAAGGTAAGATTATATGAATTCGACAACACATATGTCGGGGATCTCATTGTAGGATCATATGGATTCATAAGGGACATAGAGGATGGAGAGTATACAGGAAGGTCAGAGCTCATGGGGACCGCAAGGTTCAGTGAATGTGATTTCATGGGACTTGAAAAGGCCTATCCCATAGTATGCTATTCTGAAAAAAGTTCACATTACGCATGCAGGCATATCCTTAAGATGGACGGAGACAACAGCGACATACTAGGAGTCATATACAAGAACTACCTGGAAGCAAACCACAGCCTGCAGGCAACAGTCCGTGTAAACCACACAAACTATGCGGACATAAGCTATGAGCCCCTGCGTTTCGGGGATGCTGAATTCAATAACTCAGGCACCACAAGGATAGGCGCCTGGAACAACAAGAGCTTTGAGTTCATGGTCAGCTACGGCACCTTTGACAAAGAAGTCAATGGTCTGGAAGCAGGAAAACATTATATCATATTCTGCAGGCAGCTTGAAGACAAGTGGGAATGCAGCATAACACCCCATTTCTTCGAAAGCCCAAGGATATGGATAGACAGTGTCGAGTACACAAAGGAAGATACAGCAGTGGCTCTTACAGGCACAGAGCTCTCATTCGACCCTGCCGCAGCAGGTCTGAGCTTTGATCATGGAGACACTGTCACAGTAAAGGTATATGCTGAAGACAGGCAGCTGAATCCGTTACAGCTTGAATGGAACTTCACCATAGACCTGGATGCTGATGACGACAATTATACATCAGACGTGGACTGCGACGATAATGATGCAGCAGTCCATCCTGGAGCAGCTGAAATCTGCGACGGGATCGACAATGACTGCAATCCAGGGACAGCCGACGGATCAGGAGAGACATGGTTCAACCAGGCAACAAGCTGCGGAACCGGCGTCTGCCAGTTGCAAGGCGCGCTTGTCTGTGTGAACGCAACAAAACAGGACACCTGCCAGCCAGGAACTCCAGGCACAGAGACCTGCAACGGAAAGGATGACGACTGCGACGGCAAGACTGATGAAGGCCTTAGCTGCGGCGGAAGCGGCAGCGGAGGAGGATCAGGCGGCGGAAGCAGCGGTTCCTCAGGAGGCTCTGCTGTATGCGAGCCTGACTGGGAATGCACCTACTGGACAGCATGCAGCTATGATGGGATAAGGACAAGGATCTGCAGGGAC
>WJKB01000066.1 GCA_014729345.1 Candidatus Woesearchaeota archaeon
GAAAATCATCCCCCACTATGCTGATCATCCCAGGCTTTGCGAAGAAGCTAGCAGCATAGGCCGCATAAGTGGCGCTTCCTCCGAGGACGTTCTGCACCCTTCCGAACGGGGTCTCTATGTCATCCAAGCCTATAGTCCCAAGTACAATGACCTCAGGAGTTTCAGAAGCTTTTCCTGGCTGGATCTCTGCCATGGCTTTCAGTGAACATTGTGTATTTATATAATTTGCGTTTAGAGAAATCAGGTTGCGATTTTCTGCACATCAACAGCCTGACATTGTATTAATCTTTTCTTCTATCCCTATTTTTTTGCCCTTCTGACAGCTTTTTTCTCCTTTCTCTGCTGCCTTTGCCTGCTGATCTTTTCCTTTACCTTGGTACGCGCTGTCCTGACATGCTTAACTGTCTCTCTTCTGGCCCAAAACAGCTGTTTCTGGGGCACCAGCACAATCTTTGAGGCGCTGCTCGCGAAGAAATATATGTTCGAGAAAAACGAGAAGTATCTCATGGACTTTACCATGTCAAGCACCTCGTCTATCTCCTTGGCCCTGGGTTCCTGGATCCTTGAGATAAGTGGGAGGCACAGCACCCTGGCAACAAAAGCCATGATAAAGACGTATTTCAGCGGATAAGTGTAATGGAACAGTGGCAGTGTGCTGTCTTTCACTACTGTTGCAAGATATCCTGCCAGAAGAGGGCCGAAAGCGGCAAATAGTCCTGTAAGGCTTGTGTAGTTTGCCAGGAAATAAGCATCATTCCTCTTAGGGGCTGTTTTGAAGAGAAGCTGGGATATCGAGATGTCTATGGCTGACCAGGATATCGCGCTCACTACATAGATGATAGGTATGAGAAGATAGTTGGACTTGTTGATGAAAACGAAAGCAAGGGGCACACAGCTGGTCACAGTCGCTGAAAGGGCAAGCATGGGCTTTGCTCCAAACTCATCGCCCATCTTCCCCCATACGCTCAGACCGTAGATCCTTGCGATGGTGGAAGCTAGCACGAAAATGGACACGGTAAAGTAGTCAATGCCAAGGTCATTAAGCATGAAGACTATGAAAAACGATGATGCGATGTTGATGGCAAATCCCCAGAATAGCCCAAAATACAGCAGGGTCCTGTAACCTGGATTCTGGAAAGGCATCAACAGCCTGCGCAGGAACAGCCTTGGCTTGATGGCGCGGACCTTCTGTTTCTGGTCAGGCACCTTAATCAGGAAAGTCAGCCCTATGAGTCCCAGGATCATGCTTGTAAGGAAGATGTAGCCGTAGGTGCGCATATGCTCAAAGCTGTCTATGACTCTCGAACCTATGAGAAAGGCTACAGCTCCGAAAGCGCTCGCATAGATGTTCCTTTTTCCGAAGAACTTGGACAGCTTTGTCACAGGCACTATCTCCTTTATCCAGCTTAAAAGAGCCAGGTTTCCTATGGCTATGAACACGTAAGATACCAGAAGCACAGTGATGAAAGGCATGATCAGCGCCCTTCCCTGGCCAAAAAGGCCGAATGCAGCCAGGATCACAGCTATCCATACTGCTCTTCCGATGAAAAGGCTTATGAGGCAGGTATATTTTCTGCTGCCCACGGTCTCAAGTATGAAGGCTGAGAACATCTGCAGAAGGTTTGCGAATAGAGGGATTGAAAGGATCACACCCAGCTCAAAGTTGTCTGCTCCAAGAGCTGAGGCAAATCCTATCAGGAAAAGACCTTCTATCAGAGAATGGTGGGCAAGCGTGAACGCGCCCTCCAGGTAAAACCTCTTTTTTATTCGGGGAAAATGTCTCTTGAGTCCCATGATCACCGCTAATAACTTATCATATTTAAATATATCAAAAAAGATGCTCAGGAGATCTTAGCTTTTGGCCTAAAGCCACTCTTTTCTCCTGAAATACATGAGCATTGATGTTCCTATAAGGACCATAACCCCCCAAACTGTGTAATAGCCGTATCTCCAGTCCAGCTCAGGCATGTGCTCAAAGTTCATCCCATAGACCCCTGCAACGAACGTAAGTGGTATAAAGATAGCTGCAAAGATGGTCAGGACCTTCATAATCTCGTTCATCTTGTTGCTGACGCTTGACATGTATACGTCTATGAGGCCTGTTACCGTGTCCCTGTAAGCCTCTATCTGGTCGATGACCTGGATGGTGTGGTCATAAAGGTCTCCCAGGTATATCTCAGTGGATTTCTTGATAAGAGGGGAATCTCTCCTTTGCAGCTTGCTCAGCACTTCCCTCAATGGCCAAACAGATTTCCTCAGGTAGACCATGTCCCTCTTCATCTTGTGGATCCTGTCAAGAAGTTCAGGATGCGGCTCTTTGAGGACAGTGTCCTCCATGTTCTCGATCTTCTCTCCCAGATGCTCTAGTATGGTGAAGTAGTGGTCAACTATCGCGTCGATCAGCGAGTATGCCAGGTAATCTGTGCCCATGCGCCTGATCTTTCCTTTTCCCTGGCTGAGCCGATTCCTTATAGGATCGAATACATCTCCTCGCCTTTCCTGGAAAGAGATCACAAAGTTGGGGCCGATGATAAAGCTGATCTGCTCAGGCCTGATCTCCTTTTTCCTCTCATCATATATTATCATCTTGAGGACCAGAAACAGATACCTGTCAAAATCCTCAACCTTGGGGCGCTGCTTGGTGTTTGCTATGTCTTCCCTCACCAGAGGATGTATCCGGAAATACTTTCCTACTTTCGCTATGATCTCTGTGTCATGGATACCTGTAATGTTCAGCCAGGTGATTGTCGGCTTTTCCTTGAAAGGGAGTGCATTCTCTACTTTACTTATATTCTTGCGCACAAAGGATCCCTTGGTATAGTCTATAAGCTCCAGGCTGACCTTCTCTTTCTTTTTCTCTCCGACATACACCACTGTTCCTGGAGGCAGGCCTGCTTCAGGGCTTTTCTTGCTCAGCAGGTGGATGTTCCTAAGTATTCGTCTTGCCATACATATTGAGAAAATACATATGTATATATGTCTTTCGTATTACCGCAGGATACTCACTGCCGCAGCGTCAGGCATGGCAGAATATCTATGATCATTGCAGGATATCCATGATTCATGCCTCTCTGAGATATCCCCAGCTGTGCAGCTTGTCGCTGTCTTCGTACCACCTGTCGCCTATGTCATCTCTATAATACATGTGAGGTATAGATATGCTCTTTATCCTCTTATAGGCCTGTTCCTGCGCCTGCTTCATGGTCTGTCCGCATCCGCATACCACAAGCACCACTCCTGCGTTGCCGGTCACGATCCATTCCCCCTTCACAAGCTTCACGTCCTCAAAATGCACTCCCTCCACAGGCTTCTTGAAGAATATGATGGAATCCCTGGACTTGACCTCAAAGGTCTCCTTGTCTGTGAAGGGGAACGGCGGAACCACTATCCTCACCCCTATCTGGAAACCGCTCTTGGTCTTGAGTTTGGGTGATTTTCCCTGAGCCAGGTCGTAAAGGAAGTCTCCGACAGGGACAAGCATGCCTTCTTCCTGTATAAATATGGAAGGGTAGCCGAACCTGCTCGTGAACTCAAGAGGATAGATGCCGTTGCTGTTGACTATGCAGTTCAGGTCTATATATCCCACATAACCTTCCCTTGCAAGCACAGGCTCCATCTTCTTAAGCGTGGAGTTGAAAAGCCTGTTAGGCCCTGACCAGAACATCGTCGTGCCCATCTCTCCTGTGGACGGTCCCAGGTTTCCGGGGAAAAGTTTCTTATGCTCAAAGTTGATGTTTACGGGGTAGATGAACTCTTTGCCGTTGAAAAAAGCACCCACAGCCACCTCTACTCCGCTGATCCTTTTCTGAAGCTGGAATGATGGTATCTTCTTGGACCAGGCCTTCCTGTAGTCGTCAAGCACCTGGATGACGTCTCTTCCGTCCTCCTCTTCTCCTATGAACAGGAGGCCCTTAAGGTTGGCTGCCTCTCCGCTCGGCTTCAGGACATACCTGCCCTGGTTCTCCTTCACAAAGCTTATGGCATCCTCAAAATTGGTGAATGCCTGGTAGGGCAGGATATTCACTCCCAAATTCTTCAGCTCCTCCTGGCCGAACTCCCTCTCGTCCTCAAGCCTGTCAGTATATTCGGTCCCGCCTACAACAAGCTTTCCCTGCTTCCTGAGCTCTTCAGCCTTTTTTCCCTGCCCTAGGACGTCATCAAAGATTATTATGTCTGCCCAATTTGTCTCTTTCTCCCAGTCATCGACCATCTCGACAAATCCCATGCCCACTTCCTTGTCGTCCGGGTTCCTGACATAGTACTTGACCTCATGGCCTTCCAGCTTTATCCTCCAGGCCATATCTGCGATCAGGCTGTCGATGGTCACGAACAGGAATTTTTTAGGGGAGCCTGTTTTCTTTATAGATTCCTTTATCTTTTGCTGTTCTTTCCTGTCCTGCTCTTCAGCTGATCTCATGTTCAAGTTGATTTCTGAAGGTTCTGGTAGAGATTTCCTGTTTATAAATATTATTGAATTGTTTGCCTGATTCTAAGGTATTGTTTTCAGGCAAGCAACCCGACCATCACCAGGACAAGGAAAAGAACATACAGGCATATGAAGACCAGCCCCTCCCACCTCTTGACCTTCCAGTGGCTCTTCAGGAAGAAAAGCAGAAGCATGACCATGAACAGGAGAAATGGCAGCGCATAGTTGACAGTAGCTCTCAGGAGATACAGCGGGCTTATCACAGAAGATATTCCTATGATCAGGAAAGTGTTCGTGATACAGGATCCGATAGCGTTTCCCATAATTATATTCCCAAGCCTTTTCCTTGCAGCTGAAATAGCCACACTCATCTCAGGAGCAGTAGTGCCGATGGCCATGAGCACCCCTATAACAGTGCCGGGTATCCTGAAAATATATGCAAGGTATACTGCACTTTCCACCAGGTACTTTGCTCCAAGCACCACCATCCCTGCACTGAGCGCAAGCATCAGGAAATCCTTTACAAGACCTTCCCTGAAAAGCTCCTTTATCTCTTTTTGCTGCTCAGGGCTGAGGTGTTTTTTCCCTTTTCCCTTCTTTCGCCTGTTCCTGTAGTTGGATATCAGCTTGCTTCTTATGGTCAGAATATACTGGAATCCGAAAAAGTAACGCGAAAACTCCCTGAACCCGAACCTTCCCTTGAATTTCTTCTTTCCCTCAAAAAGGAAGAACATGTATGCGACATAAAGCAGGATGGATATGGCCCCTTCCCACCACACTATCCTCAGGTCAAGGGCAAAAAGAAGAAAAAGCGCCGCAGCAAGCAGGAGGACATAGCCATCTCTTTCAAGCATCTCCCTGGTTGTCCTTATCGCAGACATGGTCGCGGCAATCCCCACTATAAGCCCGATGTTTGCCACGTTCGCCCCGATGATGTTGCCAATGACCAAACTGCTGGCGCCCTTCAGCGACGACATCACCGCAGAAGCAAGCTCTGGCAGCGAAGTGCCTACAGCCACAAGAGTAAGTCCTATGATAAATTCTGAAACCCCGAACTTTTTTGCGATAGACGCGGCTGATCTTACAAAAAAGTCAGAGCCCTTAACAAGGATAGCAAGCCCCGCAAGCAGCAGCAGTATGTTTATCAGCATGATCTGCACCTCAAAATATTTCAGGCTCAGGCAGCAGGACAGCGTGATCTCTCAGGCCCGAGCAACAAAAATCAAAAAAATAAAAGTTTCACAGCCTCCCCTTTTTCTTCAGGGCATAGGCTCCTGCCGCAGTGCTGGCAGCACCAACTGCTGCACCGATGGCTGCTGCAAGGGCGACCGCTTTCTCAGGGTTCTTCTTGATCGTATCCTTAGCCTTCTTTTCTGCCTTGGCGAACTTCTGTTTGGCTTTCTTGAGCTCAGCCCTTGCTTTCTGCTGCATCTGTCTTGCTTTTTTGGCCTCGCTTTGAGCCTTTTTCTTGACTGTCTTGGTCTTTTTTCTGGGTTTAGCCATTTTTTCACCTCATTTTTTGCTTCCTTTGTAAGGATCCCTTATAGGCACTACATCCACATCAGATATTGTGGATCCAGGCCTCATCATGATAGTGCTGTATATGGTCCTGGCGATATCCTCAGGCACGAGCGCCGTGTTCTTGTTGGGTTTGAAAGGCGTGCCTTTGAACAGGTTTGTCTGGGTAGTGCTTGGATGTATTATGCTCACTCTTATGTTATATCTGCCCACTTCCTGTTGCAGGGACTGGGAAAGCCCTCTTATACCGAACTTGGAGGCGCAGTATGCGGAAGAATCTGCAGATGCATTTTTGCCGTAAACAGATGACATATTGATTATATGCCCTTTCTTTCTCTTCACCATATGAGGAAGCACGTATCTGGAGCAGAGGAATGTTCCGTAGAGGTTGGTGTTTATCACATCAAACCATCTTTTTGGGTCCTGCTCATGCAGCTTGCCGTAGTCCAGTATGCCTGCATTGTTGATAAGCACGTCTATCTTGCCGCAGTTCTTGATGAACTTGGCGATGCATTCCTTTATCCTTTTCTCGTCCCTTATGTCGCACTTCTCTGCAAAGCAGGTATGGCAATTGGGGCATTTTTCTGATATGTAACTCTTGACTGCCTTTAGAGAATTGTAATCCTTGTCCAGAAGCATGAGGTTCGCTCCCTTGTTTCCGAGCAGTACAGCGATGGCCTTTCCGATCCCGCTTGCTGCTCCTGTTATTATCACATGTTTTTCTGAGATATCTTGCATGCATGTCCCTCCTTTTTCATATATCTGTCTGTCCTTACCCTTCAATGCCTGTCTTCACTGCACCTTTTACCTGTCTATATTTGTCTTCTGTAAGGAATCCTTGTAACTTTGCATCTCTGAGCCTGTCTTTTTCAGTATCTTGTTGAAAACGTCCTTTATGATCCTTATCTTCCTGGAATGCTTGAGTCCCACTCTCAACGCGCTGACAAGATATATCACGCCCAAGATTATGGCAGCAACGCCTGCTGTGAAGAAAAAGTCCCAGCTGAACTCTGAAAAGCCGATGAACGCGATGCCGAATAGGACAAGTGTGGCAGTGGTCCTCATATCAGCGCTCATGGTCCTCTTGTACGCGAGCTCTGTCCTGACTTCTGCCAGTTGAGTCCTTTTTTCAGCCAGTATTTCTGATTTCTTGGCCATCATTGTCTGAACGCCAACCAAAGTATTTAAAAGTTTTGAAAAAAAATCAGACAAGCAAGGCAGAACAGACCAGGATCCGAACTTCAGCAGCGTGAAAGAAAAGATATATAAACATACTGCTCTTTTCTAACAAAAAAAAGAGGCCTGTATGTTTCCAGAGATAATCCTGACAGTGGTGATAGCTGCTTTTGTACTTGAATTTTTCGACTCAGCAGTAGGCATGGGTTTCGGAACCCTTACCCCTGTGCTTATCTTGCTGGGATTTGCCCCGCTTGCTGTCGTGCCTGCGGTATTGTTTTGCAGCGCTGCGCTGAGCCTGTCATCAGGCATAATGCATCATGGCATGAAGAACTTTGACTTCTTCAGGAAAGAGAACAGGAAGATCTTCTGCATATTTCTGGGATTCGGGCTTGTGGCCATAATTTTAGGGGCCTTTATAGCCGTAAACATACCAGAGTACGCGCTTGACATATACATAGGCCTGCTTACCCTGGCGATAGGCCTTATAATACTCAAAAAGTTCAAGATGAGACGGAAAGTATCCCTGAAAAGGATAACCGCATTTGCCACGCTGGCTTCTGCAAACAAGGGGATTACAGGAGGAGGATTCGGGCCTGTGCTTTCAGGAGGACAGATAATCTCAGGCATAAAGAGCAAGAGGGCAGTGGGCATGACCCAAATTACCGAGGGAACCCTAAGCATTATAGGAGTTCTTGCGCACATGGTATTCCAGCCAGGGCAGACCCTGGAATGGTCCATCATAGTATCCATGCTTCTGGGAGGGATACTTTCTGTGCCTATAGCAGTCTATCTCGTGAGAAGGATCGATTCCAGAAAGATCAGGCTGACTATGGGCCTGGTCAGCATAGTGCTGGGGATAGCTGTGATATTGAAGGTGATTTTAGCAAGGTTTTAGCAGAGAGGATAGCAGACTATGACTATGATAACATCTGATATGGTATTGGTGATGCTGATCACAGTGGCTGTGCTTTACCTTTTTGCCACTGAGAGATACAGTTTTGATACAGTGGCTTTGCTGACCATCGTGACCCTGGCAGTCACCAGGTTGGTCACCCCTGCAGAAAGCGTCTCCGGCTTCGCCAATCCTGCTACAATAACAGTGCTTTCCATGTTCATCATCTCAGCAGGTATCCAAAGGACAGGAGTAGTGCACATACTGGGCGAGAAGATACTCAAGATCGCAAAGACCCTGAACAGGCAGATAGGCGCAATCGCAGCCATAAGCCCTCTTGGAGGCCTCATAAACAATACTGCCTCTGTCTCCATACTCGCTCCCATGGTCATGGACCTGACTGAAAAGACCAAGACATATGCCACCCAGCTGCTGATCCCCCTCTCTTTCATATCCATGGCAGCAGGAACGCTTACGCTGCTGGGAACCTCTACCAATATACTGGCTAATGATATCTATGTAAGGGCAGGTTTCAGCCCCATAGGCCTTTTCCAGATCACCAAACTCGGAGTGATAGTCTTTGCCATAGTGCTGCTATACTTCTTCACGATCGGCAGGTTTCTGCTCCCTATCCGTAAGGCTCAGAGAGATATTTCAGATCCTTACAAGAAACTGAAGTATACCTCTGATGTATACCTTCCAAAGGGTTCTCCTCTCATAAACCAGAAAGCAGGGAAAAGCAAGCTGAAAGACTACGGCATAAGGATAATGAGGATAACAAGAAAAGGCAGGAAATTCAAGAGAAGGATTAAGAACAAAGAGCTCCGACCGGATGACATCCTAGTGGTCAAGGGCAGCAGGCTTGAGCTTCTGAGAGCAGATAATGAAGGGCTGATAAAGATAAGGCCCAGTGCAAGATTCCTGAAAAAGTCTGAGAAATATGTTCTGGACCAGTTCATGGTGGCTGACAATTCA